>JABGQC010000047.1 GCA_018644675.1 Candidatus Thioglobus sp.
GCCTCTTCCACGCCGTACTGAATGAGTGGCTTGGTAAGAATTGGCAACATCTCTTTAGGGATGGCTTTAGTGACTGGTAAAAAGCGCGTACCGTAGCCTGCTACAGGAAATAGACATTTATTAATGATACTCATAGTTTATCTTTGAAATTTTTCAGCTAAGTTAATTTTGCCATATTCAACTCCTGGCTGGTCATATGTATTGATTTGTAAAAATGCACCAATACAAGAAACTAGCAATTGATAACTAAACATAATTTTAGCGATATTATATTCATCAACAGTGCGAATTGAAATTACGTCGCAAGGGATATCATCTTGTTCTTCAATTGACTGAATGGTTGCATCAGCTTGCATGTTTAACAGATCATTAAAACTGTAGCCTTCTGCATAGCCGCAAGCCAAGCCATCAAACTTATTAGCCGTGTCTTTTGGAATACTACTACTATCTTTAAGATCGTTAATCTTAATAAAAGTAACGGTTTTATCCCTCACACCGTCCATGATCATTTGCAAAAAACTATGCTGGTCAACTGGTCCAACCAGGCCAACAGGCGTAAGCGCTTGGCGAGTGCCATTAATATTGATCTTGCCCAGGCTCTCTGCCCAAAGCTGCACATACCATTTGTTAAAACTTTCCAATAGAGATGAATAAGAAAAAACAACATTAATATTGAATCTGTTTTTGTTCTCAACTAAAAATCTGGCTTTTCTGATAATAGGTTTGTAGTAACTTGTTTGCTCAAAAAAACTATCAGCCACACGCTTACAACCATTCAGTAAATTATCGATATCAACACCCACCATGGCTAGTGGCACTAAGCCCACAACACTAAATACGGAGAAACGCCCACCTATATCCTCAGCCAAATCAAAGGATTTGATGTTGTTGTCATTGGCAAATTGTGTGAGATTGCTTTTAGTTTCAGAGATGATGGTGCAGTTAGTGCTATTAATTTCCACCAGAGAATTGAGGTATTTAAACAAACTCAAAGTTTCAATGGTATTGCCTGATTTAGAAATAACTACAAATTGAGCATCATTCAAATCTACTTTTTTTAAACAGAGTTTAATTTTAAGCGGGTCAATCGTTTCCAAAAAAAGCAAATCTTTGGTGTAATTGTTAGATGACAATAAAAACTCATAAATTGCTCGTGCACCGAGGCTGGATCCACCAATACCCAAAACGACGATGTGCTTTTTATTAATGCTTTGTGCATAGTCTTTAATCTCAGCTGTATCTTGATAGGGCAAATTGTAATAGCCAATCTCTTCACGCTCGGCATTTATTCGATCAAAAATCTCACTATTTGATTTGATTTGATAGAAATTTTTAGAGTATTCCATAGGTGATATTAAGCGTATCAGATTGAGTTGATTATACTGAGCATAACCTTGATGAATGTTGAATTTTAACCGGGTTTTCGTTTATCATATGAACCATACATTTAATCAACTGATAAAGATGACATATAGCAATACAGACTTCAACAATAAGACTATTTTAATTACCGGCGGCGCGGGCTTTATCGGTAGCAATCTAGCTTTTTATTTTCAAGAAAATTATCCTGATTCTCAAGTAGTAGTTTTTGACTGTTTTAGGAGTGAGGCAACTTTTGCTAATGGCAATCTGCAAAGCTTCGGCCATTACAAAAATTTGATCGGTTTTACGGGCGATGTAGTTTGTGGCAATATCAATAGCAAAGCTGACTTAGCGTTATTAGATGATTATAAATTTGACTACATGTTCCATCAGGCGGCAATTTCAGA
>JABGQC010000005.1 GCA_018644675.1 Candidatus Thioglobus sp.
AGACTGTTAATCCGTTTGTTTTTAACTTTGACTAACTTCTACAGGTCTTACTCCATAAGGGATTCCAGGTGAATCCCTTTTTTACGTCTATTGAAAGTGTCAACCATTATTGTTATTTGGTTGACACTTTTGTATATAACTATTTAGGGTGGTTGTTAATGGCTGTTAAAAATGGGAGAATTGTACTCCTTAAATCAAAGTATTTGCATAGATAGTTGGTGATTTGTGTCATTGAAACTCTGCAAAAAAAAGCCGGAAAATAAAAAAAGAATTAAACTTGAGCGAGCTTCTCAACAGCAAGTTTGATGTTATCCATGCTGGTTGCGAATGAAAATCTTACGTAACCAGGTGCGCCAAAAGCAGAGCCCGGAACCAGGGCGATGTTTAGTTTTTCTAGGCAGTAAGTGGAGAATTCCACGTCATCTTTTAGACCTAAGCGTTTAATCAAGCCCTCCACTCTAGGGAAGGAATAAAATGCACCTTGTGATCTAGGACACTCAACACCATCAATAGTATTTAGTGCGTTGACAATATATTCGTGACGCTCTTCAAATGCACTAACCATGATATTAATAATACTTTGGTCGCCATTGAGCGCCTCTAAAGCTGCCGCTTGAGCAATTGAACAAGGGTTAGAGGTTGATTGGCCTTGGATCTTTTTCATGGCTTTAATGATAGCTTCTGGACCACCTGTATAACCAATACGCCAGCCTGTCATAGCGTAGCCTTTAGAAACACCGTTAAGAATAATGGTGCGATCTTTTAAGTCAGGTTCAGCCATGACGATATTGATAAAATCTTCATCACCCCAGCGAATGTGCTCGTAGATGTCATCAGTAATAATAAGCACCTGAGGATGTTTTATAAGAACATTTGCCAAGGCTTGTAACTCAGCTTGTGAGTAAACTGCACCAGTAGGGTTGGACGGGCTGTTAATAATAAATAGTTTGGTTTTATCGGTAATGTTTGCTTCTAGCTGCTCAGGTGTGATTTTAAAATCTTGCTCCAGTCCAGTTTTAACAACAACCGGTGTGGCGTCAGCTAAAATCACCATATCTGGGTAGCTTACCCAGTAAGGGGATGGAATGATAACCTCGTCTCCTTCGTTAAGCACCGCTTGACACAAATTATAAAATACCTGTTTACCACCTGAAGATACCATCACTTCAGTAGCTGAGTAGTCTAGGTTATTCTCACGTTTGAATTTGTCAATAATGGCCTGCTTTAAAACAGGTGTGCCATCAACTGCTGTGTATCTGGTTTCACCGTTGTTGATCGCCTGAATGGCTGCTTTTTGAATATTAATAGGAGTATCAAAATCTGGCTCACCAGATCCCATTGATACAATTTGCACTCCTTGAGCCTTTAATTCTCCTGCTTTTGCAGTGACTGCAAGGGTTGCTGAAGGTTTGACTTTTTGAACTCTTTGAGAAAGGAATGCTGACATGATTATTGATAAGAAATAGATTAAAATTGAATGTTTTATGTTAATGAAAAATCACAGTAAGTGGGCAATAAATTTCAACTAGAATCACAATTTTCCCCAAGTGGAGATCAACCGAGTGCCATTAAGGCGTTGGTTGATGGAATTAATGCTGGAGAGAAGTTCCAAACCTTGCTAGGGGTTACCGGTTCGGGCAAAACATTTACACTGGCCAATGTGATCAAACAGACTAAGCGTCCTAGTTTAATCATGGCGCCTAATAAAACCCTGGCCGCTCAACTGTACGCTGAGATGAAGGAGTTCTTCCCAAATAATTCAGTGGAATATTTTGTTTCGTATTATGATTATTATCAGCCAGAGGCTTATGTGCCGGCGTCTGACACTTTTATCGAAAAAGATTCTTCGATTAATGAGCAAATTGAGCAAATGCGCCTGTCAGCCACCAAATCTTTATTGGAGCGTGATGACGTAATTATTATCGCCAGTGTATCGGCTATTTACGGCTTGGGCGATCCTGAAAGTTATATGTCGATGCTGTTGCATTTGAGTGTGGGAGAGGTGTCTAATCAAAGAGAGATATTGTCGCGCCTTTCACAAATGCAATACACGCGCAATGATGTTACTTTGCTTAGAGGGTGTTTTCGGGTTAAAGGGGAGGTGATTGATATTTTCCCGGCCGATTCTGAAGAGCAGGCATTGCGTATTGAGATGTTTGATGAAGAAATTGAAAGGCTGTATTGGTTTGATCCTTTGACAGGTGAACGGCTTAAATCTTTACAGCGAATTACCATTTATCCGCAAACGCATTACGTAACGCCAAAATCTAAGATTTTAAATATGCTCGATGATATTAAAGATGAGCTAAAAGTTCGAAGAAAAGAGTTGCTTTCTTTAAACAAACTAGTCGAAGAACAGCGCCTAACTCAGCGTGTGCATATGGATATTGAAATGATGCGCGAGCTGGGTTATTGTACTGGTGTTGAAAATTATTCGCGTTATTTATCTTCACGCAAACCAGGCGATCCACCGCCAACTTTGCTTGATTATTTACCTGAAAATTCATTGATAATTTTGGATGAATCACACGTCACTGTTAGCCAAATTGGCGGCATGTACAAGGGTGATCGGGCGCGTAAAAAAACCTTGGTAGAGTTTGGCTTTCGCCTGCCTTCTGCACTGGACAATCGCCCTTTAAAATATAACGAATTTGAAGATCGAGTTCATCAATGTATTTTGGTTTCAGCAACTCCATCCCAATATGAATTTGATGTCTCTAGTACGATTGCAGAACAGGTGGTGCGTCCAACTGGATTATTAGATCCTGAAATAGAGGTTCGACCAGTTGGCACCCAAGTTGATGATTTACTCAGCGAAATTAATAAGCGTGTTAAAGTGGGTGATCGAGTGCTAGTTACCACGCTGACTAAAAAGATGTCCGAGCAACTCAGTGACTATTTAAATGAGCATGGTGTTAAGGTTCGATATCTACATTCTGATATTGATACAGTTGAGCGAGTGGAAATTATTCGAGATTTGCGTTTAGGGGTGTTTGATGTTCTAGTTGGTATTAACTTACTGAGAGAGGGTTTGGACATTCCTGAGGTATCTTTAGTGGCGATATTGGACGCTGATAAAGAGGGTTTTTTACGTTCTGAAAGGTCACTGATTCAAACCATGGGTAGGGCGGCTAGAAATGTTAATGGTAAGGCGATTTTATATGCCGATCGAATTACTAAGTCGATGAAAAAAGCCATGGATGTCACCTTGACAAGACGTGAAAAACAAAAGCAGTATAATGAAAACAACAACATCATACCAAGAGGCGTTGTAAAACCGATTATTAACATCCTGGAAACAGATGTAACCAGTGCAGATATAGAAGAAAATAGTGATGAGCAAATGGTGGTTCAATTGTCTCCTGTGCAGCTGGCTAAAGAAATTAAGCTATTAGAAAAGCAAATGTACAAACTGGCCAGTGATCTAGAGTTTGAGCGTGCTGGCGAGGTGCGTAACCAGATAAAGAAATTAAAAGATTCTCAATTTAAAGCAGCCTTATGAATACCGATTTAAACATTACTGAAATTTTTTATTCACTGCAAGGCGAGGCAAGAGAGGTAGGATTGCCAAGTATTTTTGTCCGCTTAACAGGCTGTCCTTTGCGCTGCACTTATTGCGATACTGAGTATGCTTTTAAGGGTAATAATCTCATGAGTATAGATACAATTATGAGTGAAGTTTCTCAGTATAACACTCGCTATGTTTGTGTTACAGGTGGCGAGCCGTTGGCACAAATTAATTGCCATATTTTGCTAGATACACTGATAAAAAACAACTATCAAGTGTCACTAGAGACCAGTGGCAGTATTGATATAAAAGAGGTAAATCCGGGTGTTTCTATTGTTATGGATGTTAAAACCCCTAGCTCAAATGAAGCGGGGCAAAATTTGTATAGCAATATTAAGGAGTTACAAATCAAAGATCAGCTTAAATTTGTGATTGGATCGCGCCATGATTTTGACTGGAGTGTCGATATCTTAAGCCAATACCCAACTCAGGCGGGCGTGTTATTCTCCCCTGTATTTGATCAAATAACCCCAACCCAATTAGCTAATTGGGTTCTTGAATCTCAACTAAATGTGCGCATGCAAGTGCAGATGCATAAAGTACTTTGGGGTGAAGAAAAGGGTAAGTAAGACTTTTAGTAAACAGTTATTTTATTAACTAAAGGGGTTATTTTTGCCAGTTTTGGAATGGAAATAATCAGACAATTGTCTTTAAACTCTGCGTTAATATTGTTTGTATCCGCATCAACAGGTAATGAATAAGATTGTGAGAATTTACTTGATGAAGTGCGAGAACTGTTGTTTGTCCGTTCAGTTTTTTGCACATTACCATTAATATGGATCATGCCATCTTTACTGGTTATATCTAGGTTTTCTTTGGCTAAGCCATTAACTTCAACTTCAATCATGTATCGATTAGATTGGCGATCAAAAAAACGTTTAGTTTGTGCGCCAAACATGCTTTGATTTTGTGTAGCACGCACTTCATTGTTAAATTGTTGAAATTGCTTGTTAAAGTTTGACCAGACACTATTATTAAAAAAAGCATCTTGGAATGGCTGATTGGCCATGGCGCCACTTGACACTAGCAGTGCGGCTAATAATGTATTTTTCATACCTCTCCCCAGATAATAAATGAAACTAAAGAATCTAATATAAAGTAAATGGCCATATTTATCAAGGAGCAATGTAAACCTTAACTACTAAAACGAATTAAGACAATTTATCGTCAGCGACATGGTACTTTGGATCTTCTAAAATATTAACCTCAACCAAGTTTTTAGCAGTTTTTAATAGTAGTCGGCATTCGGCGCTTAAATGTTGAAGGTGTAGAGTTTTTCCTACTCTTTTATAACGCTCGGCTAATTTATCAATCGCTTGAATGGCAGAGTGATCTAATGCTCTAGCATCTCCAAAATCAACATACACATCATCTGTATCTGATTTAGGATCAAATAATTCTTGGAAGTGTTCTTTTGAGGCAAAGAATAAAGTGCCTGTAATTTTGTAGACATTATCACCATGATCATTTTGTTCTTTCTTGATGTAAATCTTACTGGCTGATTCCCAGGCAAAAGATAGGGCGGATAAAATTACACCAACAACCACTGCTAAGGCTAAGTCACTGGTCCATAGAGTGATTACTGCTACTGATATTCCAGCAATAATATCGAGTACTGGAATCTTGCCAAATAACTTCAACGTACACCATTGGAATGTTCCAATAACCACCATCATCATTACGCCAATCAATACAGCAATAGGAATCATCTCAACGTATTCAGATAAGTAAACAATAAATACTAACAATGCTAGAGAAGCAACAATGCCTGATAGACGACCGCGACCGCCTGATTTGACATTAATAATACTTTGACCCACCATAGC
The DNA here is from genome assembly GCA_018644675.1 of Candidatus Thioglobus sp. Taxonomy (GTDB): domain Bacteria; phylum Pseudomonadota; class Gammaproteobacteria; order PS1; family Pseudothioglobaceae; genus Thioglobus_A. The sequence continues at coordinate 5,395 of JABGQC010000005.1, forward strand.
ACAACCACCCATGCCACCAAAAAGACCAGTTGCTGAGTTTGCAAGACCTTGACCAATACTTTCACGATTTGGCTGTCCTGTGGTTTCTGTTAGGTCGTCAACAAGATTTAAAGTTAACAGGCTTTCAATTAAGCCAACCGCTGCTATTGTTATTGCAAATGGCAATATTACCTGTAGCATTTCTAAATCAAATGGCACGTCAGGGATGTGGAATGGAGGAAGGCCACCTTTAATAGAGGCTATATCACCAACAGTGCGTGTTTCGATACCTAGGGCGATTACTGCGATAGTTCCAGCAATAACAGCAACCAAGATTGCAGGTACAGTCTTGGTAATTTTTGGCAAGAAATGAATGACTGCCATGGTTATTGCAGCAATAGCCAGCATAATTAATAGTGGCTCGCCAGTAATCCATGTGCCGTCTTCGAGTTCAAACTGCTTGATTTGCCCAGCAAAGATAACCAGGGCAATACCATTTACAAAGCCTAAAAATACAGGATGAGGTACTAGACGGATGAACTTACCCAGTTTAAGTACACCAAATAATATTTGAAAAATTCCGGCCAAAATTACTGCGGCGAATAAGTATTCCGTGGCTTGTTCGAGTGTCCCACCTTGTTCAAGAATCATGGCAATTAGAGGGGCAACCACCACAGCTACCGCACCAGTTGCGCCAGAAATCATACCTGGGCGACCACCTGCGATTGATGTCACTAAGCCAATAGTGAATGCGGCGTACAAACCAACCAGCGGATTAACACCTGCAATTATGGCAAAAGCCACCGCTTCAGGTACTAGTGCCAAAGCAACGGTTAGGCCCGATAAAATATCATTTTTAGGATTTGTAGAGGCGTATTTATTAATCAATGAAAACAGCATGTTTTTCCTTGTTGGTGAATTTAAAGTAAAAATTAATTATGTACTAGAACCTGGTACAACAGGCGTTGAAGACTTGACGTTAGTATTTTGTGCACGATGGCGCATCACATGATCCATAATCACCATTGCTAGCATAGCCTCGGCAATTGGTGTTGCGCGAATGCCAACACAAGGATCATGACGACCTTTGGTGACAACCTCAATTGGACTGCCGTCTTTATCAATACTTTCAATTGGCAGGCGCAAGCTAGAAGTAGGTTTAAGCGCCATTGATACTAATAGATCTTGGCCAGAAGTAATACCACCCAATGTGCCACCAGCATGATTGGATTTAAATCCGTCTATGGTAATCGCATCACGGTGCTCTGTGCCTTTTTGAATAACTGATTCAAAACCAGCGCCAATTTCCACACCTTTAACGGCGTTGATACTCATCATTGCATGGGCTACATCAGCCTCAATACGATCAAAGATTGGTTCACCAAGCCCTACAGGCATATTAGTAGCAACCACATTAACACGAGCACCAATTGAATCGCCAGATTTTCTCAGGGCGTCCATGTATTCCTCCAGCTCTGTAACTTTACTGGCATCAGGGCAGAAAAATGGATTGTTGTGTACTTCAGACCAATCTAGCATTTCAGCTTCAATGGGCCCGAGTTGTTTTAAATAGCCTTTAATTTCAATGCCTAAATTTTCTTTTAAGTATTTTTTGGCGATACCACCACAAGCAACACGCATTGCAGTTTCTCTGGCAGATGATCTACCACCACCACGATAATCTCTAAAGCCATATTTTTGATCATAAGTATAGTCAGCATGGCCTGGGCGGAAAGTGTTGGCAATATTGCCATAATCTTTAGAGCGTTGATCAGTGTTTTGAATGATCAATGCGATAGAGGTGCCTGTAGTTTTACCTTCGAAGGTGCCTGATAAAATCTTGACTAAATCTTCTTCACGACGCTGTGTCGTATGGCGAGAAGTACCTGGCTTTCTTAGGTCTAAATCGCCTTGTAAATCAGCTTCGCAAAGATCCATTCCAGGAGGGCAGCCATCAACAATACCAACTAAAGACTCGCCGTGAGATTCACCCGCTGTGGTGATTGTAAATAATTTTCCAAAAGAATTGCCCGACATACTGCTAACCTAAGTATTTAATATGAAATTAATTATACCTAGGTGCTTGGTTATTTCACTAGTTTGTTATATAGCCATGCCAAAACTAAGCCACCAATAGCAGCATCAACAAATGCCCACACCATACCAATTAAGATTCCTGTCAAGCTGAGTGAATAGCCTAGATAAATGCTTGAAAAAAAGCTGGTTATATTATGTAAATAGCTATCAGAAAATAGAGCCACAATCGAGATGAACAATATTGCCAATGACCATAGAACTCCTAAAGAGAGTGCCAAGGCCTTGGTGTCGAGTTTTTGATGCATAATTCAGTTTTGTGGTTAGTTAAATGTATTGTACGACTAAAAACTACTGTGTATTAGGCTTAATGCCAACTATTTTGGTTATCAAAAGCATGAGTACACCACTGAATACAAGGGCGGCCGTCACGTACAGTGCATGATTATAATTACCCGATTGCTCAGTTAGTGTTACAGCGTATAAAGGTGCGCTTACTTGCCCAATACCGTAGGCAACGGTGAGAGCACCCATTAGCATAACTGGATTATCACCAGCAATCTTACCGCCTAAATGCATAAAAAGTGCCACTAGCCCTACAAACGTGCCACCATACAAAATACCAGATAATAGATTTAAATAAAGATTGTGACTTAAAGTTGGGATCAAAATACCAACTATTTGAATACTCATGGCAATGATGATAATATTAACACTGCCATGTTGATGCGCTAGACGCATCCAAATAATTGAAGAAGGGATTCCAGCTAGGCCCACTAATAACCAAGTTGAGCCAGCAAAAGACTCGAGCCCTGGCAGTGATTGAATAATGGTTGGTAAAAAAGTGCCTTGAACCACCATCCCTACACCTTCGGTAAAATAAGCCAAAATTAAGATGATTACAAAACTAGAAAACAATTTTTTGTTCAAGGTGTGGGTGACTGTGTTTGCCTGAATTTTTTGATGGCTGGATAAAATATACCAAGGATAAGGTGAGACTAGTGCGGCGCTAAGTGCTAGCATTAGCCAAGAGGCTTGCCAAGAATTTTCAGTTAAAACCAATCTGGCAATAACATCTGCCAGTGCCAAGGCAATGGCAATGCCAGAAAAGTAAATCCCCATTGCTTTGGTTTTATCTTTAAAGTCAAGCTTAACCATAACAATTGCTGCACCCACAACCAGTGTCATAGCCGCACCAAAACCTGCCAAGATTCTACTAAAGATTAGCCATAAATCAGAGGTGGTAATCCCCATAATAATCGTTGTAATAACACACAGAATTAAGCCAAATCTGAAGTATTTAATTTTAGTATTAATATCTTTTATAAAAACGGCAAATAGCGCACCCAGCAAATAACCAACATAATTAGTTGAAGCCAAGATACCAGAGAAAGTAAGCGACAAAGCTTGGTCGGCCAACATGGAAGGTAGTAGCGATGTATAAGCAAAGCGAGCGACACCAACACCAACAAACAGACCTATAATTCCGGCTAACAAAATATTAAAATTATTGTTTTTATCTAGTAAATTAATGCGACTCACAATGTACGGACTGATTCAATTTAAATATCAGTATACAGCTAACAGTACAGCTTAAATATTGCTTATCATGTTAATATATCGCATTTTAAAAACTTATTCAGATGATGGTCAAATATACTCAGCTTGGTAGTAGTGATTTAGTGGTGTCAAATATTTGCCTTGGAACCATGACGTTTGGTCAGCAAAATACTGAAAAAGAAGCGCATCAGCAGCTTAATTATGCGACAGATCAAGGAATAAACTTTATTGATACCGCTGAGATGTACCCTGTGCCGCCACGTGAAAACACTGTCTATTCCACCGAAAATATTGTGGGTGGTTGGATTAAAAAAAATCCAAGGGATAAAATTATTTTAGCCACCAAGGCAGCTGGCAGTGCACGCGGCATGCCTTGGGTTCGAGATGGTGAGCATGCCTTTAATCGTACCAATTTGCGTAGTGCTGTGGAAGGGTCGCTTAAGCGCCTACAAACAGACTATATTGATTTGTATCAGCTGCATTGGCCTGAGCGCAACACACCGATGTTTGGCCAATATTTGTTTAATCCAGAGCAAGAGCGAGAATACACCGATTTTGCTGAAACGCTACAAGCTTTATCTGAGCTAATCAATGAGGGGAAAATTAGACATATTGGTCTGTCTAATGAATGGCCTTGGGGCTTGATGCAGTTTTTAAATACCTCAGAACAAGAAAGCCTGCCAAGAGTGGTAAGTATGCAAAATGCCTATAATTTGATTAATCGCACTTATGACTCATCACTCAGAGAAATGGGCTATCGTGAAAATGTGCCATTATTGGCATACTCTCCTATGGCATTTGGCCATCTCAGTGCAAAATATATCAACGATCCAAAAGCTCAGGGGCGAGTAAATGATTTTGATGGTTTTGCTCAGCGCTATGAAAAACCTAGCGTTGAGCCTGCGATTAAAGCTTACGCGGCTTTAGCTCAAGAATTAAACATTACACCAGCCACACTCGCACTCGCATTTACTTATTCACGTTGGTTCTGTGCCAGCAGCATTATTGGTGCCACCAATATGGATCAGCTCACAGAAAATATTAATGCTATTAATTTTGAATGGAGTGATGAGGTTGAGCAAGCGATTGAAGCTATTCATTTAAAGTTTTTCAATCCCGCGCCGTAGTACAATAATTATGGTGCCCTCGAGCCGATTCGAACGGCTGACCTGCCGCTTAGGAGGCGGCTGCTCTATCCAGCTGAGCTACGAAGGCAAGTGTACTATTATCGAGTAAATCTAAGCTAAGATTTGGCTAATAATTGTATTGGCATTATTGTAATCAATGCTAATTGGCTTTAAGTTTGATTTTGTTTTCAGTACTAATGATGGAAAGCTATTGACACCGAGTGAGCGCATTAATGCGATATCTTTAAGTAATAATAACTGTATTTTTTCGCTATTTAGGTTTTTTCCAAATTTTTTAATATCGATATCTAGTTGATCGGCCAGTGCAATCAGAGTATTTGTTTCTGATGGATTTTGAGCGTCTAAATAGTAAGATTGTTGAATTAATTGAGTCATTTTTACCTCTAATTGAGGATTTTGCTCTCTAATAGCGATCACTGCACGACAAGCGGGGTAAGTAGAGCGCTTGGGTTGGCAGTTTTTCCAAAAATCATGGTTGAATTTAGTGCCAGGAATGGTCATTTCGATTTTTTGCCAATTTTTTTGAATATATTCACGCATTTCATTTGACATAATTTCACTAGAATCTGGCGCCAATCCACCAAGTATGTGCTGAATGTTAATATCATCTGGCAATGCTTTTTTAACTTGCTCCCAAGTCTTTTCAAATCCCCAGCACCAAGAGCACATTGGATCATGTATGTAATAAAGTGTCTTTAAGTCCATGTAATAAACTGGTTGATTAAGCGTACAATAATAACCATATTACACGTAAAAATTGGAGTGAAAAAAAATGAATTTAAAAACAATAAGTGTTATGCCTTTGTTGTTAATATCATCAATGTCATTTGCCGGTAGCTATACAGACACAGCGACAGTTAATTCTGTGGATAAGATATACAAAACACATACCATTCGTGAGCCGTATCAAGATTGTTATATTAAGGAGTTTTATCAAGGCGATAGTGATGGCTCTGCCACCAATGAAATTGTGGGCGGATTATTTGGCGGACTGATTGGTAATCAGTTTGGTGGTGGTGATGGCAAAGATGCATTGACAGTAGCAGGTGCTTTATTGGGTGCTTCTCTTGCGCATGATGATGAGCTGGCTAAAGCCAAAACAGGTCGAGTGGTGAGTCGTGAAGTGTGCGAAACCAAGTACCGCTCAGAAACACAAAAGCGCTTAAGCCATTACCGCGTTGAGTATGAGTATGATGGTCGTACATTTACCTACACAACTAAAAACAAACCTTATGGTGATCGTATTAAGATTAAGGTTGAAGTTTCGCCAAAATAATCCGTGGAAATAAAAAAAACTTTTGAGCAGGTAAGTGATCTTGCAAAGCAAGGCGATGCTCAATCACAGTATGAGTTAGCGCTTTGTTATGATTTGGGGATGGGGGTCGATAAAGACTTACCACAAGCATTTGAATGGTATCAGAAATCTGCTGACCAAGATTATGCAAAAGCACAGTATAATTTGGGCATTTTTTACGCCTTAGCGAAGTCAGTCGATAAGGATATTGAGCAATCAAAATTTTGGATCAGAAAAGCCAATGAAAATGGCTATTCTGGTGGCAGTATTTTTTAAATAGGAATAAGCATGAAAGACATTAAACTTGAAGATAGATTGATTTTTGCATTGGACGTGCCAGAAGTTGCACAGGCTAAAGATTTAGTCAATCAGTTGGATGGCAGTGTTAATTTTTATAAAATTGGCATGGAGTTGCTAATGACAGGCCAATACTTTGAGTTAATGGACTGGTTAATTGCTAAAGACAAAAAAGTATTTGTTGATCTTAAGTTTTTTGATGTGCCAGAAACTGTGGGTAGAACCATTGCCCGTTTGAGCCAGACAGGCGCAACCTTTGCCACCATTCATGGTAATCAAGGCTTAATGGAAAAAGCAGCTGAAAATAAAGGCGATCTTAAGGTTTTAGCGGTAACCGCTTTGACTAGTTTGGATCGTGGTGATTTAGATGATTTAGGCTTTGATTGCGATGTGCAAGATTTAGTTATTTCTCGTGCTAAGCGTGCTTTTGAAGCGGGCTGTGATGGCGTGGTTTCTTCAGGTCTTGAAGTGCCATTTTTAAGAGAGTATGTGGACAATAAATTGATTGCAGTAACGCCAGGTATTCGCCCGGTTGCTAATGATGATGATCAAAAGCGAGTGGTTGATGTTGCTACTGCATTCAAATCAGGCTCTGATTATATTGTTGTTGGTCGTCCAATTAAAAATGCTGATGATCCATATGCTGCAGCGAGCAATATTCAGGAAATTATTAAAACCTGTTTCTAGTCTTTAATCCCCTGTACGGGGTATAATTTCGCTTTCGTTATCAATATCTGTTGATAACAATTTTTTATAGTCGCGTAACTCAGTTGGTTAGAGTGCCAGCATGACATGCTGGAAGTCGTCAGTTCAAATCTGACCGTGACTACCACCTTTAAAACCGTTATGTAAAGATGTCGGTCAGGCCTTTTTCCATTGGTTTTTGTTAATATTAGTCTGCTAAAGTTTTACTAAATATCTTCCTACTGCCTTTGCTGATAATATTTTTTCATAAGCTTGTTGAATCTCGTCAAGCGATATTTCATGTGCTAATTTGCCCAGTGTATCAATCTTAAATTCATTGGCAATTTTCTCCCACGCCTGGGTTTTTTTGACTAATGAGCTTTCCACTGAGTCAATGCCAATTAGCCTGACACCTCTTAAGATAAAAGGAAAAACATTAGTATTAAATACAGGTGAAGCGGTTAATCCGCAGCAGGTGGCAACACCGTCATATTTGATTTGTTTTAGGGCTTCAGCTAGTATGTTTCCACCGACTGTGTCAATCACGCCTGAGAATCTTTCTTTGCCCATGGGTTTTTTATTTTCGATATCAAAATCTTTTCTTAATATCACTTCCTTGGCGCCAATTTCTTTTAAGTAATCAATTTGATTTTCCTTGCCAGAAAGTGCAATAACCTCGAATCCTAGCTTGGATAAAATTGCAACAGAAATACTACCAACACCGCCAGTAGCACCTGTTACTAGCACTTCACCATTGGTCACGCCATTGTTTAGTAGTTCATTAACGCTTAAGGCCGATGTTAAGCCGGCTGTTCCATAAATCATCAATTCTCTTAAAGAAATATTATCTGGTTTTTTTACTATCCAAGTGTCTGGAGCCTTTACAAATTCACTATGCCCTCCATCTGTATTCATACCTAAATCATAGCCAGTTATCAAAACTTCATCACCAACTGAAAATAGACTTGATTTGGATTCAGCGACAACGCCACTGACATCAATACCTGTAACATGTGGAAAAACCCGAGTAACACCAGGATTTCCAGCTGAACTTAAAGCATCTTTGTAGTTTAATGATGAGTATGAGGTTTTAATTAAAACCTCACCCTCTACCAGTGTGGGTTGTTCAACTTCCTGAACGCTTGCTACAAATTTTTTATCTTCAATTTTTTCTACTACAAATGCTTTCATTTTATTTTCTACCTTTTTATTAATATTTATTTGGTAATTGTAACTTAAGTGGTTTATCATTGGAAGAACCTACTTTTTTGTAAGGTACTAACCTTTTAGAAACCGATATGATTTAAAGATAAAAAGAAATGAATAATAAAGTTAATGTAGAGCATGAAAAGTGCCCAGTTGAAACGTCAATTGATATTTTAGCGGGAAAATGGAAGATATTAATATTGTGGTATTTGCTATCAGAAACAAAAAGGTTTAGTGAGTTGCAAAAATTAATACCAAGAATAACTCAAAAAATGCTGATTCAAAAGCTTAGGGAGTTAGAGCAAGATGAGATAGTGCATAGAGAGGTTTATCCGGTTGTCCCTCCAAAAGTTGAATATTCATTAACTCCTTATGGACAAAGTCTAAAGCCAATATTGAAATCGCTTTATTTATGGGGTGAGGCGCATAAAGAAAAAGTTACTTAATTATTTGGTTGATGCCATTCACCTTAACTTATCGTATACAATTTATGTCATGAAATTATCACTCTTGTTTTTGTTATTATTGAGCTATGCCACGTTGGCACAGGCTGACTTGTATGATAGAGGCAAGGCGTATTATTATGGTGATGGGGTTGAGCAAAATTATAGCAAAGCTTTCAATGCCTTTTCACTGGCCAGTAAGGCTGGGAATCTAGAGGCTCAAACCGCTTTAGCCCTTATGTATATTGAAGGCAAGGGCTCCAATCAAAACGATGCAAAAGGCGTTGAGTTATTAAACAAATCTGCCAAACAAGAGCATTCTAAGGCTCAGTATTACCTGGGTAGTATGTTTTATCTGGGTATTGGTGTTGAGCGCGATGTGCGAGCTGCCCATCAATGGATTAAAAAAGCAGCCAAACAAGGATATGCAGATGCGCAGTACAATTTATCGCAAATGTATGCAACTGGTGACGGTGTTAAGAAGAATCCACTTTTGGCAAATAAGTGGCGTATTGAAGCGGCAAAATCAGGCAATAGTGATGAGCAGTATCGTCTAGGTTTGGCCTATGCAGATGATGAGGATTATAAACAAGCTTATGATTGGCTGTTAAAGTCAGCTAGCCAAGAGCATGTGCAAGCCCAATATCAATTAGCGCAATTATTTGAACATGGGCGCGGCGTTAGGAAAAGCGCTAAAGAGGCGTTAAATTGGTATCAAAAATCTTTTGATAATGGCAATGTAGAGCTGGCTTATATTTTGGCAAATTATTATGATAAGGGTGTTTACGCCTTGCCTAATTATAAAAAATCACATAAGCTTTATCAGCAGTCCATCAAGCAGGGCAATCTATCAGCTTATTTAGATATTGCCAGGCATTATGAATTGGGCCAAGGTGTTAAAACTGATTTAACCAAAACTTACAGCTTCGCTATTGCTGCTGCAAGAAAGGGCTATCAGCCAGCTTGGCGAAAAGTAGCTGACTTGTATTTACAAGGTAAGGGAGTTGGGCAGTCTGTTAAAAAAGCCAAATATTGGCTTAAAAAATTATCAAATTCTGGAGATATTCAAGCCATCAAGGATCTAAAGGATTTATAAAAATGGGATAAATCGCCCAGTTTTTTGTTGATATGCTGGGTAGCTTTTAAAGCGTTTTGTTAGTAGTTTTTCTTCAAGATTAGATTTTAAGATTAAATCAATAAATAGAATTAACATAACCCCTTGTGAAAAGTGGTGAGCATTACTCAGCATTAGTGCCAAGCAAAATAGCAAAACACTGGTGTACATCGGATGCCTAATAAATTGATAAATACCGCTTGTTCTAAGTTGGTGATTTTGTTTTAGGCCAGGTGTTATGTTTAGGTTGTTAAACTTCATATTAAATACAGCAATTAGCCCGATTAACAAAGCTAAGTGTACAAGAGCTATCTCTATAAAGCCAAAGTATTCATACTGGGCATTAAACATTAAGTAAATAATACAGCTGAATTGGATAACAACGTAAATCATGATTGGGTAGGATAGTTATAATAAGCTTATTATCTCAAATTATTAACCTTAGAAATGCAAACACCTTACGATATTGTTATAATTGGCTCAGGCCCGGCAGGACTGAGTTTTGCTTGCTCCATGCTAGAGCTTGGTATCAAGGTTCTGTTAATTGAGCGCTCAAATTTTGAATCTATTTCAAATCCAAAAGAAGATGGTAGAGAGATTGCATTAACGCACTTATCACTTAAAATCTTAAAAAAATTAGGTGTTTGGGAATTAATCGACCAATCTCAAGTTGCCCCATTAAAAGAGGCTAAAGTATTTGATGGAGATTCGCCGTCACTACTTAATTTTAAGCCAGATCAAAAAAATATTGATGCATTAGGCTATTTAGTGCCAAACCACTTAATCCGCCAAGCGCTTTTTGATCGAATCAAAGACGCAGATAATATTGATCTTAAAACTGATGCCATGGTTAGTGATGTTAAGCAGCAGAAAAATAATGCACAAGTTATTCTTGAAAATGGTGATATTATTGATGCAAAATTAGTCATTGCAGCGGACTCTCGTTTTTCAGAAATTCGTCGAAAAGTCGGTATTCCTACACTAATGAAAGATTTTTCCAAAGTTATGATTGTGACTAAAATGACTCATGAAAAGCCTCATCATAATATCGCTCTAGAGTGTTTTGATTATGGAAAAACACTGGCCTTGTTGCCAATGGTAGGTAGTGCGTCTTCTGTAGTTCTAACGGTCAAGACCAATGAATCTAAAAAAATGCTAGACATGAGTGATGCTGAGTTTAATAAATTTATCACACATTTTTTCAAGCATGAATTTGGTGAAATGACTCAAGCAGGAGTAAGACATTCTTACCCGCTAATTGGCACACATGCGCAAACATTCATTGCGCAGAGATTTGCGCTTATTGGGGACGCTTCTGTTGGTATGCATCCAGTGACTGCTCACGGCTTTAATCTGGGCTTAAGAGGTCAAGACATACTGGCTAATTTAGTTAAAGAGGCGCTAGATCATGGGCAGGATATTGGCTCTGATGCGTTATTAAAATTATATGAAAAAAAGCATATTAACCTAACAAGGCTAATGTTCTTTGGCACTAATGGAGTTGTGGCGTTATTCACTAATGATGCACCTGTTATTAAGCAAGTGAGAAGAATAGTCTTAAAAATTGCAGAGCACTTTCCGCCTGTTAAGTATTTAATTTCGCAGCATTTGACCGAAGCCAAGAAGAGTAAATTCCTTCCTTTCTAATGAGTATCGATTTACAAAAACTTAGGCGTGAATTTACCAGTAATGGCCTGTCACGCACTCAAATGGATAAAAACCCTTTTGTCCAGTTTGAGCAATGGATAAAGCAGGCTAGTGATGCTGATTTGACCCTGCCAAATGCCATGAGTTTGGCCACTAGTGATGCTGATGAAGTCAGCCTTAGAACAGTTTTGTTAAAGTCGTTTGACGAGCAGGGGTTTGTATTTTTTACTAATTATAATTCAAAAAAATCTCGCCAAATTAAATCTAATCCCAATGCAGCTTTACTTTTTCCATGGTTAGATCTGGAAAGACAAGTCAAGATTTCAGGTCGAGTGGAAAAAATCTCAACACTGGATTCTATTAAATACTTTTCATCTCGTCCAAAAGACTCTCAATTAGGGGCTTGGGCTTCGAACCAGTCAAGTGAGTTATCATCAAGACAAGCTTTGTTAATGCAGTTTGAAGCCATGAAAAGTAAATTTAAACAAGGCGAGGTGCCGTTGCCAGATTTTTGGGGAGGGTATCGCGTTGTTCCCCATAGGATTGAATTCTGGCAGGGGAGAGAAAATCGATTACACGATCGACTTGTCTATCTTAAACAGGGTGAGAATTGGGCAATTGAGCGCCTAGCGCCGTAAGTTCTTGATAACCGCTTGAGTATCAGGTTTTTTTTCGGTCCAAAATTCAAAACTACTGGCCGCTTGCTCAACCAACATGCCCAGTCCATCGGCAATAATTGAGGCGTTATTCTCTTTAGCCCAAGTCATAAATGGTGTTTGCTGTCCATACATCAAGTCATAGCAAATAGCGCCATGAGCACAGCCATTGGCGATATCAGGCATTTTTCCATCCAATGAGGCACTGGTTGCATTAATAATAATATCGATTGGATCTGATTTGATTTTATCCAGCCCAAAGCCGCAAGTAGAGCCATATTTTGAAAAGTCATCTGCTAATTTTTCTGCTTTACTTGCCGTTCTATTGGCAATCATAACTCGACTTGGTTGCTGCTGAAGCAATGGGAGAACGATACCCTGTGTTGCTCCGCCAGCACCGAGAATAAGTATTTTTTTATTTTTAAGTGACAAGCCTAGATTTTGAATTAGGTCATTAACCAGTCCCAATCCATCAGTATTCTCACCAATCAACCGATCTTCTTGCACTTTGATTGTATTAACGGCGCCAGCCATCTTTGCATTTAAGGTAAGCTCAGTGGCCAGCTCAAATGCATCAATTTTAAAAGGGACGGTAATGTTAAATCCATCTCCTCCCGACGCGACAAATCGTTGGGCCTCTTGTGAGAAGTTGCCAATAGGCGCCAGAATTTTGATGTAATCAACCTGGGTAGCAGTTTGCTGTGCAAACTGAGCATGAATAGCAGGAGATAGACTGTGCTCTATCGGATTGCCAAATACTGCTAAATTGTACATAAATTTACTCTGGTTACTTTGTCTCTGACTGCTTGACTTCGGGCTGTTTTACTGCCGCAGGAGTAGGTTCTGTTTTTTGACTAGCATTTTGAGTGTTAGCTTCAAGCTTTGGCTTATTTGCTAACTCGACAGCAGGACTCTTAGGCATAGTGTTTTCTTGAGCATTGTTTTGCTTATTGCTTTGGTTTTGTTGTTTTTCTTTGTTTTGCTGCTTAGCAGGTTGCTTGTTAGCTTGTTTCTTTGGCTGAGCTTTTTGCTGCTTAGCAGGTTGTTTGTTTCCTTGTTGTTTTTCCTTGTTTTGCTGCTTAGCAGGTTGTTTATTAGCTTGTTTCTTTGGCTGAGCTTGTTGTTGCTTTGCCTTATTTTGCTGATTTTGATTGGTAGGCTTGTTCTTATTACGGTTTCGATTACGGTTTCGATTACGGTTTTTGTTATTAGAGTTTGCTTTTTTCTTATTAGGTTTGTTTTTATTTTTACCAAATATTGCTGCCTTAATTCTTGCAAATAAAGAAGGTTTCTGCACTTCTTTTACACGCTCAGGTACGCGGGTTTTTGGTCGATTCATGTTTATTTCTGGAATCTCAGATTCATCTGCTAGTCCGTTTTCAGCTAAGGTTTGTTGTGGCTTAGAGATGCCTTGATAGCTTTTGTGTTGAGATTTTTTACTCCCTTTTTGTTTATTGATGCTAAAGTTAGGAAATTGCATGTAAGGATTGGGTAGTAGTGTTATTTTGACACCATGTTTAGCTTCTAATTTTGCAATATCTTGACGTTTTTCATTCAGAATATAAGTGATTACTTCAACACTTGATTGGATTGTAATTCTTGAGGTTTGATTGCTGGCATTGCAACCATCTTCAAGTTGTCTAAGAATTGAAAGTGCCAGTGTTGGAATGGTTGGCGTTGTGCCACGACCATGACAAGCTGAGCAAGATTTTTCAACAGATTCAGTGACTGAGCTCATGAGGCGCTGTCTAGACATTTCAAGTAGGCCAAATTTAGAAATATTACCAATTTGAATGCGTGCACGATCTGACTGTGTTGCTGTTTCCATGGCTTTTTCAATAGCCTGGCGATGCTCTTCAGTAGCCATATCGATAAAGTCAATAACAACAAGTCCACCAATGTCGCGTAGTTGTAGTTGAAGGGCGATTTCTTTAGCTGCTTCTAAGTTGGTATTGTAGGCAGTTTCTTCAATGTCAGAGCCTTTAGTTGCTCGTGCGGAGTTAATGTCAACAGCGGTTAGAGCCTCTGTTGGGTCAAATACAACAGTTGCACCAGTGCGTAATGTAACTTCACGGTTAAATACGCTCTGTACTTGACTTTCAACACCCATATGGTTGAATAATGAATGTTCACTTACATCGAAAAATTTAATACGATCAAGGTACTGAGGTAGTACAAAGCTCACAAACTCTTTGGCATTTTGGAAGGCTTCTAACTCATCAATAATCACACTATCAGTATCAGAGCGTAGGTAGTCGCGTAGTGTGCGAATAATGATATCGCTCTCTTGATAAATCAAGAAGGGTGAAGGGCGTTTTTCCGCTGCTGTATTGATTGATTTCCAAAGATCAGATAGGTAATCAACTTCCCATTGTAACTCTTCTAGGCTTTTACCACTGCCTGCTGTACGTATGATAAGGCCTGAATTTTTAGGCATGACAATTTTGCCAATAATTTCTTTTAAAGATTGCCTATCGGATGAAGTAATTTGACGTGAAATTCCGTGACTTTTTGGATTATTCGGTGTCAAAATCATATAGGCACCAGCCAAATTGATATAGGTGCTTAGTGCAGCACCCTTGTTGCCACGCTCTTCTTTTTCAACCTGGACAATGATTTCCTGCCCTTCTTTAAGAACATCTGAAATAGTAAGCTTAGAGCCTTTTGGCGTAGCGCCATTGTAAAGTGATTCTGCAACTTCTTTAAAAGGCAAGAAGCCTTGTCTTTCTTTGCCGTAATCAACAAATGCAGCTTCTAATGATTGCTCTACTCGTGAGATTTTCCCGCGATAGATATTGCCTTTAGTCTTCTTATTAAGACTGGTCTCAATGTTAAGTCCAGTGAGTTTTTTGTTCTTGACAACACCAACTCTGATTTCTTCCTTGTGAGTGGCGTTGATTAAAATATGATTCATGGTTAAGTCCTTGTAGTGGAGGACTTATGTGCGTACATAGGTAATCAATACTAACGTATCGATTTGATATTAAAGTGTGATTTGTGTTCATCATAAATGATAAAAAACCTTTCTTTATAAGGGTTTTAAGACCCTTTTCAGGCGTTTCTGCTCTGTCGCAGAAAGCCATGAATTATTCTCTTATGTGGCAACAATAAGCCCAAAATATTATCAAACTTCTGTGGTTTTTTTCTTAGCACGGAAGCGTTTGTAAATTCTTTTAGCTGATAAAAATTAAATATCAAGCCCTTTTATTATAACACAAATATTGTCACCATATATTCTCAAGGTTTTTATATTTAAAGTTTTTATTGGTTTAAACTGCGTCCACCATCAACCGCAATAATTTGACCGGTAATGTAATCTGATTGTGCTAAAAATAAAACTGTATTAGCAATGTCAGTAGCGGCACCTTGTTTGTTTAGAGCGATTTTATTGAGCATAGATTGTTTTTGATCATGACTTAATTCAGCCTCATTCTCAGGCCATAAAATAGAGCCTGGAGAGACGCCGTTAACTCGAATATTAGGTGCCAACTCTTTAGCCAAGGTTTTTGTCATCATGGCAATGGCTGCTTTAGAAATATTGTAAATTGTGTGATTTTTCAGTGGCCTATCTCCATGAATATCAACAATATTAACAATAGACCCTTGATTCTCTGATAATTTTTTACTCAGTGTGCTTGATAAAAACAATGGCCCCATTAAATTAGTATTCATCGTGGTTTGATAATCAGATAAGGTTAAGCTGTTAATTGGCGTTGGGTAGAAAACAGAAGCGTTGTTGACGAGTAAGTCTAGTGATTCAATGGTTTGGCACAATTGCTCAATATCTTTGATATTGGAAAGCTCAGCTTGTATTGTTCTCGCAGAATTGGCACGGATTAAATTAAACTCATTGGCCAAATTTTCGGCGTCGATAGAAGATGTGTTGTAATGAATAATAATCGTAAAATTTGCCTCATGCAATGTGCGACAAATTTGTTGACCAATGCGGTGTGCACCACCTGTGACTAATGCTGTTTTCATATAAAATATCGTTGTGATGAAATTGAACGAAGTAATTAAAAATACTATTATACAAAATCAAGCGCCCATAGGTTTCGATGAATTTATGCAGTTGGCGTTGTATTATCCTCAATTGGGCTATTATCGCTCTGGATCGGAAAAATTTGGTGAAAAAGGTGATTTTGTCACTGCTCCTGAGACATCTGACTTATTTGGCTTTTGTCTAGCAAGGCAATGTGCCCAGGTTTTAAATGGTGATAATGATATTTTAGAATTTGGCGCGGGGAGTGGTGTGCTTGCTGCCCAGGTTTTGTTTGAGTTGGGGCGTTTAGAGTGCTTACCAAAGTGTTATTATATTTTGGAATTAAGCGGTGAATTACAACATCGACAACAGCAAACTATTGCCAAAGCATTGCCAGAATTATTAGAACGTGTTGTTTGGCTGGATAAACTACCAGAGCGTTTTAATGGTGTGGTGATTGCTAATGAGGTGTTAGATGCTATGCCTGCTAAGCGCCTTATACAGAAACAAGGGAAGTTTCATGAACTCTGTGTTGATCTTGATAAGGATCAGTTGAATTGGAGGTCGGATGAGACTGTTTTTGAAAAATCAGCTATTAAATTACCAGTCAACGTTGTTGAAGGCTACACCACTGAAATTAATCCAAGGGCAATGGCGTGGATTGATTCGTTATACGGAGCTCTTGATGAGGCGTTAGTTCTGCTGATTGATTATGGTATGCATAGAGATGAATATTTTCACCCGCAAAGACTGGATGGAACGCTTCGGTGCTATTATCAGCACAAGGCTAGCGACAACCCTTTCGTGTATATTGGTGAGCAGGATATTACCACTTCGGTTAATTTTTCAGATATAGCGGATCAGGCAAAATCTTCAGGTTTTCAGGTGGCTGGGTATGCAACTCAAGCGTTATTTCTAATCTCATTGGGTATTGATGAGTATCTGCTCACTGAGAAAGACAATGATCAGCGTATCAGTTTGGCGCAGCAAGTCAAGCAGTTGGTTTTGCCGAGTGCCATGGGGGAAAGTTTTAAAGTTTTAGCTTTAAGCAAGTCGATCAACGTAAAATTAAATGGATTTAAAGAACAAGACTTGAGTCATAAGTTGTAAACTTGTTATTATTATGGATTTCATTCAAACAATCGTATTATCTCTCGTTCAGGGACTAAGTGAATTTTTGCCAATTTCCTCTTCTGCGCATTTAATTTTAGTGCCTAAATTGGTTGATTGGCCTGATCAAGGCCTAGCATTTGATGTGGTTGTACACTTAGGCACATTAAGTGCCATTGTGTTTTATTATCGAGCTATTATTCGTCTACTTATTCAAGATTTTTTCTATTCGGTTGTTAAGATTCAGACAGTTGGCCAATCCAAAATGGCTTGGGGTGTGTTGCTTGGTACAATTCCAGTTGGATTGGCGGGTTTAATATTCAAAGACTTTATCGAATTAAATTTACGCTCAACTGAAATTATTGCTTATTCAACCCTGGTATTTGGTTTGTTGCTGGGTTTTTCGAGCTGGGTTAATGCTAATAATCAACAGCCTAGATCCGAGCTAAGTTGGAAAGATGTGGGATTTGTGGGGGTAATGCAAGCCCTGGCACTAATTCCTGGAACATCTAGATCCGGCATTACTATTACAGCAGGATTGCTGATTGGACTGTCCAAGAATATGTCAACCCAGTTTGCTTTTTTACTTTCTATCCCTGTTATTACGCTCTCGGCTTTACTCATGTTGTTGGACCTATATCAACAACCTCAAGTGGTTGATTGGCCTATGCTTATTATTGGGTTTTTAGTGGCGGCAGTTAGTGCATATTTCACGGTAGTATTTTTTATTAAATTATTAGACACTATTGGCTTGGTGCCTTTTGTTGTTTATCGAATTGTTTTAGGAGTGTTATTATTAGCAATCTAGTCCCGCAACCAATTTATAGAAAAGACTATAAACCGAGCAATTACTTAATTCATACAACAGAGCTTAGTTTTGATCTGCGCGATGATGAGACTTTGGTGAGCTCAAAAATCCATTTTTACAAAAATCCAAAATATCAGGCAGGTGACAACAGTCTTTTTTTAGACGGCATTGATCTTGAATTAATTTCTCTTGTCATAGATGGCGAGCGCGTTGATTATGAACTAAGCGATAAAGGCGTGCAGCTGCGTCATTTAAAAGGTGAGTTTGTTCTAGAGATTGTGAATCGTATTCATCCTGAAAACAACACCAGTTTAAACGGCTTGTACCAATCTAGTGGTAATTACTGTTCACAATGTGAGGCGCATGGTTTTAGGCAAATAACGTATTATTTAGATAGGCCTGATGTTCTAAGCGTATTCACAACACACATTAAGGCAGAGGCAGGTCGTTATCCCGTATTACTAAGTAATGGTAATTTATCAAGTGCATCTCCAGGTCAAGCGACTTGGCATGATCCAACACCTAAGCCGTGTTATTTGTTTGCGTTGGTGGCTGGAGACTTTGCTGTATTAGAAGACCATTACACCACACTTTCTGGTCGAGAAGTGGCGCTTAAAATTTATGTTGAAAAGCATAACATTGGCAAAACTCAGTTTGCCATGGATTCACTCAAGCGCTCATTCGCTTGGGATGAATCACGCTTTAATTTAGAGTACGATCTGGATATCTACATGATTGTTGCGGTGGATGATTTTAATATGGGCGCCATGGAAAATAAAGGGTTGAATATTTTCAATTCAACCTTTGTTTTGGCTGACCCAAAAACCGCTACTGACAAAGATTTTATTAATGTTGAAGCGGTGATTGGCCATGAATATTTTCATAATTGGACAGGCAACCGAGTCACTTGTCAGGATTGGTTTCAGTTAAGCCTTAAGGAGGGGTTGACTGTTTTTAGAGATCAGGAGTTTACTTCTGATTTACACTCTCGATCCATTAAGCGCATTGAAGATGTGAATGCTTTACGCACATTTCAATTTGCTGAAGATGCCGGACCTATGAGGCATCCTGTTAGGCCTGAGAGCTACATAGAAATGAATAATTTTTATACGCTAACGGTCTATGAAAAAGGTGCGGAAGTAATTCGCATGATTCATAGTTTTTTGGGTGAGGTAGGTTTTCAAAAAGGCATGAAGCTTTATTTTGATCGCCATGATGGCGATGCGATCACAATTGATGATTTTGTATCAAGCATGAGTGACGCTAATGAATTCGATTTTTCCAAATTTATGACGTGGTATTCTCAACCGGGTACACCAACGATAAATATCAAAACAGATTATGATGAGAAAAATGAATGTTTTTATGTTGAGGTTGAACAAGATAATGAATTTGACTATTTTCTTCCGCTTAACTACGCCTTGTTAGATGATCAGGGCAGTACACTAAAAGAGGGTGTATTAACAATCCAACAACAAAAGCAGACGTTTGTTTTTGATCAAATAAAGTCAATGCCAATACCTTCTTGGTTGCGAGGGTTTTCTGCGCCAATTCACTTGTTGTCGGATTTAACCTTTGAGCAACAAATATTCTTAGTAGGACATGATAGTGATGCTTATGTTGTCTGGGATAGTGCGCAACAGATTTGGCTGTCATTAATCCTAACGCCCAACACAGCCCGTGAGCTGTTATTTTTTAATGCTATTGAAAAGCTTGTTCAAACTAGGCAAGATAAATCCTTGGTGAGTGAGATTTTAACCTTACCTTCTGAGCGATTTTTACATCAAAAAGTTGTGGTGATTGATGTGTTTGATATTCACCAAAAGCGTGAAGAAATGGCCAGTAAGGTATTGGGTCGATTTAAATCTTTATTGCTAGAGACGTATCATTCTTTGAACCATGCCAAGGTCTACCAGCTAACACCTGAGGCGGTGGGAGAGCGATCTTTGAAAAATACTTGTCTTTATTATCTTAGCAAGGATAAAGGCTCTAACCCTGATCTGGCTCGCACTCAATTTGAGCAGGCAAATTGTATGACGGATCAGATTGCAGCATTTAGCGCGTTAGTTGCTAGTGATAACTCTTATAAAAAACAGGCGATATCAAATTTTTATCAAACATTTGAGCAGGATGTCCAAGTAATGGATAAGTTTTTTGCTGTTCAGTCTACTTCACCATTAGCCACAGTTGCTGATATTAAACAGCTAATGGAGCATGAGTTGTTTTCTTTTAATACACCAAATCGATTGCGTAGTGTGATTGGTGGCTTTACTCAAAACTACATTAATTTTCACAACCAATCAGGCTATGAGTTTTTTACCGATATTATTTTAAAGTTGAATCAGTCGAATCCGCAAATTGGTGCGCGTCTGGTTTCGGTTTATAACCATTGGGGGCGTTTTACGCCAGTACTAAAGCAACTGCAAAAACAACAACTGGAGAGAATTATTCAAAGTGATGATTTGTCTAATGATATTTTTGAAATTGTTCAAGCGGCATTGAAGTAATGTTAAAACTTAAACAACTGACTGACTTATTAACTGCGCAAAGGTTAACCGTAGCTGTGGCTGAATCTTGTACGGGTGGCGCACTCTGTTCTTTGTTAACCAGTCAAAGTGGCTCGTCTGTATATTTTGATCGAGGATTTATCACCTATAGCAACCAAGCCAAAATTGATATGCTGGGTGTATTGAAAAATACTTTAGAGGAGTTTGGGGCGGTAAGCGAGCAGACTGCTGGGCAGATGGCGAGTGGCGTTATTAATCAAGCAAAGACAGGTGTTTCGGTTTCTATCACCGGTATTGCTGGACCGCAAGGTGGTAGTCAAGAAAAACCAGTGGGCATGGTTTGTTTTGGTTTTTGTATTTTGGGCGCGTGTTTTACCTCTACACAAAATTTTGCAGGCAACAGACAAGATGTTGTTAATGCTAGTATTGATTTTGTATTAACCACACTGATTGATGAACTCTCAAGCTAGATTTTCAGTTGCACCAATGATGGATTGGACCGATCGCCATTGTCGATATTTTTATCGTTTAATGTCTAAAAATGCACAGCTTTGGACTGAAATGGTAACGGCTAAAGCTATTATTCATGGTGATAAAAATCGCTTGCTTGATTACAACGCACAAGAGCATCCGCTGGTATTGCAATTGGGCGGTAGCAACCCTAAAGAGATGGCAATCGCTGCTAAGGTTGGGCAAGAGTGGGGTTATGACGAGGTTAACATTAATGTTGGTTGTCCATCAGATCGAGTGCAATCGGGGAGTTTTGGCGCTTGTCTTATGCAGACACCAGAGACCGTTGCCAAATGTATTGAGTCAATGGGTGAGGTGATAGACATTCCACTTAGCGTTAAATCTCGTATTGGTGTGGATGATATGGAGAGTTATGATGAGCTAAGTCATTTTATTGAAACCGTACATAAAGCAGGGTGTAATAATTTTGTTATCCATGCTAGAAAGGCTTGGCTTCAAGGGTTAAGTCCTAAGGAAAATAGAACGGTACCACCTCTGAATTATGACTGGGTGTATCAACTTAAACAAGATTTTCCACAGTTAACGATTGGCATTAATGGCGGTATAACATCGCTCAATCAGGTGAATGAACACCTGCGCCATGTTGATAGCGCTATGTTGGGTAGGGCGGTTTATCATCAGCCTTATTTACTTGCTCAGGTTGATCAAGAGATTTATCAGGACCATCATTCAACCACCTCTCGAGAGCAAATATTATTAAAATTTATTGAATATATGAAGCAGCAACAAACTAACCTGGTACCCATTAGGTCTATGACTCGACACATTTTGGGTTTGTATCATGCACAACCCAATGCCAAAAAATTTAAACGCTTGTTAAGTGGCAAGGTGGTCTCAATAGAGCATTTATATCAATGGCTAGATGAGGGAGAGACGCATGTCGAATTTTGATTTTTTTGCCAGTATTGATGTGGGAACCAGCAAAATTGCCGTTCTTATTGCTGACATTGAGGATAATAAATTCCATGTAATTGGTCATGCAATTGGTTCATCTTCAGGTGTTAAAAATGGAGTTATTGTTGATGTTGATAGCGCTTCACAAGCCATTCGAAAGGTAGTTGATAAGGTTAACAAAAAGTGTAGACGCAAACCTAAATTTATTGATATTAATGTCTCTGATTTGCATTTGAGTAGTAGTAATCAAAACCGACCAATTAGTTTTAATGGAAAGCGAAAAATTATCACTAAAGAAGACGTTTTGCAGGCGATCCAAAACTCTTCAGCAGGTACGGTTGCGACAAACAAAAAAAATCTTGAGGTTATCGTTAACAACTTTACTGTAGATGACCAGATTGAAACTTCTCCAATTGGAATGGAGGCTGAGGTTTTGGGTGCCCAAGTGCATCTTGCTTCGGTATCTAATCAAGCTATTAACAATATTAGTCATAGCCTTATTCCAAGTGATTTAGGCGCTGATAAAATCATTCTTGATTCGATTGCTAGTAGTGCAGTTTGCATTAATCAAGAAGACAAAGACAATGGGGTTTGTTTATTAGACATTGGTGCGGGTGTGACAAATATTTCAGTTTTTGTCAAAGGTGGTGTTGTTTTTAGCCAGGTGTTTAACATGGGTGGTAATAGAGTTACTAATCATATTGCTCAAGCGTATAACACCTCGTTTGATGAGGCCGAGCGCTTAAAAATAGAATATGGCATGATGCAATTAGATTCAACAATCCAAGATCGTTTAATTAGGTTTGAACAGATTGACTCTATTGAAGAGCACTATCTATCGCTCCATGAGTTGATTATGGTGATTGAAAAACCTTATAAAGAAATTTGTACACTGGTTAAAAAGAGATTAAAGAGTGAGAAGCTTGACAGATCTTTGAAGGCTGGATTGGTGGTGATTGGTGGCGCTAGCAAAATAGAACACTGTGAAGCTTTTTTGCTAAAAGAATTTCGTGCGCGCACCAGAGTTGCCAAAATTAATCGAGAATTAGTCAGTGGTAATGAGAAAATTTTAACAGATATCTCGTACTTTTCTGCACTCGGCTTGCTAGCCTGCAATACACCTAAATCTTATTTACAAGAGCCAGAACAAGTACAAAAAGGTGGCTTGTTTGGTACAATGCAAGAATTATTTAAGTTATAAGTGTCATGATTAAACAAAGAACCATTAAAAAGACAGTCAAGGCTAGAGGTATTGGTATTCATAGTGGCAGTGTAGTCAACATGACATTGATCCCGGCTGAGATCGATCACGGCGTTGTATTTAGACGCATGGATGTGGGTGGAAAGTTAGTGCGAGCACACAATGCGTTTGTTAATGAGGTGGTACTATCAACAGGGCTTGAAAATCAAGGGGTAAAGGTATCTACAGTTGAGCATTTAATGAGTGCTTTTTCCGCGCTAGGTATTGATAATGTTTTGGTTGAGCTTGATTCTTTTGAGGTGCCGATTATGGATGGATCGTCGGCACCCTTTGTATTTTTGGTACAGTCAGCTGGCATTGAAGAACAAGAAGAGCATAAGCGATTTTTTGTCATCAATGAAACGGTGCGTGTTGAAAATGGTGATTCTTGGGCTCAAGTGTCCAAGCATGATGGATTTAAGGTTTCCTTAGAAATTAATTTTGACCATAAGAAAGTAAAAGAAAGCGGCCAACAATTGAGTATTGACTTTTCACAACAGTCTTATTTAAAAGAAATTTCTCGCGCTCGAACTTTTGGCTACATGAAAGACGTAGAAATGATGCAAAGGCAAAACTTAGCTTTAGGTGCGAGTATGGATAATGCGATTGCACTGAGTGATGACGATGTGCTGAATGAAGATGGTATGCGTTATCAAAATGAATTTGTTAAGCATAAAATTTTAGATATTGTTGGTGACTTGTATTTACTTGGCTCTAATTTAATTGGTCATTATGAAGGTTATAAGACAGGACACCTGCTAAATGACCAGTTGTTATCAGCCATTTTAGAGCGTCCTGATACTTGGTCAATTGAGACCTTCGAAGAAGAAAATTCGCCAATTCAATTCTATTCAGAAGATTGGCAAAATTCCTTGTAATAGTCAGTATATTCTAGCATTTCATTTGGTATAATCGACAAGTTTTTTATACCCAGCTAAAATAATGAAATTAAACGGTGCGCAAATACTTGTAAATAGCCTTAAAAAAGAAGGTGTTAGTCATATTTTTGGCTATCCAGGTGGTGCTGTCCTGCATATCTATGATGCGCTGGATGCTTGCGATGAAATCAAACATATTTTAGTTCGCCATGAGCAAGGTGCAGCACATGGTGCAGATGGCTATGCGCGAGCAAGTGGCAAGTGTGGAGTTACTTTAGTAACCAGTGGCCCTGGTATTACAAATGCAGTAACAGGCATTGCCACGGCTTACATGGATTCAATTCCAATGGTTATTATCTCTGGTCAAGTGCCATCAGCCTTAATTGGTAATGATGCTTTCCAAGAGGTTGATGCAGTTGGCATTACTCGTTCGTGTGTTAAGCATAATTTTCTGATTAAAGACATTAGTCAAATTGCTAGCACAATTAAGAAAGCGTTTCATATTGCCACAACGGGTAGACCAGGCCCTGTACTTATTGACATTCCAAAAGATATTACTATTGCTACCATTGAAGAGCAGTCTTATCCAGAAAAAGTTGAAATGCGCTCATATCAGGTAGTTGGCCGTGCAGATGCTACTCAAATTTCAACAGCAGCAACTCTTATTGCTCAGGCAAAAAAACCAATTATTTATGCAGGCGGTGGTTGTGTTATTGGCAACGCTGACCAAGAGCTTAGGGAGTTTACGCGTAATCTAGGCTTTCCAATTACTCAAACATTAATGGGTCTTGGTGCTTATCCAGCAACTGATAAACAGTCATTAGGTATGTTGGGTATGCACGGTACTTATGAGTCAAATATGGCCATGCACGGTTCTGATTGCGTTATTGCTGTGGGCGCAAGATTTGATGATCGAGTGACTGCCAATATTGATAAATTTTGTCCAACGGCAAAAATTATTCATATTGATATTGATCCAGCATCTATCTCTAAAAATGTAGCAGTAGATGCTCCAATTGTTGGCGATGTTAAATCTGTGTTGGTTGATCTTATTACAGCTATGAAAGATAGGTCAACTCAAAATATTGATTCTTGGTGGCAACAAATTGACAAGTGGCGTAGCGTTGACTCTATGGCCTATGCAAATAAGCCGGGTGTGATTAAGCCTCAGCGTGTAATCGAAGCATTATATGAAGTAACCAAGGGTCAATCGATTGTCACCTCTGATGTTGGTCAGCATCAAATGTGGGCAGCGCAATATTACCCATTTGACGAGCCTCGTCGCTGGATTAACTCTGGCGGATTGGGCACAATGGGTTTTGGATTACCTGCTGCCATGGGTGCAAAACTTGCTTGTCCTGATTTGGACGTAGCTTGTGTAACAGGTGAAGGAAGTATTCAAATGATGACACAAGAGTTGTCAACCATGTTGCAATATGCCACACCTGTTAAAATTATTAATCTAAATAATGGCTATTTAGGCATGGTGCGTCAGTGGCAAGAGTTTTTCTATGAAAAACGTTATTCAATGTCTTACATGGAAGCACTACCTGATTTTGTTAAATTAGCAGAGAGTTATGGTCACATGGGGATTAAAGTAGAGCAAGAGTCTGATCTGATACCTGCTCTGATTGAGGCGTTTAAACAAAAAGATAGAACTGTATTTTTAGATATTATTACCGATTCTTCAGAAAATGTTTTTCCAATGATTCCATCAGGCGCAGGACATAATGAAATGTTGCTTGCAGGTAGAGATGAAATGGCTAGCACGAATGATGCAGGCTTAAACTTGGTATAAGTATGAGACATATAATTTCAATACAATTAGAAAATGAAGCAGGCGCACTATCAAGAGTGGCAGGGTTGTTTTCTGCACGTGGTTTTAACATTGAATCTTTAACCGTTGCAGCTACCAATGACCCAACACTTTCAAGAATGACAATCGTTAGTGTGGGTGATGACGGAATTATTGAGCAAATTGTTAAACAAGTTTATAAATTAGTTGATGTGGTCAAGGTAACAGATTTAACCGCTACTGAACACATTGAGCGTGAACTATTACTGGTTAAAATTAGTGTTGCTATCGATACTCAAGCAAAAGTAGATTCTCAACTTGATCATTTTGGTGCCAAGATAATTGACGTGGCAGAGGATGCGTATATTGTTGAGCTGGCTGGAAAAAGTCAAAAAATTAATGATTTTCTAAATGCATTCAATGCAGAGCAAATCATAGAGGTTTCTAGAACAGGCGTGACCGGCGTTTGTCAGAAAATATAAAGTTAAATAAATAGACGTGAATTAACGTTTTACATAGAGGAAAAAAAATGAATAGATATTACGATAAAGATGCAGACTTGAACATTATCAAGTCAATGAAAGTTGCCATTGTTGGCTATGGTTCACAAGGCCATGCACATGCAAATAACTTAAAAGATTCTGGTGTGGAAGTGGTTGTTGCCCTAAGAGATGGCTCAGCTTCAGCTGCTAAAGCAAGCGCTTCAGGGTTGAATGTTAAATCAGTTGAAGAGGCGACAGCATGGGCAGACTTAGTTATGATCCTTGCGCCAGATGAGTTCCAAGGTAGCATCTATGCTGAAAATATCGAGCCTAATCTTAAGCAAGGTGCAACGGTTGCATTTGCTCATGGTTTTAATATTCATTATGGCCAAATTACACCTCGTGCAGATTTAGACGTTATTATGGTGGCGCCAAAAGCACCAGGTCATACTGTTCGCTCAGAGTTTGTTAAAGGTGGCGGTATTCCTGATCTAATTGCAATCTCTCAAGATGCATCTGGCAATGCAAAAGCAACAGCACTTTCTTATGCTTCTGCTATTGGCGGTGGTCGTACAGGTATTTTAGAAACTTCATTTAGAGAAGAGACTGAGACAGATCTATTTGGTGAGCAAGTTGTTTTATGTGGCGGTACAACGTCATTAGTACAAGCAGGTTTTGAGACATTGGTTGAAGCAGGTTATGAGCCAGAGATGGCTTACTTTGAGTGTCTACATGAGTTAAAGCTAATTGTTGATCTAATGTATGAAGGCGGTATTGCTAACATGCGTTACTCGATTTCAAATACAGCAGAATATGGTGATGTGACACGTGGACCACGTATTATTACTAGTGAAACTAAAGCTGAGATGAAGAAAATCTTGACAGAAATTCAAGACGGAACTTTTGCTAAAGAGTTTGTAGCAAATGTTGGCGATCTTCCGGCACGTCGTGACGTTCAACGTGAACATCAAATTGAGCAGGTAGGCGAGTCCCTACGCTCGATGATGCCATGGATTAACAAGAATAAGATTGTTGATCAAGCCAAGAACTAATCATTCTTAATAAACGCCCAACTTAGTTGGGCGTTTTCATTTCTAAGGCGTTATAATTAAATCATGAAAACTAATAAAGCGAGGAGAGGTGTTTACCTCTTACCAAATATCTTAACCACCTTTGGGTTATTTTCTGGATTCTTTGCAATTATCTTGGCAACTAAAGGTCAGTACTCGGAGGCAGCTATCGCTATCTTTGTTGCCATGTTGTGGGATGGTCTAGATGGTCGAGTGGCTCGACTGACCAATACACAAAGTGAGTTTGGTGAGCAGTATGACTCCATGGCGGACATGGTGTCATTTGGTGTGGCACCTGCACTACTTATGTATTTTTACTTGTTCGAAGGTTTGGGCAAGGTTGGCTGGATTGGCGCCTTTGTTTATGTGGCGGCCGGTTCATTGCGCTTGGCACGTTTTAATACGCAAATCGGCGTTCAAGATAAGCGCTATTTTCAAGGCTTGCCTTCTCCAGCCGCAGCTGCACTTATTGCTGGCTTGGTTTGGACTAAAGAAATGATGGGTCCTAGTGCTTATGATGAGCAATATTTAGTTGCCGGTGCTTGGATTATTTTAGTGTCTGCTGGCATCTTAATGGTGAGTAATATTCGTTACTATAGCTTTAAAGAAATCAATCTTAAGGGTAGGTCTTCTTTCAAATTACTCTTGCTAGCAACCTTGATTATGATTGTCGTCTCGTTGTGGCCAAGTGCTATTTTATTTATATTTTTCTTTGTTTATGCGGTGTCTGGACTGGTATTAACAACGATTGAAGTAAGGAATAAACGCGCCTTGAAAAAACAAGCTAAGAAAGGCTCAAAATAATTTATAATTGGAATTATGAATTATTTGACATATTTTTCTTTTCAAGGCTACTTCGTAGACTTACATCGATTACTGCCGTAGGGCAGATATTAACTCGTACGGCTTTTTAGCTAAACAATAAACAATAGAATTAGAAAAAACATGAAAAAAGGAGACTTAAATGTCTGATAAATTAATTATTTTTGATACAACTTTGCGTGATGGAGAGCAGTCACCTGGTGCATCAATGACCAAAGATGAAAAAGTTCGCATTGCTAAGGTGTTAGAAAAAATGCGTGTTGATGTTATTGAAGCGGGTTTTGCCATTGCATCTCCTGGTGATTTTGAAGCAGTTCAAGCGGTTGCCAATACGGTTAAAGATTCTACTATTTGTTCATTGGCTAGAGCGCTGGACAAGGATATTGACCGTGCTGGAGAGGCGCTTAAAGGTGCCAATTCTGCACGTATTCATACGTTTATTGCCACCAGTGATATTCATATGAAAATGAAATTGCAAATGACACCTGATCAAGTAGTTGAGCAGGCTGTTAGAGCAGTTAAGCGTGCTAGAAAATACACAGATAATGTTGAATTTTCTCCAGAAGATGCGGGGCGTTCCGATGAAGATTTCTTATGTCGTGTAATTGAGGCAACTATTGCTGCGGGTGCTACAACAATTAACATTCCAGATACGGTGGGTTATAACTTACCCCATCAATTTGGTAATACGATTAAATCGTTAATTGAGCGTGTACCAAACTCAGATCAAGCTATTTTTTCAGCGCATTGTCACAACGACTTAGGTTTGGCTGTTGCTAATTCTCTATCAGCGGTGCTTAATGGTGCTAGACAAGTAGAATGCACAATTAATGGCCTGGGTGAGCGTGCTGGTAATACAGCTTTAGAGGAAGTGGTTATGGCGGTTCGCACTCGTCAAGATGAATTTTCATGTGACAGTAATATTGATACTACACACATACTTTCTGCATCGCGTCTGGTTTCTTCTGTGACTGGTTTTATTGTACAACCCAACAAAGCTATTGTTGGTGCGAATGCTTTTGCTCATGAAGCAGGCATTCATCAAGATGGCGTACTTAAGCATCGTGAAACCTATGAAATCATGCGAGCTGAAGACGTGGGTTGGAATGCCAATCAATTGGTATTGGGCAAGCACTCAGGGCGTAACGCCTTTAAAGCCAGGTTGATTGAGCTTGGTGTTGAATTTGATTCAGAAGAAAGTTTAAATGACGCCTTTAGACGCTTTAAAGAGTTGGCTGATAAAAAGCACGAAATTTTTGATGAAGATCTTCAGGCGCTTGTATCTGAAACTCAGGTGGTTGAAAGCGAGCATATAAAATTAATCTCTCTAAAAGTAACTTGTGAGACTGGTGAAAAAAATCAAGCAACGGTCGTCCTTTCAATCGATGGCAGTGAAAAAAGCATGACAGCCGAAACCTCAGGTTCTGTTGATGCAACTTTTAGCGCCATTAATAAACTATTGGATATGCAAGTTAACCTACAGTTGTATTCTGTATCTAATGTAACTCAAGGTACCGATTCATTAGGCGAGGTGAATGTACGCCTAGAGCATAATGGCAAAATTATCAATGGCCAGGGTGCTGATACAGATATTGTTATTGCTAGTGCCAAAGCTTATCTTCATGCACTTAATAAAGTGCTGGCCGATACGGATAGGGCTCACCCTCAAATCTAGTGACCATACCTAGGGCACGCTATCTTGATACGTTGGGCATACCTGGGTATTTATACGCGTCTAAAAATTTAGGCAATCCAAGTGCTCAGCTAATTCAAACTCAGTGCTTGGTGATTGAGACAGAATGTGTTGAATCAATTTGTGAGCCTGGGGTGGTGCAAGATTTTTTATATAAAATGCTGTCGGCAGTGGGACTGGATAAGCAAGATGTTGTGTGCATTCAATCGCCTATTGATAAAATATCACAAGAAATTTGCAAATATAATGCCCAAGCTGTTTTGGTCATGGATGATCAAGTTTCTCCCATTAAAGACAAGATGTTTATCATTCAACACCCTGGTCATATTTTAAAAAACGACCAACTTAAGCGCGAGGCTTGGGAAGTGTTAAAGCAAGTAAAAGCATGTCTAAAATAGATTACAGTCTAAATGGGTATGAGCGTCCAACCCTAAAAACACCCAATGGTGAAAAGAAACTGTTAATGCATTCGTGCTGCGCTCCTTGCGCAGGTGAAGTGATGGAGGCATTAGCTGCCTCACATATTGATACTACTATCTTTTTTTACAATCCTAACATTCACCCAAAAGAAGAGTATGAATTGCGCAAAGAAGAGAATATTCGTTTTGCTCAAAAATTAGGTATGCCATTTGTTGATGCTGATTATGATAAAGATAATTGGTTTGATCGCATCAAGGGGCAAGAAGACGAACCGGAACGTGGTGCGCGCTGTACAACTTGCTTTGACATGAGGTTTGAGGTTACTGCTCAGTATGCTAAGGAAAATGGGTTTGATTTAATCTCCTCAACACTAGGAATTTCGCGTTGGAAGGATATGAAACAAATCAATGGCTGCGGTGCTCGTGCAACTAGCACATATCAAGAGGTTTCTTATTGGGACTTTAATTGGCGCAAGCAGGGCGGATCCTCTAGAATGTTGGAACTGTCAAAGCGCGAAGAGTTCTATCAGCAAGAATATTGTGGTTGTGTGTACTCTTTGAGAGATACTAATCGCTGGCGGGAATCTCGCGGTAGAGACAAAATTGAACGCGGCGTTAAATTTTACCAAGAGGCGATGAAAGGCCTTGATAAATAACGTCTAATCCAGTAAGTATAATAACAAAGATTTTTGCGCATGTAGGCGATTTTCAGCCTCATCCCAAACCAAGCTTTGCTCACCATCAATCACCTCAGCAGCAACCTCTTCTCCACGATGAGCTGGTAGGCAGTGCATAAAGCTAGCATTAGCATTGGCGCTTTGCATTAAGGCTTGATCGACTTGGAATTCCTTAAATGCCAGCTCACGTTTAGTTTGCTCTGCCTCTTGACCCATGGATGCCCAAACATCAGTCACCACTAAGTCAGCATTATTACAGGCTTGATCGGCATCATTGAACAGCGAGATATGATCAGCGTAGTTGTCAATAAATGTTTGATCAGGCTCATAGCCTTTAGGTGTGGCAATGTTAAGCTTAAATCCAAATGCTTTAGCCGCTTGTATGTAAGTATGGCACATGTTGTTGCCATCGCCAATCCAGGCAACAGTCTTACCTTGGATTGAGCCATTATGCTCTTTATAGGTCATCATATCGGCTAAAAGCTGACAAGGGTGGGACTCATCACTCAGTGCGTTGATGATTGGTACAGAACCATTCTCTGCAAAGGTATTAATATCTTTATGAGAAGATACTCTCATCATAATAATATCCACCATAGAGCTGATAACAATTGCACTATCTTTAATCGGCTCACCGCGCCCCAGTTGAATATCACGGTCTGATAAAAATAAAGCATGACCCCCTAATTGAGTCATGCCCGCTTCAAAAGAAACTCGAGTTCGCGTTGAAGATTTATCAAAAATCATTGCCAAGGTTTTATTTTTTAGTGTTTGATTAATTTCCCCAGATTTATGCTGCTTTTTTAGGGCGATAGCGTTATCGATAATGCTATTTAAATCCTCAGTGGGTAAATCATCCAAATTAATAAAATGCTTCATTTTTATTCTCCTGCGCTAAAGTGCGCTGACTAATTCACAAATGATATTGATCATTTCATCCGCTTGATCTTTGTTAATAATGAGTGGCGGCAGTAAGCGAATAGATTGGCCGGTAATATTAATTAATAGTTTTTTATCCAAGGCTTGTTGCAATAGTTGCGAGCAATCCTTTGTGAGTTCGATGGCGATCATCAAACCTTTTGAGCGAATCTCTAGTACGTGATCAACAGATTTTAATTTATCTGCAAAGCTAGCAACGATGTACTCGCCCATGTGTGTGGCATTGTTCAAAATGTTATCTTGTTTGATAATATCTAAAACCGTTAAAGCCACGCGACAGACTAGTGGATTGCCGCCAAAAGTAGATCCGTGAGTGCCTGGTGTTAACAGCTTGGCTGCTTTGCCTTTAGCCAAGCAAGCGCCAATTGGAACGCCGTTACCCAGGCCTTTGGCTAAGGTTAATACATCGGGTGTAATATGATTGTATTGATGTGCAAACATTTTTCCGGTTCGGCCAATGCCCGTTTGCACTTCATCTAAAATTAAAAGCCAATTATTTTTTTGGCAAATTTCTTGAACTTGATTTAGGTAGTTAGCATCAGGCACAATAACACCACTTTCACCCTGGATAGGCTCCAACATAACAGCGGTAATTTTAGAATTGTTTTGATGCGCTTGAATGGCGTTAATATCATTAAACTCAACGTGAATAAATTCACTAACCAAAGGTGCAAACCCAGCCTGAACTTTTGGATTTCCAGTAGCTGACAGGGTGGCCATAGTACGGCCATGAAAACTTTGTTTAGCTGTCAAGATGACAGGCTTATCAATCTGGTTAGCATGGGCATGCAGTCTGGCAATTTTAATCGCCGCTTCATTGGCCTCAGCACCTGAGTTGCCAAAAAAAACACCATCCATATTAGCAAGTTTGCACAACTCTTCTGCAAGTGTTTCTTGGTGTTGTATATGGTACCAATTGCTAGTATGTAGGAGTTGCTGTGATTGTGATTGAATTGCTTTGGAAATTTCTGGATGAGCGTGTCCAAGTCCAGTGACACCAACACCACAAAGTGCATCTAAGTAAGTCTCACCTTTGTCATCCGTTAAATGACAGCCACTACCTTTGATAAAGGTAACCGCTAGAGGTGTGTAATTAGACATTAAATATGACATTAGAGCTTTTCCTTTAAAAGCAAAAAAGCCCCGTTAGGGGCTTTTGTACCAATCAGAGTTTAAATTATGATTGGTAAGTAATTGCTGGAGCCATTTCGTTATCAACTTCTGCTAGATCTTTTTTGTAGTTCTCGTAGAAAGAACCTGCTGGCGGGCTAATCCACTCTTCGTATGAAAAGCCATTTTCAGCAGTGTGAAGTTTAAAAGTTTCTTGTAGAGCGATTTTCTTTGCGCTTAATTCGTTAGATCTTTGATCAGTTGCATCCATGTCTATCTCCTGAATATTTAAATGTATAAAAGCTTATATTATATACGCAAAAGTAATTTTGTGAGCCTTTTTATTTGTCTAAAAAACTGATAAATACACCAACCTTGTCAGGAAAGTTGTGCCACAATATAAGTGCATTTTATAACTAATAAAGGAGCGTACATGCAATTAAATATTTCTGGCCACCATCTTGACATTACGGATGCGATCAAGCAACATTCTGAGGAAAAACTCGCTAAAATTAAACATCATTTTGATCATGTGATTAATATTAATATGATTTTAGAAATTGAAAAAGACACTCAAAAAGCAGAAGCCACTCTTCATGTGAGCGGTGCAGATTTATTTGCAAAGGCAGAGAGCGATGATATGTATGTTTCTATTGACCGAATGGTCAATAAGCTAGATGTTCAAATTAGAAAGCACAAAGAAAAACTTAACGATCATAGGAAAAATTAGCAGACCTAGGGTTTAGTTTTTAAGTTTAATCAACAAGGAAAATAAAGTTAATGTCAGAAGTTGAAAATACTTCTTTCGAAGAGTGCCTCCAAAGATTAATGACATCTTTGGAGGCCTCTTTGTATGAAGAAGCTAGCGCTCAACTGTCCGATTTGCACTCGGCTGAAATTGCTCGCCTATTGGAAAGTGTACCACCTAAGGACAGGGTTAAACTTTGGTTAAATATTGATAGCGCCACTCAAGGTGATATTCTAAAAGACTTAAGCGAAGATGTTTTGTCTCAACTACTTAACGAAATGAGTGTTGATGGCATTGTTAAAGCGACAGAAGGTTTGGACATGGATGACTTGGCAGATATTGTGCCAGAGTTGCCAGAATCTGCTTTACATAATTTACTACTAACCTTGGATCACAAGCATCGAGACCATCTTAAACAGGTGCTATCCTACCCAGAAGATTCAGCGGGTGGACTGATGAATATCGACATCATTACCGTGCGTGATGATGTCAATGTGCGCACAGTGATTAGATACTTGCGCCTATTAAAAGAAATGCCAATTGATACCGATCAGGTGTTTGTGGTGGATAGAACCTATAAATACATTGGCTCTATCCATATTTCTACTTTGCTAACGAATGAAGCTGAGCAAAGCATTAAGCCTTTAATTAATAAAGATCTTAAACCAATTTTAGCCACTACGTCTGAGAGTGATGTGGCCAGTTTATTTGAACAAAGAGATTTGATTTCAGCGCCAGTAGTTGATGATAATAATCAGCTAATTGGGCGTATTACTATTGATGACGTGGTTGATGTTATTAGAGATGAAGCAGAGCACTCGGTAATGTCAATGGCAGGACTTGACGAGGAAGATGACGTCTTTGCACCGGTGATTGAAAGTACGAAAAGTCGTAGTATTTGGCTAGGGGTTAACTTAATCACGGTATTTGTTGCAGTGTTTTTTATAGGATTATTTGAGGCCACCCTGCAAGAGAAGATTGCTCTAGCTGTTTTAATGCCGGTAGTAGCCTCTATGGGTGGCATTGCTGGCACACAAACCTTAATCTTAGTAACTCGTGGTATTGCCACCGGTAGGGTAACAACCTCAAACCTTAAGGTATTAATGAGTAAAGAGGTAGCCATTGGTTTTTTAAATGGCATTCTGTGGTCGGTGGTGATTGGCTTAGCAACTTACGTATGGTTTGCGGACTTAACACTCAGTTTGGTGATTGCGTCAGCCATAGTTGTTAATTTAATTTTTGCTGCTTTTTCAGGCGCCTTCCTACCATCTTTACTTATTAAGTTTAAAATTGACCCGGCACTTGCAGGCGGCGTAATTTTAACTACCATTACTGATGTGATTGGCTTTGTTGCGTTTTTAGGCTTGGCTTCGCTAGTCATATAAGGTTTTAATCTAATTAAGCTACATCATGCCCTTTGTACTAAAAAAATATAAGGCCATTCAAGGTAAAAAAATTCAACATTTTTTACTTGATGAAGCTGGCTTATCTGCCTCTAAGTCGCAAAAACTTTTGTCTAAAAAAAGAGTGTTTGACGATGAGCAAAACCCCTTGGATAATGGCCAGGTAATTACTGGTGAATATATCCAGGTGGCCGTTTTTGAAGGTCATACAAGAGGATTGAAGCCCATCTTTGAGGTTGAGGATTTTGCTGTTTTTGACAAACCCTCAGGCATTATGGTACATCCAACGCGAAAAGAGACGCCATATTGCTTGTTAGATGAGGTTAGGTATCACTTTGGAGAGGAGGCAAGTTTGGCACATCGTATTGATGCGCAGACTTCTGGCTTGGTACTGGTGGCTAAAAATAAGCAATCCAGCACCGTACTAAAAACTATGTTCGAGCATAGAGAATATAACAAGCAATATTTAGCGCTGGTGAGCGGACAAATAAAATCCAATATAACAATCGACAAGCCAATTGCAAAGGCGCAGAGTGTCATTAGAATGAAAATGACCTGCGAAATACCTACCGGGAAACGCTCAAAAACCCATATAGAGCCTTTAGAGTTTAACAGAGAGAATAATACAACTTTGGTTAAAGCTATGCCTGTTACCGGCCGTCAGCATCAAATAAGAGTGCACCTAGAATCAATTGGTCATCCGATTTTGGGCGATCCAATCTACGGTGTTAGTGAAAAAATAGCTAATGATTATCTATGTAAAAATTTATCTGTAGAAGGCAGACTTAAGTTAACAGGTGCAGAAAGACTTATGCTGCACGCTAATAATTTATCGTTTTACTATAAAGACAAAGAATATGATATTAGCTCAAAATTTAGAAAATTTTAAGAATAAGCTAAAATTTTCTAAATTTACGAATAAAAAATCCATAAATTAACGGTAAATAGAGAAAAATGTCATTTTTTAAGCTGTAAATTGATTGTTTTTATAAAAATTTCGGAAATAATGCAAATCAGAAGTCTTTAGTGGAAATATCGTTAGCCTTTAGCCAAATTCTGAATTTTTCTTGAATTTCTTTCAGTGTTTTTTCGTTATCCGCTTCAAAACGTAATACTAGGCAAGGGGTGGTGTTTGATGGGCGAACCAAGCCCCAGCCATTTGGATAATCAGCACGAACACCATCAATAGTAGTAATTTGTGCACCTTCAAAACTTACATTTTCAGCCAGTTTATCCATGGCTTTAAATTGATCACCTTGCTCGTCAAAATGAATGTTAATCTCAGGCGTGTTAATACTATCGGGCAAATCGGCAAAAACTTCGGCGCAGGTTTTATCTGTTTTTGAGAGTATTTCCAGTAGGCGTGCACCGGTATAAAGTGCATCATCAAAACCGTACCAGCGTTCTTTAAAGAAAATATGGCCGCTCATTTCACCACCTAAAGCTGCGCCAGTTTCTTTGAGTTTGGCCTTAATGAAGCTATGCCCTGTACGCGACATAATTGGCTCACCACCGTGCTCGGAAATGTCTTTTGGAAGTAGAGAGGAGCACTTAACATCAAACACGATTTTGGCACCTGGATTGCGTTCAAGAATGTCTCTTGAATAGAGAATCATTTGTCGGTCTGCCCAAATAACATTACCTTTGTTGTCAATAAGCCCAAGTCGGTCGCCATCACCATCAAAGGCAAAGCCCATGTCTGCTCCAGTATCAATCACTTCTTTAATAATATCTTCTAGATTGTGCAGCTTAGAAGGATCGGGGTGATGATTGGGAAAGTTGCCATCAATTAGGCAAAATAATTTAGTCACCTTAGCGCCCAGTGCTTCAAATAATTTCGGCGCGATATTGCCCGCAACACCGTTGCCACAATCCACCACAATGTTGAGAGGTTTGTCGAGCTTGATGTCGGACTTAACTCGATCAATATAGTCTTGTTCAATGTCAACCTTGGTTGAGGTGCCGTGACCTGATTTAAAGTCCTGATTTTGAATGCGTTGGTAAAGTTCTTGGATACGATCACCTGATAGAGTTTCGCCAGCGATCATGATTTTAAAGCCGTTGTACTCAGGTGGGTTGTGCGAGCCGGTGATCATAACGCCACTGCTTGCAGCTTTTGTGTAAGTAGAAAAATACACCAGTGGAGTTGGTACCATACCAATATCGACCACATGACAGCCGCTTTCCTTCAAGCCAGATTTTAAAGATTCCATTAAATCAGGCCCACTTAATCGCCCATCTCGACCAACCACTACACCACGCTCACCTTGGGCGATGGATTCACTGCCGATAGCCATTCCGATCAGCTTAACAGCTTCAGGAGTTAGGTCTTTTTCAACAATACCACGAATATCGTAGGCTTTAAAGATTGATGGTGAGATGCTCATAAGTTGCTAAAATAGTGGTCAATAAGTAGTCTATTTTAAGCGTAATGAAAGAAAAATTTGAAGTAATCGAAATCGAAAGTGATACCATGGTGTTAAAAGTGAATCGCTCTGGCGGTTGTCATAGTTGTTCTGCTAATAGTGGATGCGGAACTGGCATACTTGCAAGTGCTTTTGGTCATGCAACAACGTTTAATAAGCCGTTAAAACCTGGCGTTGTTGTTGGAGATTTTGTCACTATGCAAATTTCTTCAAAAGAATTATTCTACAGAGCATTTCAATTATATATATTGCCGTTATTGGCGCTTTTTGCTGGCGCTTTAATTGCTATTGAGCTTTTTCCAGGCAATGAGTTGTGGCAAATTGGCTTTGGATTTACAGGCTTTATGGGTGCAATGTTGTTTACAAAGTATTTTCTAAAGTAAAGTTTCAAGGACATGTAATTTTGGGATAATTAATCTATTTTATAAAAATATCACATTATGAATAATCAAGACGTAGATCCAGCTGAAACCCTGGAATGGTTAGAGGCTTTTAGATCTGTTGCTCGCTTTGAAGGCGAAGACCGAGCTAAATTTATCCTTAATCAGCTAACTGATATGGCGCACCATGAAGGTATGGAATTGCCAACAGGTGTTAATACAGCGTACTTAAATAGTATCACCAAGGACAGAGAGATTGCTACTGATATTGAAGTTGATATTGAAGCAAGAATTTCAGCCATGGTTAGGTGGAACGCAATGGTAATGGTAGTTAAAGCTAACCAACTGCCATATGAGTTAGGCGGACATATTGCCTCATTTGCTTCATCAGCTACTTTATACGAAGTGGGTTTTAACCATTTTTATCGCGGACCTGACGCAGATCAAGGTGCAGATTTGATTTTTTTCCAAGGCCATATTTCTCCAGGTATTTATTCACGTGCTTTTTTAGAAGGTCGTATTACTGAGGAGCAAATGTTAAAGTTTCGTCAAGAATCCGGTGAGGGCGGTTTGAGTTCTTATCCACACCCATGGTTAATGCCAGATTTTTGGCAATTTCCAACAGTATCTATGGGTCTAGGGCCAATTATGGCCATTTATCAAGCGCGCTTTATGAAGTATCTTCATCACCGTGAAATTAAGCAAACAGACAAACGCACTGTTTGGGCTTACTTGGGTGATGGTGAAACTGATGAGCCAGAATCACTTGGTGCTATTTCCATGGCAGGGCGTGAAAAATTAGACAACCTTATTTTTGTTGTTAACTGTAATCTTCAACGCCTTGATGGACCTGTTCGTGGTAATGGAAAAATCATTCAAGAACTAGAAGGTATGTTCCGTGGTGCAGGCTGGAATGTAATTAAAGTAGTTTGGGGCGGAAAGTGGGATGAGCTATTTGCCAAAGATACCAACGGCTTACTTAAAAAACGTATGGAAGAAGTGGTTGATGGTGAATACCAGGCTTACAAGGCAAAAGATGGTGCTTATGTGCGCGAACATTTCTTTGGAAAATACCCTGAGTTGCTCGCTATGGTTGAACACATGACTGATGATGAGATTTATCGTCTTGATCGTGGTGGACATGATCCATATAAAGTATTCCAAGCTTATCATGCAGCTAAAGCTTGTAGTGACAAGCCAACCGTTATCCTGGCTAAAACCGTTAAAGGTTACGGCATGGGTGAAGCAGGTGAAGGGCAAAACACCACACACTCACAGAAAAAATTGGGCCTTAAACAGGTTGAGCGTTTTGCAAAACGCTTCAATGTTCCGGTAACTGAGAGTGATGTTAAGGAGTTAAATTTCTACAAGCCAGCAGATGACAGTGCAGAGATGCAATACATGAAGCAAAAACGTCAGAAATTGGGCGGTTCTTTACCAGTGAGATCTTTTAATTTAGAGACAATCAAAGCGCCAGAGTTAAGTGTGTTTGATGCACTACTTAAGTCTAGTGGTGATCGTGAAATGTCAACCACAATGGCACTTAATCGCATCATGACCTTATTGGTTCGTGATAAGCAATTAGGCCCTAAGATTGTACCTATTGTTCCAGATGAAGCGCGTACGTTTGGTATGGAAGGTTTATTTAGACAGTTGGGTATCTATTCAGCTTCGGGTCAGCTTTATCAGCCAGAAGACTCTGATAAAGTCATGTGGTATAAGGAAGATAAAAAAGGCCAAGTATTGCAAGAAGGCATTAATGAAGCAGGCGCAATTTCTGATTGGATTGCTGCT
Source organism: Candidatus Thioglobus sp. (assembly GCA_018644675.1). GTDB lineage: Bacteria > Pseudomonadota > Gammaproteobacteria > PS1 > Pseudothioglobaceae > Thioglobus_A. The sequence goes on from JABGQC010000005.1 coordinate 45,165, forward strand.
GCTACTTCATACGCAACGCATGACATTACCATGATCCCGTTCTATATCTATTACTCCAAGTTTGGCTTCCAACGAGTGGGTGATTTGGCTTGGGCAGCGGGTGATATGCAAGCTAAAGGCTTCTTAGTGGGTGGTACAGCAGGACGAACTACACTTAATGGTGAAGGTTTACAACATCAAGATGGTGACTCTCACTTGGTGGCAAATACCATTCCAAATTGTGTGTCGTATGATCCGGCATATGCGTTTGAGTTGGCTGTGATTGTGCGTAGTGGTTTAGAAAGAATGTATGAGAAAAATGAAAATATCTTCTATTACATTACAACAATGAACGAACTTTACACGCATCCTGAAATGCCAGAAAATGCTGAACAAGGTATTATCAAAGGTATGTACGCACTTAAAACTGTGGGCACAGGTGATAAGCAGGTTCAATTAATGGGTTCGGGAACGATTCTTCGAGAAGTGGAAGTTGCTGCTCAAATGTTGGCAGATGACTGGGATGTGAAATCAGATGTTTGGTCAGTAACTAGTTTTAATGAACTTACGCGCGAGGCTCAAGCCATTGACCGTGTCAATCGATTTACAACAGATGCACCAAAAGTACCTTACATTACTCAATGTTTAGAAAATGCTAAAGGCCCAGTTATTGTAGCCACTGATTACATGAGAAATCATGCTGAGCAGGTACGAAAATATGTGCCAAGTCGTTATGAAGTTCTAGGTACAGATGGATTTGGCCGCTCTGATTCACGTGCTGCACTTAGGAGCTTTTTCGAGGTTGATGCCAGTTATGTTGTGCTTGCCTCTTTAAAGGCTTTGGTTGACGAAGGTGAAATGGATGCGTCAGTTGTTGCACAAGCTGTTGAAAAATACGGTATAAATATCAACAAGCCAAACCCAATGGTTGTGTAATTAACAAAGACTGATAAAACAAGGAGAATAGGTGTGACCCAAGAAGAGTATATAGAAGAGTTAAGATCAGGCGCAAAAATGCGATTTGAGGACTTGATTGAGCTAATTGAAGATGACTATGATTACACACCAGCAAGCTTTAGTAATGGCGAAGTTGAAAATTCTATTGACGAAAACCAGGGAAGTGCCAAGTTGTTTTGTTTTGCCGCAGTCCATCAGTTAACTCAGCTAGAAACACTACATTGTTTTGGGCAATATTATCAAGATGTGTTAAATACACCCGAGGGTGATTCCCATGCAAATATTCGAAATTTTATGACTTATGGTTGGGAGGGGTTGAAGTTTGACTCACCTGTTTTAAGTCGTAAATAAGATCTTGTTTAAATACCGCCTTTATAGGCGGTATTTTTTTAAGATTTTTTCGCCATATTCATAGAGGGATAGGCCTAATAGCACCAAACTAATGCCACCGATCTGAGAACTGGTTAATTGTTCATTATTAAATGCAGAGCCTAATAGTAGGGCGAATATGGGTGTTATTAAAGGCACAATACCAACCACACGAACATTGGCGTGCTTGATCAAATAGTAATAAGACATAAAGCCAATCACTGAGCCGAAAAAAGCCAGATATCCAATTGATAACGCCGCTTTTAAACTGGTGTTGGGAATTTCTCCGCCTAGTATTAACCAGCTAATAATAAAAAGGGGTACGCTCACGATTAGTGCACCTGTGGTTGTTTCTAATGCAGAGACATGCGCATTAATTTTTTTGAGTTTAACAGAGATAAATGCCTGAAATATCATGGCCAAGGTAACACTGGCCAAACCTGTTAGTAGAGTTTCAGCAAATACAAATGAGTGGTTAAAAATCATAAAAAGCCCAGACAGTCCAAGCAAAAGCCCAGTCATCTTGCTTAGCGAGAAAAATTCTTCTTTAAGTAAAATAAGGGCAAACACGCCAGTAATAATGGGCGTTAGTCCGAAAACAACAGATATTAGTCCTGATGGAATGCTTAGAGCTGAGTAATAAACTAAACTCATGGTGATATAGATGCCTACGCCAGCATACAGATAATTTGTTAAGGCTTGTTTGTGTCGTGAGAGTTTCTGTTGTTTGAATAAGAGTATCAAGATGCAAAGCATCAAGCCGATGAACATTCTACTGGCCACACTAAAGCTGAAACTTGAGCCAAGGGTTGACCACTGTATGGCAAGTGGTGTGGTTGACCAAATAGCAACGACAGATAAGAACACCCAGTAGACTAATTTCATGAGGTTTGATTAAATCTCATATAAAACATTTAAATCAAACAACTGTTGTGTCAAAACTGGAGAGCTGCTAGCGTCTAGCATTCTGCGGTTGCAAAAATCAGTTAAGTCCACTGAATCCAATCCTTGGGTATCGATTAGCGAACCATTAAGAAATACCAAGATCTTTTCATCTTGCTTTAAATAAGCAATTTTACAAGCTGGGTGAAGCTGGTAAGTGGGCCCAAATTTAAATTTTAGATCTTGTTGGTTGTATTCAAATTCTTGCAAAATTTGCACAGCCGACGAGTCAAGATTGGTCACGAACTTGGCAAAATCAGTATCGCTAATGGTAGACAGCTTGTTAGCCATTTGTATAGCGGTGTTAGGAATTAGAGCCGGTTCTTTATTAACACTCCAGGCTGGGTCTTGGTAGTACACATCATCTGTGTTATGTGACGTTTTGGCAAACATCTCTTGAGTATTGTAAGACCGATAGCCAAAGGAAAGGGTGGTGCAATCATCACTCGTACTCACGCCGTGGTGCGCTACTTTCGGCGGTATATACAAAATATCGCCCGGCTCAACTTCGAAGGATTGCTCAGGTGTAAATTTATCCATAATCCTGAGCGGAACCCCTTTGAGATAATTATCAAGATTGCAAAATTGAGTGCTTAGCTCCCAACGACGATTGCCACTGCCTTGGAGTAAAAATACATCGTAATAATCAAAATGAGGGCCGACACTACCTCCTGTGGCTGCATAAGAAATCATCACGTCATCAAAGCGCCAGCGAGGGATAAAATCAAACTGCTTAACCAAATCGTATATCTCATCAATGTAGCGATCAACCCCTTGAACAAGAAGTGTCCAATCCTTTTCTGTTAGTGTTTCAAAGGTAGAGTTTGAAAATGGCCCTGAAGATAAGGACCATTGCTGAGTTTGAATCGATCCAGTAATTAGTCTAGATTCAAATTCTTCTTCTAGTGATAGACCAGCCAACTCCTCGGGCGATATGGGCGAGATAAAACCAGGCAAAGCCTGTTTAATGAGCAATGGCTTCTTCTGCCAATAATCAGCCAAGAACTCTTGCTCGGATATTTTTCCAAAATGTATCATCGGGTTTGTATGTATTAGTTTATGTGAGAAATTATAGTGATAAGTGAATCTGTTCATGCAGATAATCTTAAACAAAGGTATTTTAAAATGATTAATTTAAGCTATAAATTTAACCTTACTTACTGTTATTAGTTAGCTTAAAAGGCCTGCATTAATCACCATAGGTATAAGAATGGCCATATTCTAAAATATAAAATAACTACTTAAACAAAGAAAAAGTGCTAAAAATTTGCTTTATGCTCGTATAGTGAAAGAGTGGAAAACGCCTGCAACATTTTATTAGTAAAATGAGCTAAACTGATACCTAATGTTTTAAAAATAGAAAAAGTCAATGAGTGTTGTTGTTAGCACTCTTTTTGCTAGTAAGTGTTCACCATAATTTTAATATAGAGAGGAATAATGAAATTAGAATCTATCGCCCTACATCAAGGGTATAAATCCGAAGAAACCACTAAGTCTGCTGCAGTGCCAATTTACCAGACAACATCTTATACTTTTGATGATACTCAGCACGGAGCGGATCTTTTTGATCTTAAGGTTCCGGGTAATATTTACACCCGTATTATGAATCCTACTACAGATGTGCTGGAGCAACGTGTAGCAGCAATGGAGGGTGGTATTGCTGCGTTGGCATTGGCTTCTGGCATGGCTGCAATTACTTATGCTTTACAAAGTATTTGCACGGTAGGTGACAATATTGTTAGTACCAGTCAGCTGTATGGTGGCACTTACAATCTGTTTGCTCATTCTTTACCTAGACAAGGTATTGAGGCGCGACTAATAACACATGATGACTACGAAGGCTTTGATCAAGCTATTGATAAAAACACTAAGGCGGTTTTTTGTGAATCGATAGGTAATCCGGCTGGTAATGTTGTTGATATTTCTCGACTGGCTGAAATAGCGCATAAACATGGTGTACCTTTAATTGTTGATAATACTGTTGCCACGCCATACTTGTGTCGAGCTTTTGATCTTGGGGCTGATATTGTTGTCCACTCTCTCACTAAATATATTGGTGGACATGGTACTTCGATTGGCGGTGTTATTGTGGACTCTGGAAAATTTGACTGGGTGGCAAATAAAGATAGATTTCCTATGCTAAATGAGCCGGACCCTTCTTATCATGGTGTTGTTTACACAGAGGCTTTTGGCGAGGCTGCTTACATAGGTCGTTGTAGGGTAGTGCCGCTAAGAAACATGGGTGCCGCCATTTCTCCAATGAATTCTTTTCAAATTTTGCAAGGATTAGAAACCTTAAGTCTGCGTATGGATCGTCATTGTGAAAATGCTGAAAAACTTGCACAGTATTTGCAAAATCATGAGAAGGTAGAGTGGGTTAATTATGCTGCTTTACCTGATAGCCCTTATTATGAAAATTGTAAAAAAATCACACAAGGCAAGGCTTCTGGAATTCTAAGTTTTGGTATTACGGGTGGTATTGCTGCAGGGGGTCGATTTATTGATGCTCTTGATATGATACTGCGCCTTGTTAATATCGGTGACTCAAAATCATTGGCTTGTCATCCAGCATCAACAACCCATCGTCAGCTTAATGAGGAAGAGTTGGCTGCTGCCGGTGTTAGTTCTGATTTGGTGAGAATATCGGTTGGTATAGAGCATATTGATGACATTATTGCCGATGTTAGTCAGGCACTAGATAAGGCTTAATAAGGCAAATAGATACTCAGCACTTCTATAAACAATTCAATCAAAATAGTTTTAAGTTGAATTGTTATTATTTAGGTAGTAATAAGGTCTGATATTTATCTATAATGCCATCTAATATAGACATAGTTTTAATAAGGCTATTGTCATATTCAAAAAATATAATTAAAAAAATGAGGAAGATATTATGATGTTAAAGAAAATTACCGTATCAATGTTGTTGCTTTTTTTAGGCTTTTCAAGCCCAACAATTCACGCTAAAGAGATTAATGATTCTGTTGCTTTAAATGGCATAGAAACTGCGAAAAGCGTGTTTTTGATTGATTTTACCAATCCTAAAAAAACCGCCTTTTATCTAGATATTATTCTTGGCACGCATAAAGGTCTTACTAAGCAAAATGTTAAATCAAACATGGTGCTGGTTTTCATTGGACAGACTGTGCAATACCTTAGCACTGAGCCAGCAGACGATCTTGCGCTAGAGAGTGAAGATGAGTTAAATTCTATTCAGGCGTCAATTAAAGAGTTCTCAAAACTAGGGGTTAGAATGGAGGTTTGTGCTGTAGCTACACGCGTGTTTGGTGTTGACAACGATACCATTCCTAAAGAGATGAACATGGTTGCTGATGGCTTTGTTTCGTTAATTGGCTGGCAAACGCAAGGACATAAGTTGGTACCAATCTTCTAGGTTTAAATAGCTGTGGAATTTTTTGAATATTTGACACCTGTTGATATTGATGCTTCAGGGTTGCGAAAAATACTAACCATTGAAAATTCCATTAACTTATGCGCATCGATCACTCAAGTAATAGAAGACAAGCAAACAACGGGTACGATATATTGTATATGGGGTGAGTTTAGAGTCAATCGAGAGGTGTTAGACCAAGGTGTTAGATTTTCTATGCCATCATGCCCTAATGCCATTGCCTGGACGCTTACTATCAACCATAACAAGATTTTAACCATTCATTGCACAATCAATCAGCAAGACCATGATCAAGACTTTATTGAGTCAATTGAAGGTTTTGTGAGTGATTGGAAAGCTGGCTTGGTGCGTTTTCTAGCTACTTAGATTTAAAACTAGCCTGGATAAGGCTAATCTTGGGTGTTAAGCATGTGCTCGGCCACCCCTTTAAAAGAGGCGCTCAAAGTCATTAACAATAGGGTGTTGTCAGTAATTTGTTCTTGTAAAGCTTGGTTCATACAGCTAAGCCACTGATCTTTCTCAAGTGAGGTAATGGTAAAAGGCATATGACGCGCTCGAAGTTTTGGGTGGCCGTATTTTTCGATATAAAGAGAAGGGCCACCAAGCCAACCGGATAAAAATAAATATAATTTTTCTCTGGATATTTTCAAAGACTTGGCATGCATTGCTCTTAACTCAGATGTATCCGTACGCTGATCCATTAAATCGTAAAAACGATTCACCAGATTTTTAACCGCTAACTCTCCACCAAGTTGCTCATATTGAGTGAGCATGAAATACCTTACTGGTGGTAGTTTGGCGCTTCTTTAGTAATAGAGACATCGTGTACGTGTGACTCCACCATACCGGCCGAGGTTACCTGTACAAATTCAGCCACTGAGCGCATTTTCTCTAAATTTTCACAACCTGTGTAGCCCATAGATGATCTTACGCCACCTACCATTTGGTGAATGATAGGGCGGATAGAGCCTTTAAATGCAACACGACCCTCAATACCTTCAGGAACCAGTTTATCTGCTTTAGAGTCTGACTGGAAGTAACGATCAGATGATCCGTGTGCTTGATTCATAGCGCCAATAGAGCCCATTCCGCGGTAAGATTTATACGCACGACCTTGATAAAGCTCAATTTCACCAGGAGATTCTTCAGTACCTGCCAGCATTGAGCCTAGCATAACGCAATAAGCGCCAGCTGCAAATGCTTTAGCAATATCGCCAGAGTAGCGAATGCCACCGTCAGCAATTAATGGAACACCAGTGCCTTGAAGAGCGTCAGCAACATCAGAGATGGCTGTAATTTGTGGAACGCCAACACCTGATACAATTCTGGTTGTACAAATACTGCCTGGGCCAATGCCAACTTTAACACAGTCTGCGCCAGCTTTTACTAGATCAAGAGCGGCAGCTCCAGTAGCGATATTGCCGGCAATAATGTTTAAATCTGGGTGTTTAATCTTGGTCTTTTTAACGCGATCAATGACACCTTGAGAGTGTCCGTGCGCTGTATCAATTACAATAACATCCACACCTGCTTCTACTAAAGCATCAATACGAGCACCTGTGCCAGAGGCAACACCAACAGCTGCACCAACACGTAGTTGCTCAGCATCATCTTTACAGGCATTTGGATGGTCAGTTGATTTTTGAATGTCACGAACGGTGATCATGCCTTGAAGATCAAAAGCATCGTTTGTAATTACAACACGCTCAATACGGTGCTGTTGCAATAGTGCACGAACCTCAGTCATGTCAGTACCCTCTATAACTGTGATTAGCTTATCCTGAGGTGTCATTAAGTTAGCAACTGTTTCATTAAGATTGGTTTCAAAGCGAACATCGCGGCCAGTTATCATGCCAACAATTGTGTTTCCTTTAACAACAGGAAGTGCAGAAATTTTGTGCTTCTTTTGTTTATCCAGAACATCTCTCACCGAAGCTTCAGAGTTGATTGTGATTGGTTCGCGAATGACGCCAGATTCAAAACGCTTAACTTTTCGAACCTCTTTAGCTTGTTCTTCAACTGACATATTCTTGTGAATAATGCCGATGCCACCTTCTTGAGCCATAGTAATAGCAAGCTTAGCCTCGGTAACTGTGTCCATTGCTGCTGAAAGAATGGGGGTATTTAGGGTGATATTTTTAGTGAGCTTGGTTGACATACTCACCTCTTTAGGCATAGTGGTTGAGTGTGCGGGTACTAACAATACATCATCGAAAGTTAGTGCGGTTTTTAGTAAGTTCATTTTAATATCTCCTGCGGTTGACAAAGTTTGGAAAAATAAAGCCAATTAAGATTCCAAAGAATAAAACAAAACTACCGGTAATAAACCAGTTTCTAAAGCTGGAATCTTGCGCAGCAGTTTTGTTATTTTTAAGTAATTGAATTTCAGCTTGTAGCTGTAAATTTGTGGTGATGAGTTTGTCGTTAGAATGCTCTAGTTTTAAAGCATCTTTGTAGACTTTTTCAACATGCTGTTTTTCGGCAACAGACTTGTTGGTTTGAATAGATAGTTTGGTGTTTTCAACTTTCAATGACTGAACTTCAGTTTCAAGCTCATTTTTTCTTTTGGCCAGCTTGTTAATTAGCAGTTTATTAGCATTATAAGTTTGTCTAAGTTTTTCCAGTTGTGCTCTCGCAGGCGGGTTGTTAGATAAATAACGAGAGATAATCCACCCAGTTGAGCCTTCAAATTTAACCTGGGTCCAACCATCTTCAGTGGCTTGTAAAATGGCAAGTTTAGAGCCAGAAGAAAGCGAACGCACAATATTATCGCCAAAAGTTTTTTCAGCACGCATTGGAATATCAACTTGGTCAGTAATATAAACAAACGACTGCGCACTCACAAGGGAGCTTACTAGTAGAAGGGTGGTGCTTAGAAGTTTAAGTTTCATACTATAAGTTAGATATTTTATTAAGTTGGTCGTTTAAATCGCCAATTGCATTGAGTGTAGCGCTTAATCTTTCACGCTCAACATTGACAATGGCCTCTGGGGCGCCAGAGACGAATTTGTCATTGTTTAGTTTTCCTTCAAATTGCATCTTTTGTTTTTCTAATTTTTCAATTTCTTTGTTAAGTCGTGAAATCTCTTGGTCTTTATCAATTAGACCGGCTAATGGGATAAGAATTTTCATCTCACCAACCAGAGCAGTAGCAGATTCTGGCGCTTCTTCGCTAGTATCAAGTTTATCAATACTTTCCATTTTGGCAAGCGTATTTAAGATATTTGCATTATTTTGTAAATATAGTGCATCTGTTTGATTGAAATTTTGTACAAAACAAGGTAGTGGTTTAGAAGGTGGAATGTTCATCTCGCCACGAATTTTACGAATACCTAGAATAAAGGTTTGTAACCATTTGATCTCAGTTTCTGAGTCTTTAGCGCTTAATGATTGATCTACTTCTGGGTAGGATTGGGTCATTAGGCTAATTTCATTATCGCCAGTAATGGCGTTGCACTGTTCAAAAATCTCTTCAGTGATAAATGGAATAATTGGGTGTAGTAAGCTTACTATTTCATTTAACACCTTGATCAAAGTTGCCTGAGTGCCAGCTTTGGTGGCATCATCTTGTAAAAGTGGCTTGGATAGTTCAAGGTACCAATCACAGTAATCATGCCAAACAAATTCGTACAATTCTTGACTCATAAGATCAAGACGATAATCTTTTAGATGTTTTTCAACGTTTTTCTTAGTCACTTGTAGGCGTGATAAAATCCACTTGTCTGCAGTTGATAATGGTGCCGTAGTATCAATTGTCTCACCTTCGAGTTTCATCAGCACAAAGCGTGAAGCATTCCAAAGTTTATTGCAGAAATTTCGGTAACCTTCAACACGTTTTAAATCAAACTTAATATCTCGACCAAACGAAGCAAGAGCGGCAAAAGTAAATCTTAGTGCATCTGTACCAAAGGCAGGAATACCGTCTGCGAACTCTTGCTGAGTTTGCTTTTTGATTTTTTTAGCCATTTTTGGCTGCATCATGCCTTGTGTTCTTTTTTCTAGTAGATCTTCTAAAGAGATGCCATCAATTAAGTCGATTGGATCTAAAACGTTACCCTTAGACTTGGACATTTTCTGCCCTTGTCCATCGCGAATAAGGCCAGTGATATAAATATCTTTAAAAGGCACATCTCCTGCAAACTTTAGCCCAAACATAATCATTCTAGCAACCCAGAAGAAAATAATATCAAAGCCAGTTACCAAAACATCAGTTGGATAAAAACGAGCAAGATCAGGGGTTTTTTCTGGCCAGCCTAGGGTTGAAAATGGCCAAAGCGCTGATGAAAACCAAGTGTCTAGCACATCGTTATCTTGTGTGAGTTCAACACCTTCTCCGGCTTGCGCTTGCGCTTCTTGTTCGGTATTTGCTACAAAGATATTGCCTTGATTGTCATACCAGGCAGGGATTCGATGACCCCACCAGATTTGCCTAGAGATGCACCAGTCTTGGATGTTGTCCATCCAGTTGAAATAGGTTTTATTCCAGTTTTCAGGGATAAATCTAATGTCACCATTTTTGACAGCGTCAATAGCAGGCTCGGCTAATGGGGCAATTTTTACAAACCATTGATCGGTCATATACGGCTCAATTACCGCATTGGTTCGATCACCACGAGGCACCATGAGTTTGTGCGGTTCAATTTTCTCCAGTAGGCCTTGATCTTCTAAATCTTTAATAATTTGTTTTCTAGCATCAAATCTATCCATGCCAATATACGGGCTATTAACAACGTCGTTAATTTTGGCATCATTCGTTAAAATATTGATAATTTCAAGATCATGACGCTGACCCATTTCGTAGTCGTTAAAGTCATGAGCAGGGGTAATTTTTACACAACCCGTACCAAACTCCATGTCGACATAGTCATCGGCAATAATGGTTATTTTTCGATCCGTTAGTGGAAGGTCGATAGTTTGACCGATGAGATGTGCATAGCGAGCATCCTCTGGATGAACGGCTACAGCACTATCACCCAGCATAGTTTCAGGGCGCGTTGTGGCCACCACCATTACTTCATCAGAGTTAGTAATAGGATAGCGCATATGCCATAAAGAGCCTTGCTCTTCAACACTAATAACCTCAAGATCAGAAACGGCAGTATGTAGAACGGGATCCCAGTTAACCAGACGTTTGCCACGATAGATTAAGCCTTCTTCGTGCAATTGAACAAAAACTTTATTAACCGCATCAGATAAACCTTCATCCATAGTGAAGCGTTCTTTTTCCCAGTCAACCGATGAGCCAAGTCTGCGCATTTGTGAGGTGATTGTGCCGCCAGATTGCTCTTTCCAATCCCAGATTTTTTCAACAAATTTTTCACGACCAACATCGTGACGCGTAATATCTTGAGCGGCTAGTTGACGCTCAACCACCATTTGTGTGGCGATGCCAGCGTGATCTGTGCCAGGCTGCCAAAGCGTTTGCTCACCTTTTCCACGATGGTAGCGCGTAAGCACATCCATAATGGTGTGTTGAAAGGCATGCCCCATGTGCAATGAGCCAGTAACATTTGGCGGCGGTAGCATGATTGAGTAGGCGTTCTCACTAGTAGAATTTGCATCTGATGAGAATAGATTTTTGTCTTCCCAAAGTGAGCGGTATTTCGCTTCAATTTGTTCAGGATTGTAGGTTTTTTCCATTAACTTATAAAGATGGATTAAACTTTGCAATTATACTATAAGTGGATGAAAAAATTGGATAATAAAACTTGGTTGGTGTATTTATTAAAGTGCGCTAATAACTCTCTGTATTGCGGAATTACCAATGATTTATCCCAGCGCTTGCGTCAGCATAATGGCGAGATTAAGGGCGGGGCAAAATACACCCGTGCAAATGCCCCGTGTCAACTGGTTTATCAAGAAAAAATGCAGGATAGATCTAGTGCCTCAAAGCGTGAGTACGAAATCAAACAAATGGATAGAAGTGCTAAATTGGCGCTGATTAAATCAACATGAGCGCTTATCAAAAAATTTCATGTGAGGATCATAGTATTTATGAGTTGGTTATTATGCGCGCTCAGTCAATGATGGTGGCTATTGATGGAAAAATTGTTAGAATAAAGCCAATTGATATAGTAACTAAGGATGGGGCTGAATTTTTAATTTTTATTGATGAGTTTAATCATCAGCAAAAAATACGCGCTGATTTAATTATTATTCAAAAATAAAAAGAAGTTTTAATTATTTTTTTCGAAATAAGAAATAGTTAAAGCTTTGAATTGAACCATTAGGATGTGGGTGCTTCTCGTTAAACATTTTTATAAAATCAAAACCATCTCCAAGTAGTTTGCTAATTTTGGCTTTGTCATATTGTACAATACCAAGCTCTGAGCATTCTTTAGGGCCATCTGGTGAGAAGGTTGCTAGTAGAAAAAAGCCGTCTTTTTGAAGATATTGATTGAGTTTTTTCAGGTAAATTTTTTGATCTTTTGGACTGGTTAAAAAATGAAAAACCGCTCGATCATGCCAAAGTTTAAAGGTGCTATTGGGTTGAAAATCCAGAATGTTTTCATTGTAGAAGCTTAGCTTATCACTAGATTTTTTCAGCCTAGTCTTTAATGTTTCTATCGCTGTTGTTGATAATTCTAATAATGAAATTTTGCTAAATCCCTGGGCCAACAAGTTGTCAGCCAATATCGATACACCACAGCCAACATCAATAATCGCATCTTCTTTATTGGCAAATTCCAAAATCCAATCAAAAGAAATGGTTGAATGATCTTGGTGCCAGCTAACTTGAGTGTGGTCTTTAGTTTTGTAAACTTTATCCCAATGGGAGAAGTTATCGGTCATTGATTTGGTGTTTATAATAATGAATCTTTGGATTATAAACGAGTTGCTATGAGAATTTTGCACACAATGCTTAGAGTTGGAAATTTAGACAAATCAATCGCGTTTTATACACAAGTTTTAGGCATGAGTTTGTTGCGTCAAAAAGACTATCCTAGGGGTGAATTTACACTGGCTTTTTTAGGCTATGGGCCTGAGTCCGAGCATCCTGCTTTGGAGCTGACCTATAATTGGACTAAGCATGAATATAAAATTGGCACAGGGTTTGGTCATATTGCCATTAACGTTGAAGATGTGTATGAAGCCGTTGATAAGGCTAAAAAACAAGGCGCTACAGTTACAAGGGAGGCAGGCCCAATGAGTGCTGGAACAACCATAGTTGGATTTTTACAAGATCCAGATGGCTATGAGATTGAGCTACTATCCAAAAAATTTGAGTAGTTTTTTATACAAAATTACTAGCATTTATTGAGTTAAAAAAAATCGTCATAGACCTCGCCTTAACAGGAAACTTTTAAAAATATATCAGTCGTTTAGTCGTAATTTTTACGCCCTGATAGGGCGTGAGCGATTGTATTAATATCAGCATATTCAAGTTCGCCGCCAATCGGAATACCGTGAGCAATGCGTGTAATTTGTACGTCAAATTGTTTGGCCATATTGCTTATATAATGCGCCGTAACTTCGCCTTCAACAGTGGCATTGGTCGCAAGAATAATTTCTTTAATGGTGCGCTCTTGTAGTCGCTGTTCAAGATCATCTAACCCTAGTTCGCTTGCACCAATACCATCAATAGGGGATAGATAGCCACTTAAAACAAAGTACTTGCCTTTATAAACGCTGCTTTGCTCAATAGCGTGAATATCAGCTGGCGTTTCAACCACGCAAAGTTGTGTGTTGTCACGCGCTTCGTTGGCACAAATATTGCACAAATCCTTTTCACTCAGTGTTCTACAAGAGTGACAATGTTGCACGTGCTCCATGGCATCAACCAAAGCCTTAGCAAGCTCAAACCCACCATCTCGATTACGCTCAAGCAAGTGGTATACAAAACGCTGCGCAGTTTTGCTACCAACACCTGGCAAGGCGCAAAAAGCTTTATTTAGGGATTCAATCATAAGCTAATAAAACTTCTTTAAAATGGCAAATTCATGCCACCAGGCAAGTTCATGCCGCCCGTTGCACCTTTCATTTTTGCCTCTGATGCATTGGAGATTTGCGCAGTAGCATCGTTCATTGCCGTTAGAATTAAATCTTCCAGCATGTCTTTGTCATCCATAACCATCTCGTCAATTTTAATATTTGTTGCCAAATGCTCACCATTAATGGTAATTTCAACCGCGCCACCTGCGGCTTTACCAGTCGCAGTTAGAGTTTTGATTTCTTCTTGTGCTTTTTGCATGTTATCTTGCATTTGCTGGGCTTTTTTCATCATCCCGGCCATTCCACCTTTAAACATAGGTCGCTCCTTATTTAGTGTCTTGTAATTTCTTTAATGGATTTAACGTCAACTTTTGCGTTAAAAGCTTGTTCTAATTTTTGCACTACCTCATCATTTAAAAACTCTTGTTGGATTCTAGCTAAATATGCATCATGAGCTTTAGCCTCTTTTTGTGCCAAGGTTTCAGAGGTTGGCTGATTAAGATTAATGATTAAATTTAAATCAGTATATTTAACCCTTAAACTTTTAAGCATGCTTTGATGAACATGATCACTCAATAAGTTAGTAAATTGCTTATCAAGTGTTAATGTGAGTGTGTTGTCTAGCAAAGTAGCAAACAGGGTATTTTTGACCAACATTTTTGCACCACCTGCAAATTCAACTAACTGACTAACTTCTTCCCACTCTTGTTGGCTGGTAATTGTTAGGTAGTTAGTGGCTTGAGGTTGCGCTGATTTTTCAGCGGGTTTTTTTTCTTGAGGCTTTGCGGGTATAGGTTTTTTGCCAGTTTTCGCACTTGAAGTAGTGCTAGGCGTGATTTTTAGAGTTTTTTTTTCCACAGGATTTTGACTATCCGTATCACTATGGAAAGCCAGCATGCGCAAAAGCGTCATTTCAAAGCCGATTTGTTCACTTGGTGCTAATGACATATCTTTAGTGCCATTAATTGCCATTTGATAAAAAATTTGCAAATCTTGATTGGAAATTTGACCAGCCAATTCTCGAATCTCAGCATCACTCTCATCAGCCATAATTTGCGCCAATGAAATCTGATGAAACAGTGAGCTAAGATCTTTAAGTGCATTAACAAGGTTTTCACCGCGATGAGATAAATCTTTTACAAAATCAATCACCGCTTTCGCATCTTGATTAAATAAATGCTTAGCCAGGATGACAATATCATCATGATGAACCAGTCCCAGCATAGCCTTGATATCTTTGCTAGTGACGGTACCATTGCCGTAAGAAATCGACTGATCTAACAAGCTTAGTGCATCACGCATTGAGCCGTTGCCAAATTCAGCAATCTGGCCTAGCGCACTTTCTTCATAGCTCAAACTTTCAGTATCCATGATAAATTTCAGCTGACCTAAAATTTCATCATGGGTAAGTTGTGACAACGTAAACTGCAAACAACGAGAAAGTACCGTAACTGGTAGTTTTTGTGGATCTGTGGTGGCAAGTAAAAACTTTACATGTTCAGGTGGCTCTTCAAGCGTTTTTAGTAGCGCGTTAAAGCTACTTTTGGAAAGCATGTGCACCTCATCAATTAGGTAAATTTTGTACCTATTTTTGGTGGGCATGTATTGTGCGTTTTCTAATAGCTCGCGCATGTTGTCTACGCCTGTATGCGACGCAGCATCTAGCTCAATCAAATCAATCGATTGACCTCT
>JABGQC010000048.1 GCA_018644675.1 Candidatus Thioglobus sp.
CAATCACTCTAGCGTGGATGTTTACACCTGGACCTACAACATTATTTTCTGTTAATAATGGTATTCGATACGGCGCGAAAAGGGCAGTTCTTGCTGCATTTGGAAATATCTTGGCTTTTCAAATTTTGGTGTTATTGAGTATTCTCGGCTTAGGAGTTGTATTAGCTGCCTCTACAATCGCCTTTCAAGTATTAAAAATAATAGGCACTTTGTATTTGGTTTATTTAGGGTTTAAACTCTGGACAGCACCTATTGCTACCTTTAAAGAAGGTGATAATTTTGAGCAGCAAGATGCTAGCCAGCGAGTATTGTTTAGACGTGCATTTTTTACCACCTTGTCAAACCCTAAGGCGTTGACTTATATTTCAGCGCTTTTGCCACAATTTATCAATGTTAATAATTTTGAAATTATGCATTTGCTTACTATTTCACTAACCATTGCCTTGGTTCAGTTTATTGTATTTACCTCTTATGCTATGTTGGCTAGTAGTATTCAAGTGTGGTTAAAAAACGAGAATAATTGTCGCTGGTTTAATAGATTCAGTGGTTCAACCTTTGTTGGATTTGGGGTGGCACTTGGCCTATCTGATCGTTGATTAAGAGAATGATTATGTATTCTGGAGAGATTTTATGACGATTGCTTCCGCTATTTTTCTGCTGTTTTTGATTATGGACCCTTTTGCCAACGTGCCCATTTTCTTAGGTTTGTTAAAGAATCTGCCAGCCCCAAGGCGTCGAGCTATTATTATTAGAGAGTTGTTAATAGCTCTGTTGATCTTGCTAATATTCATGTTTTCAGGAAAATATATTTTGCAGTTATTGCAAATATCAGAATCTTCACTGGGTGTGGCTGGCGGTGTTGTATTGTTTTTGATTTCTTTAAAAATGATTTTTTCTGGCTCTGAAGATATTTTTGCTAATACCCCAGAAGGTGAGCCGTTAGTTGTGCCTTTGGCCGTGCCACTGATTGCAGGCCCTTCTGCGATTGCTGCGGTAATATTGATTATGGCAAATGATCCAAACCGGTGGATGGATTGGAGTATCGCTTTGTTGGTGGCTTGGAGCTTAGTGGGGATAATTTTAATTTTTTCTGAAAAATTTAGCCAGCATATTAGTCATAAAGCTTTTGCTGCTATTGAGCGACTTATGGGGATTTTATTAACCATTATTGCTGTTGATATGATTTTGGACGGGATTAAAAAGGCCTTTGGACTTTAATAGGTATTTAGCGTGTAAAATTCAACACATATTTATTTTGGCATTATTATTGTGAGTACATCAGATTTTTCCTCGTTAGGTCTTCAAGCTGGTTTGTTAAAAAACCTTAGCACCCTAGGTTATGAACAAATGACCCCGATTCAGGCGCTTAGCCTACCTTTGATTCTAGAGGGTAAAGATATGATTGGTCAAGGCAAGACGGGCTCTGGAAAGACGGCGGCTTTTGGTTTGGGGCTTTTGCATAAGTTGAATGTTAAGTCATACAAGATTCAGTCAATTGTTTTGTGTCCGACTCGAGAGTTGGCTGATCAAGTGGCAAGTGAAATTCGAAAATTAGCCAGAGCCATTCACAATATTAAAATTTTAACGCTTTGTGGTGGTGCACCATTTGGCCCGCAAATTGGCTCGCTAGAACATGGTGCACATATTGTTGTGGGTACGCCTGGGCGTATTGAGGAGCATTTACGTAAAAAAACACTCAAGCTGGATCATGTAGAGATGTTAGTGCTTGATGAGGC
>JABGQC010000006.1:0-11003 GCA_018644675.1 Candidatus Thioglobus sp.
GTCTTTCTTAAAAGTCTTTAAACCCTTGTTTTTAGCTTTTTTAAGTAAATAAAGCTTGTTGAGCATCAAGAATTGTTTAAAAAATTATAAGATTAGACACAGTTTGCATTATTTTCATTTGAAAATCATTCATTCGTAAAATTTGCCAAATTTTAGATGATTAATAATTGGTCGATCATCACTCTCAGCTTGCGAATGAGACTAAATATCACTCTAAAAATATTGTAATTGTGTAAGATGTTATTAATCAAAAAATTACAAAAATGGAATGTAAAGTGTTCTTAGGCAACAGTCCTAGAGAAAAGTTATTAAAGCTTTACCTGGAGCAATAAACTATGAGTAAGGCTTTTTTAAAATGGTTTAAATATTCAGTGGCATTTGGCGCTGTGATTTTTGCTGTGTATGTGAATGAGCTTGATAATAGAGTTAAGGCGGAATTTTCTAAGCCGGAAAAACCTAATTTGTTGAGTTATGAGCAGCAGTCAAAAGTTGTTATTAATATGCTGCTGATCACCGAAGATCAATCATTTTTTAATCACCCTGGGGTAGATTTTAAGGAGATCGTTCGAGTATTAAGAGATTACATGTTTAATGATAAGCCACTTCGAGGTGCCAGCACAATCACTCAGCAATTAATCAAAAATTCATTATTAACTCGAGAGCGAACGGTTAATCGCAAGTTTAAAGAGGCTTTAATGGCGCTATTGTTGGAGCTGTCTTTTGATAAAGAATTTATTTTAAACCGCTACATAAATAATGTGTATCTGGGGCAAAAGGGTGCTCAGTCGGTGCGTGGATTTACAAATGCAGCGCAATTTTATTTTAATAAAAAAATTGCATTATTAAGTCTTGAGGAGGTAGCCACTTTGGTGGCTTTGGTCAAAGGGCCGAGTTATTATCATCCTCTAAAGCATTCTCAAAGATTAGCAAAGCGTAGGCAGTTGGTTTTGCGCTTATACAATAAATATGAAAAGATTGTAAAATAGCCCTATGAAAAATATTCTAGCAATTGATACTTGTACAGAAGTTTGCTCTGTTAGCCTTTATGCTAGCGGCAAGCAGACTTCACGATTTTTAAAAGATGTGGCCAAAAGCTCTGGTCTAATTTTGCCGTTATGTGATGAGGTGTTTGATGAAATGGGGCTTAGTGTTGCAGATTTGGATTTGATTGTTTACACCAAGGGTCCGGGTGCTTTTACCGGTGTACGCATGTGCGTGAGTGTGGTGCAGGGCATGTCTTTGGCTTATGATATTTCTACTTTGGGTTTTTCTACGCTTGAGGTAGTGGGCTACGGTGCTAGCAAAAAATATGGAAAAAACAACATCGCAATTGCGCTAGATGCACGGATGAATGAAGTTTATTGGGGGCTCTACAAGCAAGGTGTTTTTTCCCATGAAGCACTATGTAAGCCGAATGAAGTGCCACAGCTTGGCGATGAATATATTGGCGTGGGTACGGGTTGGGGTGCGTACAAAGAGGCATTGGCAGAGGCCAGCGGAATAACTCAGCATCTTTCTGATTTTTATCCAAAATCTGAAAACTTAATTGAGTTGGCGTTAACCCATGTTAACGAAAATGGGGTATTTGATGATAAATTACCATTACCAACTTATTTACGTAACAACGTGGCACAAAAATCCTTAAAATAATTCTCAAATTTTAATTATTAATTATTATGTGGAAATGGATTCAGGCGTTTGCCTCCCCTAAGAATTTCTATCAAATCAGCGCCAAGATGATCCCCTGGTTTTTGTATCCTTTTATTATCATCACTTTAGTGGGTTTGTATTGGGGTTTGGTAATTGCACCTGCTGATTATCAGCAAGGTGAAAGCTACCGCATTATGTATGTCCATGTGCCTTCTGCTTGGATGAGTATGTTTATTTATTTAGTGATGGCAATTTCTGGTGGAATTGGCCTTATTTGGCAAATTAAGCTAGCCAGTGTTGTTGCTAAAGTTTCCGCACCAATTGGTGCATCGTTTACTTTTTTAGCCTTAGTGACAGGCGCTGTATGGGGTAAGCCCATGTGGGGTACTTGGTGGGTTTGGGATGCACGACTTACTTCTGAACTTATTTTGTTGTTCTTATACTTGGCTTATATGTCACTTAATAATGCCTTTGATAATCCAAAAACTGCAGCAAAAGCCAGCTCAATATTGGCCATTGTTGGATTGATTAACATTCCCATTATTCATTATTCGGTAACTTGGTGGAACACCTTGCACCAAGGCGCGTCTGTTAGCTCCATTGAAAAAATTTCCCAGCCTGCGATTCATGCTGATATGTTAATGCCGTTAGTATTAATGGGTATTGCTTTTAAGCTCCTATACGGTGCACTAATGTTGATGCGAGCGCGAGATGAGGTGCTTATTCAAGAGCAAAATTCTGGCTGGGTGAAAAAGATAATTATGGAGAATGACTAATGACACTGGCAGAATACTTTTCATTCTTACCTTATGGTAAGTATGCGTTTTATATTTGGTTTTCATATTTGGTTACTTTAATCGTGATTGGTGGTTTGTTCTTAAGAACAAAAACCATACATAACAGCACCATTAAGCAATTACGTATTAAATATTCAAGGAGTTAGCAAATATGACAAAAAGACAAAATAGAATGGTTTTGGTTGCCATGCTGGTTGCTGGTATTAGCTTGGCTGGGTATTTTGGCCTTAAAGCTTTTAATGAAAATTTACTTTATTTTTTCTCACCTACGGATGTGGTTGAAAATAAAGCGCCACAAGGTAAAAGCTTCCGTCTAGGTGGGTTGGTTGCCATGCAGAGTGTTAAGCGTGACGGCATTAAAGTTAGCTTTGATGTGACTGATCATAAAAATACATTCACCGTTAAATATGAAGGCATCTTGCCAGACTTATTTAGAGAAGGGCAAGGCATTATCACCACAGGATCTTTAGTAGACGGTACTTTTATAGCAACAGAAGTACTTGCCAAGCATGATGAAAACTACATGCCACCAGAAGTCGCCGATGCCTTAGAAAAGGCTAAGAAGTAAATATGGGTAAATTTCTGCCTTTGGTTGCTTTTATTGTTTTAGCTTGGTTTTTGTACGATGGACTAGGACGCGACACTAAAAAACTCCCTTCACCGCTTATTGGCAAACCGTTTCCTAATTTGGAGGTAGAGGATTTTAATACTTATAAACACTACACAACCCAATCTCAGTTAACAGGGAATGTAACCTTGGTGAATGTTTGGGCTTCGTGGTGTGTTACTTGCCGAGCTGAGCATCGAATGCTAATGGAGATTGCTAAAACAGACTCCGTGCAAATGCTTGGTATTAATTACAAAGATACGCGCAAAGAGGGGCAAGTGTTTTTAGATCGACTGGGCAACCCATATGAAAAAATTGTTTTTGATCAGACGGGAAAGCTTGGTTTAGAGCTAGGTGTCTATGCAACGCCTGAAACATTTATTGTTGATAGACAAGGAATCATCCGTGATAAGCGCATTGGACAGCTTACGCCACAAATTTGGAAAGAGCGTTTTTTGCCGTTAATTCAACAACTTAAAATATCAGCAAAAACTAATACACAGGGCTAGTTATTTTTTTTTAAAAATACGTTGACAGTATGGGTATTTAATGGATAATTCATTCAAAGCATTTTTACAAAAGCTTAACAAATTTCAATCTTGAAATATAATTTACGAAACAGGAGAATAAGTAATGAATAAGTCAGATTTAGTAGCAGCAATTGCAGAGACTTCAGGTTTAACAAAAGCAGATGCGGCTCGCGCATTAGATGCAACAACTGGTGCAATCACTTCAGCATTATCAGCTGGTGATAGCGTAGCGATCACAGGTTTTGGTAGCTTCCTAGTTAGAGATCGTGCAGCACGCACAGGTCGTAACCCACAAACAGGTGCAGCGATTCAAATCAAAGCATCTAAAGTACCTGCATTTAAAGCAGGTAAATTACTTAAAGAATCAGTTAACTCTTAAGATTTTTTCAGTATAATATGCCCGGTGCTTAATCTTAAGTGTTGGGCATATGTTTTTTTGGGCGATTAGCTCAGTTGGTAGAGCGTCGCCCTTACAAGGCGAATGTCACAAGTTCAAGTCTTGTATCGCCCACCAAAAAAACATTTCGGTCCGGTAGCTCAGCTGGTTAGAGTGCCTGCCTGTCACGCAGGATGTCGAGGGTTCAAATCCCTTCCGGATCGCCATATTTATTGCGTTTTTCGCAAAACTAAAAGGTAGCCATTGGCTACCTTTTTTTTATTCTAAATTTTCAATAGTTAAGTCGCCTTATGTGCAAGGTTACAAGGCTCAAAATTGATATTTTTTTCTTAACAACACTACTTTTAAAAATAATATTTTTAAGATATCTAAAAACACCTTTTTATTTGGTAAACGTTTTCGTTTATAATCTTTGTTTTTATTATCTAATTTTGCCTTTTTTAACTTTTAAGGGTTAATTTATTAAACATTATGCTAAGTTCAATTAAAAACAAAACCAAGGGCTGGGTAGCCTATCTTATTGTTGGTTTAATCACCATTCCTTTTGCTCTATTTGGAATTAATGAGTACTTTACGGGCGCTTCTAATATTGTTGTCGCTTCTGTTGATGAACAAGAGATTTCAAAAGAAGAGTTTTTGACTGAGTTTAATCCGCAAAAAAGACGTCTACAGCAAAAACTAGCTGAAAAATATAACACGGATTTTGATACTGTTTTAAAACAATCGATCATCAACCAAATGATTGACAGACGCTTACTAGATCAGTTAGCTGAGCGCATGTCACACGCAACAAGCAATTCTGAGCTAAATGCTATCATTCAAACGAATGAGTTATTCCAGGATCAGGGGCGATTTTCATTGGAAAAATATAAAAACTTGCTAAGATTAAATGGCTATAGCGCAAGCCAGTACGAATCTATTAGAGCAAAAGAGCTAACTCAAAATCAAATCAAATACAACCTGCTTGATTCTGCATTTATGTTGCCTTCGCAACTTGAAAAGCTACAAAATCTAAACGACCAGCAAAGAGAATTTTCTTACATTAAATTAGCTGCCGATGATTACACAGCCAAAGTTAATGTTGATGAAAAAAGCGTTAAGGACTATTATCAAAATCAGAAAGAGTCGTTCTTTGCACCCGAGCAGGCAAAAATTGAATTTGTTGAGCTTTCTTTAGCTGAGGTGGCTAAGAGTATTGATGTAACGGATGATGAGTTATTTAATTTTTATGAAGATGATCAGGCTCGCTTTACAACCGAAGAGGAGCGTCAAGCTCAGCATATACTGCTAGAAACAAAAGAGATGGCAGATGAGGTGCTAGCTCTGCTTGATGCAGGTGGCGATTTTTCAAAATTAGCAGCGCAATATTCACAAGACACTGGCTCAAAAGATACAGGCGGTGATTTAGGTATGTTTGGTCGTGGTGTTATGGTTGATGCATTTGAAAAGAGCGCTTTCGCCCTGCAAGAGGGGCAAGTAAGTGGTGCGATTAAATCTGAGTTTGGCTACCATATTATTAAGCTTAATAAAATTCAAGCTGGATCTGTTAAACCTTTTGAGAGTGTTAAGTCTGAATTAACAAAGCTTTATACGCAAGCCCAGGCTCAAAAAAATCTTTATAATTTAACTGAACAATTGGCCAATTTGGCTTATGAGGCTAGTCTTGAAGAAGTGGCGAGTCAAATGGCATTAAAGGTGAGTGTCAGTGAATTTTTTGACAGGAAAGACACTAAGCTTGACGCAAAAATGCTCGCAGCAGCGTTTAGTGATGTCGTGCTAAATAAGGGTGATAATTCTGAAGTTTTAGAGCTTGATCAAGATCGTTTTGTTGTCCTTCGTCTTAAGCAAAAATTACCACAGCGTCAAAAAACATTCGAAGAAGTTAAAGGTGAGATCAATACTCATTTAACCCGTTTACTGGCAAAAACCTTTGTTGATAATATTGCCGCTCAAATCGTCAAATCTTCTGAATCTGGAGATGATAAATCTGTGAGTCAATTAATGGATAAAAATTCACTTAAATGGACTACGCTTGGCTGGGTTAAGCGTGACACTAAAAAGGCGGACATTTCAATTGTTAACAAGGCATTTTCTTTGTCAAAGCCAAAATCTGGGTCGGTATTTAGTGCGCAAAGTCTAGATAGAAGAAATTCTGTGGTTATTAATTTAACTGGTGTAAAGGTTTCTAATTCAAAAACTTCTCAGGATAATCTCGAAACTGTACTATTGGGCTTTGAATCTAATGAGGTTTTTGTAAATATTTTGCAAACACTACGTGCTCAAGCTGAAATCAAGGTGTTTAATTCAAATCTATAGCTTTTTCTTGACCCTATAGTGGTCTAGATAATTATTGAGTGTGTTATCCTTGTATTATTTTAACTAATACAAGGTGTTGCTATGTCGCTTAGATTTATACAAACCACTCTATTTAGTCTTGTTATTTTTTCTAGCTGTGCTTATTCGCTTGTCATTCCCTCGCCTCTGGTTAGTGCCGACTGGTTAAGTGAAAATCTTGACCAGGTTGTTGTTTTGGATGTGCGTAAAGATCTGGCTAGTTTTTCTGAGCAGGGCCATATTCCTAATGCTAATCTGGTTAACACTAAAAAAGTTAGAGTAACTCGTATTATTGATGGTGTCGAGCTCACTCGTATGCGCCCTGATCAAGCTAATTTCGAGCGTTTTATGTCTGCACATGGCGTGAGCAATGACACTATTGTAGTGGTTACTCACCAGGGTAGGACACCGGGTGATGTGGCAGGTGCGGCTCGATTGTATTGGCAAATGAAATATTATGGTTTTGAGCAAGTAGCCTTGTTAGATGGGGGTAACGCCGCTTGGACTGAAAGCATGGAAGAGCTCACTACTAACTCATCCGAAATCATTCCCGGACGATTAGCCAATCTGAGCAGTACTAATGAAAAAATACTGGCCACTATTGAGCAGGTTAAGTTGGCCATCACTAGCCAAGCTGTTCAGTTGGTTGATACTCGGAGTTTGCGTTTTCACGTTGGCTTAGATAGTCGCAAGTATGTATATGATTTAGGTCATATTCCCACATCGAAAGTCTTTCCTTATAAGTTTTTACATCCTGGCAAGGGGGTAATGAGCTTCCCGAACAAACAACAAATTAAATCTCGATTTGAGGCGCTTAATATTGATCCAAATGCACAGATTATTTTGTATTGTAATAGTGCTTATGAGTGCTCGTCGGTTTGGTTTAGTTTGCACGAAATTTTTGGCAATCACCAGGTTCGGGTGTATGATGGTTCATTGCATCAATGGACAAAAGATGCTACCAATCCAATGACAATTAATCTAGCAAAATAAATCCACCTTTTCTTGATGTGGGTCAATCTTTTTATTGGCTTGACATATTAGACTATGCTTATAAAAAAATAAAGTGAGAAAACAGTGAAATCAAAAATATTATTAGTTGTTTTATTTCTGCCCTGGTTGAGCTTTGCAGGCGGACAAGAAATCTATTCTGAAAATTGTGAAAAGTGTCATGGCTTTTCTCAACAAGGATCTTTAGGTTTGCCATTGTATCGCTCAACGGTTGCGAATCATTCGGATAGCTATCTTAAAAAAACCATTGAGTATGGCCGCCCTGGAAGAATCATGCCAGGCTTTAAACTCTCCAACGCTCAAACGGTTAAGTTAATTCGTTTTTTACGTGCAGGCGTTAAGGCTCCACAATATAGTAAAGAGCCTATTGTTGGCGATGTTGAAGCGGGTAAGTACACTTATGAGCAATATTGCCAAAGGTGTCATGGCAAGCAATTACAAGGCGGTGAAGGAACGGGTAAGAACTTCTCATGGCAGAAAGATCGAGATGTTTCTCCTCCTGCATTGTCCAATCAAGGTTTTTTGCATGCAGCTGAAGATCAAATGATTAAGCACATTATTATGAAAGGCATTAAAGATACAGAAATGATGTCGTTTGAAAAGGAATTTAATTTCACCGATCAAATGGCGAATGATTTGGTGGCTTATATTCGCTCACATCAACAATCATCAGTCTTTAGTGATACACCCAAAGCTGTTGAGGATGAAGAGCCGCTAGTATTTGTTTATCAATCTCAACATGATCTTAACACTACGGTTGAAAAATTAAGAGATTCTGCCGCTGCTTATAATTTTAGAGTGTATCCAACCAGAACTTTATTTGAAGGTCTGGGAGATGCTACAGAAGATAATAAAAAGCAAATGGTTGTTAGGTTTTGTAATTTTAAAAATATGCAAAAATTCCTAAAACTCGATCCAAGGCTCGGCGTTATGCTGCCTTGTAGAGCGACAGTGGTTGAAAACAATCAGGGGGAAGTGCATATATATTTAGAAAATTACGTGCATGCAATTAAACGTTTTAACAATGAACAAATTTCAATTGATGCCAAAGACTTGATTGATAGTATGAAAGAAATGGTTGAGGAGGCGGTATGGTAGTTAGAGTTTTTGCTTTATGTGTACTAATGTTTGCATCAGTTGCTTCAGCTGGGCACAATGAATTATTGATTGAGCGTGTTAACGCTAAGTTTTCCTATACTTGGCTTGCACTGGATAAAACCATCAAGGCCAATGGCTATAAAGCTGCATATCTTCAACGTTGTGACTTCGCCTTAAATGAGCGCCATTACAAATCAGATAAATATCGTATTTTATTTTTTGGCCAATATGATGAGATGAAGCGGATGAGTGCAAAATACCCTAAATTGTCACCGTTTTTCCCATTAAAAATAACAGTTATGGAAGAGGGTAAGCATACCTTGATCATTGCTGCACCGCCAATAACCTTGCTGCCATTGGTTAAGACTGACGAGGATAGAATGCTGATCTTCCGTTGGAATGAAGATATGAAAAATATCTTAAAACAGGTTAAAAACCAGTACAAATAAACATAAAAAAAGCCTTGAAAATTCAAGGCTTTTTTGTTTCTTTTAGGAAAAAATCTGGTGATTATTCCGGGCCTTTGTCGTAAAAGCTGTAACCTGAGTCAATATAAGTAACTTCACCGGTAATACCAGAAGCTAAGTCAGAGCATAAAAATGCTGCCGCATTGCCAACTTCTTCTGTAGTGACGGTACGTTTGAGTGCTGAGGAGTCTGCAGCATAATCTAGTAATTTACCAAAATCTTTAATGCCTGAAGCAGCCAAGGTTTTGATTGGTCCAGCAGAAACTGCATTAACACGAATGCCACGCTCAGGACCCATAGCAGCAGCCATATAACGAACATTTGCCTCAAGTGATGCCTTAGCAACACCCATTACGTTGTAATTTGGAATAGCGCGGATTGCACCTAGGTAGCTAACTGTTAGTAGGGCACCATTGTCATTAAGCATCGGTGAGGCGTATTTAGCTAGAGCAGTAAAGCTGTATGAGCTAATATCATGCGCGGCGCTAAAGTTTTCACGTGTGGTTACTTCAACATAGTTGCCACTGAGGGCTTCACGTGGTGCAAAGGCAACCGAATGAACAACAATATCAAAATTGTCCCAATGCTGTTTAAGTTCAGTAAAGGTTTTTTCAATGCCTTCATCGGTTGCCACGTCACATTCAATCACAATATTAGAGTTACAGATTTCAGCGCACTTATCAACGCGTTTTTTTAATTTTTCATTCTGATAGGTAAGTGCAATCTCACACCCTTGTTTTGCCATTGCTTCGGCGATACCCCATGCAATTGAGCGATTAGAGGCAACGCCTACAACCAATGCTTTCTTTCCAGTCATAAAACCCATAGAAACTCCAATATGTCATTAATAAAAAACAAATTATAACCTACACAGCACCTATAATATCAACCTGTTAATGTAATTCTTGGTTTGTAAATGCTAGATATTTTTCTAACCCCAATTCGCGCTTTTAGAATGCGTTATATCCCGCTTTTATTAATATACTTCTCGTATGGTAGTGGTATAGCATTTACAGCGATTGCTGTAAATTTTTGGGTAAAAGATACGCTGGATATGACAGCATCAGATTTAGCCGAGCTAGGTATTTGGCTAGGTGTGCCGTGGACAGTTAAAATGATTTTTGGATCATTGGTTGATAGTGTCAATATCTTTGGATCTAATCGAAAATCCTATGTTTATATTGGTGCAGTGCTGATTACGATTAGCTCGTTGATGATGATCGCCGTGGTGGGTGATTATGCAATTGTTGAGGGTTATTCCAAGAAAGGTGTTTATATTTTTGCTAGTGTAATAGCAGTTGTTGGCTTTGTAATGCAAGACGTGGTGGCTGACACCATGACCACTGAGGTGATTGATAAAAATCAATCACAAGAAGAAATCAATCAAGAATTGGCCACCATTCAAGTGTTGGCGCGTCTTTCTTTGGGTTTTGCTATTTTCATCACCGGCTGGATTGGTGGTGAGTTGGCTGATATATTTAAGGATAATCGTGAAGTTGTTTTTCAAATTGCTTTGTTTGTACCTTTATTATCTATTCTAGGGGTTACGCTGGTCAAGCTTAATCCTGTATCAGTCTCTCCTGTTAATAAACATATTTTATTTGGTGGTTTGTTGTTTGCCGTATTTGTGGTGAGCATGGGTTATAACGACGTGCCTTATTCTCAAGAGATTGTCTTTGTAATTTCATTGTCAGTGGTGCTGTATTTCCTTTCAGAGTTGATTAATGATTTAGATGCAAATACTATTCGTCATATAAAAATGGCAATGATTATTATTTTTGTTTATCGCGCAATGCCATCAGTGGGTGCCGGCTTGTCTTGGTGGCAAATCGATGTATTGGGTTTTGACGAGTCTTTCTTTGCCAAATTGTCCGCCATTAGCGGCGGTATTGCGCTAGCCGGTATGTGGTTCTCTGCCAAATTTATCATTAAGCGTGATATTGCCGAAGTATTGATTTTCTTAACCATTATTGGCACGCTGTTGTCGATGCCAATTGTGGCGATGTATTATGACATTCACACCATGCTTGGCTTTGATGCGCGCACAGTGGCCCTAGTGGATACTGCAATGGCTTCCCCATTTGATTATATCGCTCAGGTGCTAATGCTAAC
>JABGQC010000006.1:11103-58056 GCA_018644675.1 Candidatus Thioglobus sp.
ATATTGCACTTTCTGCAGGCGGCTTGTTCACAAAATATTTAAATAAGGTGTTTGTTGTTAGTCGTGAAATAGTGACTGATGGTGTGGTAACCACCGCGCAAAATTACACAGAACTAGGTAGCTTGCTTTGGGTGGTGATTGTTATTGGTTTTGTAGTACCTATTGTTACTATTATTAAATACAATCCTAATAAAGCATGATTCACGCTAAATGGTATTTTTTGGTTTTATTATTGATTATTGTTGATCAATTAACCAAACTGTTGATATATGGTTATCTAAAGCCGAATGAATCACTAGAAGTCACTTCTTTTTTAAGTTTTTCTCATGTGCATAACTATGGCGCTGCATTTAGTTTTTTGGCTAATGAAGATGGTTGGCAGCAGTATTTCCTAGTCATGGTGTCATCTATTGCTAGTTTGGCTATTGCTATTTGGATGGCAAAAACAACCAAACAACAAGTGTTTAAACTTCTGGCGTTAAGCTTAATATTATCTGGCGCAGTGGGTAATTTGATTGATCGGGCAGCTCTTGGTTTTGTTATCGATTTTATCGATTTTCATTATCAGACGTTTTATTTCCCAGTATTTAATGTGGCTGATATGGCGATAAGTGCGGGTGTTGTTTTGTTGATTTTGACTGATTTAAAAAATAACAAAAGGTCGAATAATGAGTGATTGTTTGGTAATTGGTGGCGGTGTTATTGGTATGATGACAGCGCGTTCGCTCGCACTTGCTGGCGCCAAAGTTACTTTACTTGACCAACAACAATGTGCACAAGAGTCCTCTTGGGCTGGTGGCGGTATTATTTCACCGCTCTATCCCTGGAAATATGACGATTTAACCAATGAATTAAGCATTGCCTCTCAAGTAGTTTATGAACAGCTTTGCGACCAAATCCTTGAAGATACAGGGCTTGATCCTGAATATTTAAAATCAGGGTTGTTGATGATGGATGAGTTTAATACGCCTGAAGCAAAAATCTGGATGCAAAAATACCGTCTAGATTATCAACCTCATGCTCGAGGTGCTTTGTTTGCTGATATTGCCCAAGTGCGCAACCCAAGGTTATTAAAAGCACTTAAAGCAGATATTATCAATAAAGGCGTTACTATTATTGAGCAAACGAGGGTTGAAGGATTATTAAGCTCGAATGGTTATGCAACTGGGGTTAAAACCAATCAACAAGACTATTTATCTGATTATATTGTGGTTTGCTCAGGCGCTTGGAGTTCAGAGTGGCTCTCGCTTAAGGAGAGGGTGTTTCCAATGAAAGGACAAATGATTGTGCTTAAGTCTGATCCATCAGTGGTTACAAATATTGTACTTGACCAGGGTCGATATATTATTCCAAGAAAAGATGGGCGTATACTTGTTGGATCAACCATGCAAAATGTTGGCTTTGATCGATCTACTGATGAACAAACCCGCCAAGATTTGCATGATTTCGCCTCTCAGAGATTTGAAGTGTTGGCAAAATCTAAGGTGGAGTGCCATTGGTCAGGATTCCGCCCAGCGAGCAAGTCTTCCAAAGTAATGCTGGGAAGGTATGATCAATTTAACAATGTTTATCTAAATACTGGCCATTTTCGTAATGGCTTAAATATGGCACCAGAAAGTGCCAAAAGAATTACCCAATTAATTACTCATGAAATTTAGCTTTATATTTTTTATATCAATAATCACTACAAATGCTGCAAATGCACAGTTGTTTAAAGTGTCTGATCAGGGCGATATATTAAATCAAAAAAATCTTGATCATCGCTGTGTGTTGGATGACCGATCAAAATTAGTTTGGGAAGTTAAGTTAAAAGAAAAAGGATTGCAAAACACCAATAATACTTACACCTGGTTTGATGGAAAAACTGGCACCAAAAATGGCGATTATTCGCACAATTGCCACTGGGCAGAAACTTGTAATACTCAATCCTATATCAAGCAGATTAATAAAATTAATCTTTGCAAGCAAACACAATGGCGCCTACCCACCGAGGCTGAGCTTAGAACGATATTGGTGTATGGCGATGAAGATCTGCTCATTAATCAAGCCTATTTTCCAAATACTCAGCTTAAATCCTATTGGAGCTCAAATCAAGTGAATACTCAAATCGCTGTTGATGTGCCATTTTTTTATGGTGGCTCAAAGAGTTCAGATAAATCATTTGATGCTTATATTCGTCTAGTGACAGATGCTAACTAGAGAATTTGACCAAGTCTTGCTGGAGTCATATTCAGAAGATATCCCCATTTTTTTAAAAAAAATTTATGCGGCACGCAGCGTTAGTGAGGCGCAATTATCGTTAGGTTTATCAAATTTACTCACCCCTAATTTTGACCAATTAGATCAAGCCTTATCAATACTTGAAAAAGCCTTGCTAGAGCAAAAAAATATTTTAATCATTGGTGACTTTGACTGCGACGGCGCAACTGCGTCGGTGGTGGCGGTTAAATCCCTGCGGTTGATGGGTGCTAAATATGTTGATTTTTTGGTACCCAATCGGTTTGAGCATGGCTACGGACTATCGCCTGAAATTGTCAGGTTAGCGATTAAAGAAAAGCAGCCCGATCTCATTATTACAGTTGACAATGGAATATCAAGCTTCGATGGCGCCAAGCTAGCCAAAGAAAACAATATTCAGGTTATCATCACTGATCATCATCTACCTAGTGAAAACCTGCCTGAGGCAGACGCTATTATTAATCCCAACCTTAAAGGTTGTGAATTTTTAAGTAAAAATCTAGCTGGCGTTGGTGTGTGTTTTTATCTATTTTCAGCGCTAAAAACTCATCTTAATAAAATACAATATTTTTCCAAGTATAGCATTCCATTGCCAGATCTGCGTACAGTGCTAGATTTAGTTGCACTGGGCACAGTGGCTGACGTGGTTAAGCTTGATCAAAATAATCGTATTTTGATCGATCAAGGTATTAAGCGTATTCAGGCCAAACAATGCACTCCTGGAATCTTAGCACTACTGGAAATCGCCAACAGGCAAGCGCAAACTTTACAAGCTAGCGATTTAGGCTTTGCCGTGGGCCCGCGTCTTAATGCGGCGGGGCGTTTGAGCGATATTTCTCGCGGTATTAAATGCTTATTAACGGATGATATGAATGATGCTAGGCGTTACGCTCAGGAGCTTGAAACATTCAACCAAAAACGCAAAGAAGAACAAACTCGCATTCAAGATGAAGCGCAAGCGATTGTTGACACTCAAGAAGTGGGTGAAGGCAAATTTGCCCTAAGTTTGTTTGATCCAAGCTGGCATGAAGGCATTGTTGGTATTGTAGCAGGCAAACTTAAAGAAGATTACCATTGCCCAGTGGCCGTGTTTGCAAAATCTGGCAATTTTCTCAAAGGCTCTATCCGTTCCATTCCTAGTGTGCATATTAAAGATTTACTGGATTTGGTTGATCGAAACAATCCTGGTTTAATTCTAAAATTTGGCGGTCATGCGATGGCAGCAGGGCTAAGCATTAAATTAGAAGAGTTTTACGCTTTCAAAAGAGCTTTTCACGATGCCATTAAAACGCACTTAAATAGTAAAATCCCAACAGTAGAATTATTAACCGATGGCGAGCTAGAGTCGTTTGACATTTCACTAAAAAATGCAGAAATTCTCAAACAAGCAGGACCTTGGGGGCAAGGGTTTGAGGAGCCTATCTTTTTTGGTGAGTTCGATGTAGTCGATCAAAAAGTCGTTGGCGAAAAACACTTGAAGTGTCGACTTAAGCTTAAGGGTGATGCTCAAGTGCATGATGCCATTGCTTTTTTTCAAGCACCGCTTGAATCAACCCGTGTCAAAGCGGCTTACAAGCTATCGATCAACATTTGGCGAGGCAATACATCCTTACAGCTCATGGTTGAGCAAATTAATCCTGCCTAATCAGACTTAAAATTTCCGAAATTACGTAAATCGCACTTTTGGTGTATTTTTTTTACTTAAAAAATCCAAATAATTCATATTTGATGTCTTAAATAACCATAAAAACACTTAATTTAAAGGTTTTTGATTGGTTTTTTCTTGAGCAGGCGTTCAAGTATTAGTAATCAAGAAAAATTTAGCAAATTTTGTTAATCACAGCATTCAGCCAATTTATAGATGTATTTGAGATTTAAAAACTGCCAAAATGATTGTAACAGGTGTATTAAATAACAACTTAAATGTTGATGATAGCAAGGTAAAATAGACGCTTTTATTTTTTGATATTTTTATCATGCCAATTATCACTCTTCCTGATGGAACTGAAAAATCTTTTGACCAAGCGTTAACTGTCTTTGAAGTGGCCAAGTCGATTGGCTCTGGGCTGGCAAAAGCCACCCTTGCAGGCAAGGTAGATGGCGAGATGGTAGATGCCTCTTACTTGATTGAGTCAGATGCGAGCGTTTCAATTATCACTGCAAAAGATGAAGAAGGCTTGGAAGTGATTCGTCATTCTACGGCACACCTTTTGGCACAAGCCACACAAATGCTTTATCCTGAGGCGCAAGTAACCATTGGCCCTGTTATTGATAATGGTTTCTTTTATGATTTTGCTTATAAAGATGGTTTTTCAGAAGGCGATCTAGCCAAGATTGAAAAAAACATGAAAAAATTGGTAAAGCAGAGTCTTAAGATTGAACGCAGCGAGATGAGTCGTGATGAGGCAGTTGAGTTCTTTAAAGCCAAGGGTGAGCATTACAAGGCTGAGATTATTGAATCTATTCCTGCAGATCAAACACTGTCGCTTTATAAGCAAGGTGATTTTATTGATTTGTGTCGCGGTCCGCACGTGCCATCAACCTCAAGACTTAAAGCTTTCAAACTGATGAAGCTTGCCGGTGCCTATTGGCGTGGTGATAGTAACAATGAAATGTTGCAACGTGTTTACGGTACAGCGTGGGCAACTAAAGAAGATTTAGAGGCGCATCTTCACCGCTTAGAAGAAGCAGAAAAACGCGACCATCGAAAAATTGGAAAAACTCAAGATCTGTTTCATATGCAAGAAGAAGCGCCTGGCATGGTGTTTTGGCATGAGAAAGGCTGGACGTTGTATCAGATTGTTGAGCAATATATGCGTGTTGTATTTAGAGATAACGACTATAAAGAAGTGCACACGCCACAGCTAATTGACAGAACACTTTGGGAAAAGTCTGGCCACTGGGATAAGTTTGGTGATGCGATGTTTACTACCAATAGTGAAAATCGTGATTATGCGGTGAAGCCAATGAATTGCCCGGCACATATTCAGATTTATAACCAAGGCCTTAAGTCGTATAGAGATTTGCCATTGCGTCTTGCTGAGTTTGGATCTTGTCATCGTAATGAGCCGTCTGGCACGCTTCACGGCATTATGCGTGTGCGTAATTTTGTACAAGATGACGGGCATATTTTTTGTCGTGCTGATCAGATTCAATCAGAAGTATCAAACTTTATTGATTTAACTTTTGATGTTTACAAACATTTTGGTTTTGATAATGTTGATATTAAACTTTCAACTCGCCCTGAAAAGCGCGTGGGTTCGGATGAAGTTTGGGATCGAGCAGAAGCGGCACTTGCTGAAGCATTGGACGCTAAAGGTATTAAGTGGGATCTTCAAGAGGGAGAAGGTGCATTCTACGGCCCTAAAATTGAATTTGTACTTAAAGATTGCTTAGATCGTGAATGGCAGTGTGGCACTTTGCAGGTTGATTTCTCAATGCCAGAGCGCTTGGATGCGAATTATATTGCTCAAGATAATTCCAAACAAACACCCGTTATGTTGCACCGTGCAATTGTGGGTTCGCTAGAGCGATTTGTGGGAATTTTGATCGAACATTACGAAGGTGCATTTCCATCTTGGTTGGCGCCAATTCAGGCAGTTGTTTTAAATATTTCCGAAAAACAGCTTGATTTTGTTAAAGAAGTTAACAAAAAGTTAAAAAAACAAGGGCTTAGGGTGATTTCAGACTTGCGTAATGAGAAGATAGGCTTTAAAATACGCGAGCATTCCATGCAACGTTATCCGTATATTTTAGTGGCGGGTAAACGTGAAATGGAAAATAACGAAATTTCAGTACGCAAACGTGGTGGTGAGGACTTAGGTTCTATGTCAATTGAAGCGTTTGTAGAACTGGTACAAAAAGAAACAATAGAGGGATAATTATTAAAAAACCAAGTAATAAGAACAAAACTCGAGTTAACGATTATATTAGAGTTTCAGAAGTTCGATTAATTGACGAAAAAGGCGGACAAGTTGGTATTGTTGATACTAACGAGGCAAAGCAAAAAGCTAAAGAAGCAAACTTAGATTTAGTTGAGGTTTCTCCAAATGCGGAGCCACCAGTTTGTAAGATCATGGATTTTGGTAAGTATCTTTATGAATTAAAGCAGCAAAAGAAAGAAGCTAAAAAGAAACAAAAGAAAACCCAAGTTAAAACCATTAAATATCGCCCAGGTACTGAAGAAGGTGACTACCAAATTAAATTTAGAAATTTGGTTAAATTTTTAGATAATGGTGATAAGGTTAAAGTAAGTATTTGGTTCCGTGGTCGTGAAATGCAACACAGAGAACTGGGCATGGAAATGCTCGACAGAATTGAGAAAGATACAGAAGAATTTGCCAATGTAGAACAAAAGGCAAAGATGGAGGGTCGCCAGCTAGGCATGATGCTGGCTCCCAAATCTAAGAAGAAGTAATGATGCGCTAAGTTATGCTGTTATTCAGCCTTGTTGTGCCTAGATGTACAACAAGTAATTGAATGACTTGTCTAGCTTAGTACCTTGTTACTCTTCAGTTTTATAATAAGTTATTCATATGAATAACAAATATGTCCAAAGGACAAGGAGTAAATTATGCCAAAGTTAAAAACCAATAGAGGTGCTGCAAAGCGCTTCAAGAAAACCGCAAAGGGCGGTTACAAGTGTAAACACTCTCACTTGCGTCATATCCTGACTAAAAAGAGTACTTCAAGAAAACGTGGTTTACGTGCGCCTGATACAGTAGAGAAGGTAGATGTACCAATGGTTCGTAGAATGTTACCGTATAGTTAAGGAGAATAAAAAATGGCAAGAGTATCAAGAGGTGTGCAAGCGCACGCAAGACATAAGAAAATTTTAAAGAAGGCTAAAGGCTATTACGGTGCACGTTCTAAAGTGTATCGTGTTGCTAAGCAAGCGGTAATTAAAGCGGGTCAATATGCATACCGTGACCGTCGTCAAAAGCGTCGTCAGTTTCGTCGTCTTTGGATTGTGCGTATTAACGCAGAAGCTCGTAATTGTGGTTTAAGCTATTCAAGATTAATTGATGGCTTAAATAAAGCAGGCATTGAGATTGATCGTAAAGTTTTATCAGATATTGCAATTTTTGATAAAGCTGCATTCGCCAAGATTGCGGATCAAGCAAAAGAGGCTATAGCTAAAGCAGCTAAATAGCCCAAATAAAAGCCATGATTTATCATGGCTTTTTTCATACCAAATTACAAGCAACATCTTTAAAAATTCATGATAGATTTTAGTAGTAAAATTTGTAACTCTTCATGGATTCTTAAAGGTGTTTTAAATTAAATGATTAAACCAATTCTTGAAAAAGCAAATTCAGCCATTGCTGATGCGCAAGACTTAAAAGCACTTGATGAAATTCGAGTTACATTTTTGGGTAAAAAAGGTGAACTAACAGCACTTCTAAAAGGCCTGGGTAAACTCTCAAAAGAAGAGCGACCTAAAATGGGTGAAGCCATTAACCAGGCTAAAGTAGAGGTACAGACGTGGCTTACAGATAGAAAAAATCATTTAGAAACAATCGAATTAGAAAAGCGTCTTTTAGAAGAGCAGGTAGATGTTTCTCTTCCAGGTCGCAATGCGCAAATGGGTGGCTTGCATCCGGTCACCATTACCTTAAAGCGCATTCAGTCACTCTTTGCTAAAAACGGCTTTGAAGTGGCAACTGGCCCTGAAATTGAAGACGATTTTCATAACTTCACCGCACTTAATATTCCTGAGCATCATCCGGCTCGTGCCATGCACGATACCTTTTATTTTGATGGTAGTACAGTACTTAGAACACACACTTCTCCGGTGCAAATTCGCACCCTTGAAAAGCAAAAGCCACCGGTTCGAATTATTGCACCTGGTCGTGTATATCGCTGTGATTCAGATATTACACACACGCCAATGTTTCATCAAGTAGAAGGTTTGATTGTTGATAGAAACGCAAATTTTGCGCAGCTTAAGGGGTTGTTAATTGACTTCTTGCGCGCTTATTTTGAAAAAGAAGATCTTCAGGTGCGTTTTCGTCCATCATATTTTCCATTTACTGAGCCTTCAGCTGAAGCAGATATTGAGTGTGTTATCTGTGGTGGCGAAGGTTGTCGTGTGTGCAAAAAAACAGGCTGGCTAGAAGTATTGGGTTGTGGTGTTGTGCATCCAAATGTTTTGAATTCAGTCAATGTAGATGCTGAAGAGTTCACCGGCCTAGCTTTTGGTATGGGCGTGGAGCGTTTAGCAATGTTGCGCTATGGTGTTAACGATTTACGTCTTTTCTTTGAAAACGATATTCGTTTTCTAAAACAATTTAACTAAGCATATGAATATTTCAACATCGTGGTTGCGTGAGTGGATTTCTCCTGTTGTTACTGACAAGGTACTAGCTGAACAATTAACAATGGCTGGTCTGGAGGTTGATGGTATTGATACTGTTGCACCAGCTTTTAGTAAGGTGGTTGTGGGTCATGTAGTGAGTTGTGAAAAACATCCAGATGCAGACAAGCTTAATTTATGCCAGGTTGATGTAGGCGAAGCTGAGAATGTGCAAATTATTTGTGGTGCTAAAAATGTGCGCACGGGCCTTAAAGTAATGGCCGCCCTAGTGGGAGCCAAACTACCGGGTGATTTTAAAATTAAAAAAGCCAAATTGCGTGGTGTTGAGTCGTTCGGCATGATTTGTTCTGATTCAGAATTAGGCTTGAGTGATTCATCAGATGGTATTGCTGAGCTTGATAATGAAGCGCCAATTGGTCAAAATATTAGAGAATATCTCGATCTTGATGATAATATTATTGAATTGGATATTACACCTAATCGTGGCGATTGTTTCTCAGTTTTGGGTGTGGCGCGCGAGGTTAGTGCAAACTACAATATGGCATTTGTGATGCCTGAGATAGAGGTTAAGACAAAGGGCGCCTCAAGTGTTTCTACTCGTGTTAGCAATACAAAGGCTTGCCCTAAATATTTAACCCGATCTATTAAGGGTATTGATAATACAGTTCAAACACCTAAATGGATGGCAGACAAACTAACTCGTTCGGGTCAAGCGATTCACTCACCTGTTGTTGATATTACTAACTACGTACTCATGGAGCTAGGCCAGCCAATGCATGCATTTGACTTGTCTAGAATTAATGGATCGATTGAGGTTAGAAACGCACATGCTGGTGAAACACTTGAACTATTAAATGATTCAACGGTTGAGTTAAAACCAGACACATTGGTAATTGCCGATGAGAGTTCTGTATTGGCTATTGCAGGTGTAATGGGTGGAGAAGCGAGTTCTACGCAAACAACCACTACAGATATTTTATTAGAAAGCGCATTTTTTGAGCCGGTGTCGCTTGCTGGAAAGGCTAGAAATTATGGTTTGCATACCGAGTCATCACTACGTTTTGAGCGTGGCGTTGACTTTAACATTACTGAGCTAGCACTTGATCGTGCGGCGCAATTGGTTGTTGAGATTTGCACCCCTCAAGGGGGTATTGAAAAGAATTGTGGTGAAGTGAGTGATATTACTTCTAGTATTGACGAATCAGCATTACCTGTATTGTCACCCATTACTATTACCAAAGCCAAAATCCAGCAGGTTTTGGGCTTTGAGTTAGAAAGCGGCTGGATTGAAGAAAAATTTATCAACCTTGATTTTGAAATAAGCGATAAAACCACTGATTCTTGGACAATTATTCCGCCAAGCTTTAGATTTGATATTCGTATTCCTGCAGACTTAATTGAAGAGTTGGCCAGACTATATGGCTATGACAAACTCCCAGTGCAAAAGCTATCATTAGATGCTAATATCAATGTCATCAAAGAAGCGCAAGTTGATAAGTATGATGTTATGCAAGCTTTAGTGAGTCGAGGTTATCAAGAGGTAATTACCTATAGTTTTATCTCTGAAAAGCACCAACAATTAATTGATCCATCAGCTAAAAAAATTAGCCTTTCAAATCCAATTTCTGCAGACATGTCAACCATGCGTTCTTCGCTTTGGGCTGGGTTGTTACAAACGGTTGAATCTAATCAAAGACGTGGCCATACGGATGCCAAATTCTTCGAAATTGGCCTATGTTTTGATGGTGTAAAGGCAGATGAGCAGTCTAACAAATTAGCCGGCATTGTATCTGGAAATCGTTTTAATGCACAGTGGTCAGGTGAGACTCAAGCGCTTGATTTCTTTGATGCTAAAGCCGATCTTGAGTCAATTCTAAGCTTCACTTTGGCAACATTTGATTTTGAAGCGGCTGAGCATCCAGCCTTGCAAAAAGGCCAGAGCGCTAAAATTAGCCTAGATGGTAAACATGTAGGCTGGATTGGTGCTTTATCGCCAGTAGTACAAAAAGAATTGTCATTGCCTAAATGTTATTTGTATGAGCTAGATTTAGCAGTAGCCTTGTCTGGAAAAATTGCTAAATATCAGCCTTTCTCTTCATACCAACAAGCACAGCGAGATATTGCTTTAGTGGTAGATCAAACAACTTCGGTTGCTCATTTAACAAATGCAATTAATAAGCTAGCTCAAGAGCATTTTGTTGGTGTTAGCTTGTTTGATGTTTATGAAGGCGAGCATGTTGAGCCTGGCAAGAAGAGTGTTGCACTTAATTTAGTCTATCAGTCATTAGAAGGAACGCTAGCGGATGATGAGGTAAATGCAAAAGTAGATGAAGTATTGGCTGTAATGAAAGATCAATTTTCAGCCACACTTCGATAATGTCGCTTAGTAAAAAAGACATTGCTGATGAGCTGGTGCGTGAAGTAGGTATGTCGCACGCACAAGCTTTGCAATTAACCAATGATTTTTTTAATCAGATTCAAGCCACACTTGCCTCAGGCGAAGAAGTTAAGTTATCTAGTTTTGGTAATTTTATGACTAGAGAAAAAGCAGCTCGCCCTGGTAGAAATCCTAAAACAGGTGAATCGGTAGAAATATCAGCTCGTAAAGTGGTGAGCTTTAAAGCAGGACCCAAGCTCAAAAAACTTACCCAAGCGGGTTAGTTAATCACTAATAGCGTTCATAAAACCCTTTAAAACCGGCATAACCTTGTCAACAATCTGCTGATTTTTTTCAGAATTATTAACATGTCCTTCAATAATCTTTTGCGTATCTAGCAAGGTTGTTTGGTAGTCTTCATCAAGTTCAAAATTGATAAAATAAAAGCCTTTGGCTTTGTCTCTCACCGATCTAACGGATAAAAAATCAGTTTCCCAAGCAAGCTCAGCTGTATATACCGCATTAGATTCTGTCGTGTCTTTTTGCAACAGAATGAGAGTATTGCCAAAATGAAAAATAAAGTGATTAGCACCGCAACTTGAAGCTGGGCTAGTGGTTAGCTCACCACTTTCTAGTGCATCAGCAATTTGCTTTAGTTGAGTATTATTGAGCTGAATATATTTAGCATCTAAATAGGCATCAATATTGGTATCTGGATGGTTATTTTTAATATATTCAACTAACTTATTTAGCATGTGGACTCTGTTTGTAAATTAAAGAGCCGTATTATACCTAATTACGATTTTATCGCTAGACTGCTGTTTAGCGCTGATCTAATGAGTCGGCGTATTTAATGGCATAGACATCAAAGATGCTAATGGCCATTGCAGCAATAATAGGCCCAATAAACAAACCTAAAATACCAAATTGAATGATACCGGCCAGTGTTGATAATACCGTGATTAGTGTGTGATCAAGAGCGCTAGATTGATGAGCGGTTTTAGTGAATTTTTGAATGATTAATGGTCTGATGAAGTTATCAATAATAGTGCCAATGAATAGCGCGCCAAATAAAACAATGATTAATGCGTCTGTTGTTTGTCCTTGAGTATAAAGATAAATGCTCAGTGGTAGCCAGATAATCAAACCACCCAAGACTGGAATAAAGCTAGCAAGCGCCATGGCGATACCAAAATATAAGACTGGTAAGCCCACTATCATTACAGCAATAGAGAAAACCACACCTTGTAAAATGGCGATACTAAAGACACTGCCTACAAGTGTAATAGAAAGACTTGAAAATTGTTTCAGTAAAATATCATCCAAGTAATTTTCCAAAGGGGAAAGATTTTTAAGACGTTTAATAATGCTCTTGCCATCAATATAAAAATAGTAAAGTGCAAAAACACTAACAATCAAAAAGAATACAAAATCTGAGGATAGTGACAAAATACTACCCAAAACAGCGATAGAAAAATCTTTAACATTAAGCAAAATTCCCTCTAAATTGTTATTGATTGTTGTGCTAAGTGTTAGCTTAATTGACTCAGAAAAAGGTAAGCCTGATAGGGTTTGCTCAAGTATTTGGCGACTTTTCTCAAGGCTAAATCCGGTGTTAATGGTTTGAATGAGTGTAGATACTTCAAGGCCACTAATTAGCAAAATATAGCTCAGTGGCAAGATTAAGATTGTAGTTACTAAAAAAGTCATTAACAGTGCACTGCTAGCAGCCGACCAGCGTTGCTTAAGTTTGCTGTATTGAGATGAGGTTGCAATAGCAATTAAAAGTGCTAAGAATAAAGCTGGCAAGAAGGGGGTGAATAGCCAAATAAGCCCGCCAATGGCTAAGAGTAATAAGCTCAGCATAAATCCATGTTCATAAGGTGCTGGTCGATTCATTTTATTGATTCTCCATCTTAAACACGCTATAAGCCACTTGCTCGTATGGGTGGGCAAATTTCATTGCTTTAATGGCCAGATCAAGATTATCATCAACGCACATCATTTCAACTTTGTACTCTTCTATTGCTTCTAGCTCATCCAGTAGACCAATGGTGGGATTGGCGCCTTTGACCGGTTTGAACTGCCCTATGCCTGTGGTTTGCCAGGCGCAACTTTCATAATTACTAAACTGCCCAGCACCAGCGTCAAACATAGCATTTTTCACAATCTCTAGGTCGGCTTCCGGCACATAAAAACTAATTTGGTACATGTTCAAAAATTCCTTTTAAATACGCTTTTCGCTCTATTTCAGCCATGCGTTCAATGGCATATCTTAAAGTAGTTCTGGGTAGTTGTGCATAATTTTCTCGCAAGAAGGCTTTGCAGGTGTTTTGGTCTTTTTTATAAACCTCTCTAAGCATCCAGCCCACCGCTTTATGGATTAGATCGTGAGAGTCTGTTAATAATATTTTACTAATATCAAGTGTAGGGCTAAAAACACCTTGTTTAATAAAGGCAAAAGTTGCCACAATGGCAATGCGCCTTTCCCATAGATTTGTTGATGCTGCAAATTTAAACAGTAAGGGTAGTTTTGCAGGGTTCTGATAGAGGAAGTCACCCACCACTTGTGGTGTACTATAATCAACCAAATCCCAGTTATTAGCGGCGCTAATACGACTAAGATAATAATCAAAAACCGGTGTTTTATCGCCTGCTTGATATTTGTAAACCAAGATGATTAAACCACAGTAACGCACCTCGTGAATGGGGCTGGATAGTAGTATGTCAATTTCTGAGTAAGTAATAGATCGAAAATAGTGCTTGGCAATTTGTCGAATTTTAGGTACGCGAACACCGATAAAAAGATCAAACTCACTATATTGGCCTACGCCAGTTTTAAAATAATACTCATTTTGTTTTTTGCGCTCAGCAGTAGCGAAAGATTTGAGTTGTGCGGTAACTTCTTGGGCGCTCATCGGCTATACTATTATTTTTAAAATGAATCGTTTAATCATACATGCAAACAGCTTATTTCGCCGGTGGATGTTTTTGGTGCGTTGAAGCAGTCTTTCAACGCATTGATGGCGTGCTTGGTGTGGAGTCTGGCTATTGCAATGGGCTTACTCAAAACCCTAGCTACTCAGATATTTGCACCGGATCAACAGGGCATGCTGAAGTGGTGAAGATGAGTTTTGATGAAACCAAGGTGAGTTTTAAGCAGTTATTAAAAGTATTTTTTGCCACGCACGATGCCACAACGCTAAATCAACAAGGGAATGACAAAGGTACGCAATACCGCTCCGCTGTGTTTTATGTAAATGCTAAGCAGAAAGATTTGGCAAGGCAGCATATTCAAATATTGGGTGCTGATATTGTGACCGAGGTAAGTGCTTTGGATGTTTTTTATCCAGCAGAAAAGTATCATCAAAACTATTTTAATAACAATTCTGAGCAATCATATTGCCAACTGTTAATTGCACCCAAACTAGATAAATATTTCACCCAAGGAGGTGCTAATGAATGATCAAGAT
Organism: Candidatus Thioglobus sp.; assembly: GCA_018644675.1. GTDB lineage: Bacteria > Pseudomonadota > Gammaproteobacteria > PS1 > Pseudothioglobaceae > Thioglobus_A. The sequence goes on from JABGQC010000006.1 coordinate 25,508, forward strand.
TTATTAAGATATTCTCGCCAAATCATGTTGCACCAAATTGACGTTGAGGGACAGCAGAAAATATTGGATTCCACCATGTTGTTAATCGGCATGGGTGGCTTAGGATCGCCCAGTGCGCTATATTTGGCAGCAGCAGGTGTCGGACATCTGGTAATTGCTGATTTTGATAAGGTTGAAATCTCTAATCTTCAGCGTCAAGTGATCCATCACACACCTGATATTGGCAAGTATAAAGTGGACTCTGCTAAGGATAAAATGTTGGCCATTAATCCAGATATTAAAATAACCACGATTAAAAATCTTGATGAAGACAATCTTAATGCTTGGGTATCTATGGCAAACGTAGTATTAGATGGTACGGATAATTTTGAGACGCGATTTAAGATTAATGCTGCGTGTGTGCAGGAAAAAGTAGCACTGGTTTCAGCTGCCGTTATTCGTTTTGAGGGGCAGCTATCGGTCTTTAAAGGTTACGAGCCAGATCAGCCTTGCTATCAATGCTTGTATAGTAAAGAAGGCGAGAATAATGAAAATTGTACAGAAAATGGCATTCTTGCACCTGTTGCAGGTGTAATGGGAACGTTGCAAGCACTTCAAGCGCTCAAGGTGGTGTTGAATCTTGGCGATCAACTGATTGGTCAACTGATGATTATGGACGCTTTAAATCTTGATTTTAGAACAGTAAAAATTAGTAAAGATAAGCACTGTCCAATTTGCCAGACTTAATCAAATAAGTACACACAGGAGAAAATAAATCTAGATAAATTAGGATAATTTTTTGATAAAAAATGGATTATTGATAGACATCGCTGTATAATTGCTCAAATTATAAATTTTATTGTTTAAAGTGTTTTTTAGTTGTAGACCTTTACAGCGGATACTTTAAGATTTTCTAGGAGTAAATTATGAGCGGACAAATGCAAAGACCTGCAGTTCCTACAGGTGTAGTGGGTAAAGAAGGTTTCAGAGTTACAACAACTCAAAAAACTGTAGATGGTAAAGTACCTGCAGGTTTTCACGTTGGTTACACAACTGAATGGGATTCAGTGCAAACAGAAGTTCCATACCAAACGCCTAAGAAGCCATAATTTTTAAATAAATTATTGTTATAAAAGCCGCAAACTGAGCAATTAGTTTGCGGCTTTTTTAATGTTTAGCCGTTTTTAGGTAATTATTAAAATTTGCTATATTTTTGATCACTCCATCCCAAGGTGTTTGTTTTTATGGCGCTACAAGGTTTAAAAGCTAAAAAACAGCCTTTTTAATTAATTTTTTGAGCAAATTTAAGCCTTTTAGGCGCAGTATTTGATTGATTTTAATAATTTCCTAAATTTTTAAAATTAGGCGCTGACTTTTGTCAATAGATTACTGTTTGTGAGTTAAAATTATCATCTTAAATCTAAGTAAAAATATTAAAAAAAGGAGAGAATTATGTTTAATAGATCCCAAACTTTAGCTAAAGCAGATCGTGAAATTTCTGATGCGATTGTTGCAGAAGTGGCACGTCAAGAAGCACATATTGAGCTGATTGCCAGTGAAAACTACACTTCACCTGCGGTGATGGAAGCTCAAGGCTCTCAATTAACTAATAAGTACGCTGAAGGCTATCCTGGAAAACGTTATTATGGTGGTTGTGAGCATGTTGATGTGGTTGAGCAATTAGCCATTGATCGTGCTAAAGAGTTGTTTGGTGCAGATTATGCAAACGTGCAGCCACATTCTGGAAGCCAAGCTAACGCCGCAGTATTTCAGGCGTTATTGGTGCCGGGTGATACTATTTTAGGTATGAGCCTTGCACACGGTGGCCATCTTACTCATGGCGCTGCACCTTCTTTTTCTGGCAAAAACTTCAATGCCATTCAGTATGGCTTAGATGAAAGCACTGGCGAGATTGATTACACTCAAGTAGAAGCGTTGGCCAAAGAGCATCAGCCAAAAATGATTATTGCTGGTTTTTCAGCTTACTCGCGCGTGGTTGATTGGCAACGATTTAGAGATATTGCAGACTCAATTGATGCCTACTTAATGGTAGATATGGCGCACGTTGCCGGCTTAATTGCAACGGGTGAGTACCCATCCCCAGTAGGCATTGCTGACGTTACTACCACTACAACACATAAAACCTTGCGCGGCCCTCGTGGTGGCTTAATCTTGGCCAAAGCTAATGAGGCTATTGAAAAGAAACTTAATTCGGCGATTTTCCCAGGTATTCAAGGTGGCCCATTGATGCATATTATTGCAGCCAAAGCGGTGTGCTTTAAAGAGGCAATGAGTGATGAGTACATTGCTTATCAAAAGCAAGTTAAAGTTAATGCGCAAGCGATGGCTAATACCTTTATTGAGCGTGGTTTTGACGTTGTATCTGGTGGTACAGATGATCATTTATTCTTAGTGAGTTTTATTGATCAAGGCTTAACTGGTAAAGCAGTTGACGCTGCCTTGGGCAGTGCGCACATCACCGTTAACATGAATGCAGTACCTAACGATCCGCAATCGCCATTTGTAACCAGTGGTATTCGTGTGGGTACGCCTGCTGTGACCACGCGTGGGTTTGGTGAAGCTGAGTGTCGTGACCTTGCTTCTTGGATGTGCGATATTTGTGATGAGCTTGATAATCAATCAGTGATTGATGAGGTTAAAGTAAAGGTTGCTGAGGTTTGCGCCAAGCATCCAGTTTACAAGTAGTATTATTTAAGGGGGAGAATGCGCTGTCCATTTTGTCAGTCTGACGACACCAAAGTATTAGATACGCGCCTGATTGACGATGGCTCGCAAGTGCGTAGACGTCGTGAATGTACCTCTTGTGGTGAACGCTACTCAACCCGTGAAACGGTTGACCTTAATTTGCCACGGCTGATTAAAAGCGATGAATCTCGAGAGCTGTTCAGCGAGGAAAAACTTCGTTCTGGCTTATTGAAAGCTCTAGAAAAACGCCCGGTAAAAACCTCACAAATTGAAACTTCCATTGCGCGTATTTCTCGCAAACTTATGACACAAGCAGAGCGTGAAGTGCCTTCAGCCAAAATTGGTGAATGGGTTATGGAGGAATTAAAAGCACTAGATGAAGTGGCTTACATTCGCTTTGCATCGGTTTATCGTCAATTTCAAGATATCGAAGCTTTTAAAAATGAGATTGAAAAGCTCATGAAAAAGTAGTGGCAAAAACTAAAGTAGAGTTTGCTTGTCGTGAGTGTGGCTCATCGCAACCACAATGGGCGGGCCAGTGTCTGGATTGTAAGGCTTGGAATACTTTAGAAGAAGTTGTTTTATCTCAAGCAACCTCCTCAAAACCGGAAAGCCTTAAAGACCTTCCACCTTCCAAAGTTCAAAATTTATCCGAAGTCAAGTCTGAACATAGAGCACGATTAAGTACAGGCTTAAGCGAGCTTGATCGAACTCTAGGCGGCGGACTGGTAGATGGCTCTGTAGTATTAATCGGTGGTGATCCTGGCATTGGCAAATCAACATTGATTTTGCAAGCCATGGCAGCGATTAATAAGAGTGACACTACTTTGTATGTGAGTGGCGAAGAGTCGGCACAACAAATCAGTGATCGTGCAATACGCCTTGGTATTCATGAAGATATTTTGCTCTTAAGCGAAACCCATCTTGAAAAAATCATTAAGCTGGCTAAAGAAGTAAAGCCCAAAGTTATTGTGATTGATTCAATCCAAACCATGGTGACGGATGGTTCTACTTCTGCACCAGGTTCAGTCACGCAAGTGCGGGATTGTGCAGCTCAGCTGACTCAGTTTGCTAAACAAACTAATACCATTCTTCTTATGATCGGCCATGTTACCAAGGGTGGCGCATTAGCCGGCCCTAGAATCTTAGAACACATGGTAGACGCTGTGCTTTATTTTGAAGGTGACGCAGGCGGACGCTATCGTATTATTCGTGCGGTGAAAAATCGTTTTGGCGCTGTGAATGAGATCAGTGTATTTGCTATGGGTGAAAATGGTTTGCAACAAGTTGAAAACCCATCAGCTATTTTCTTGTCTAATCAAGCTAAACCATCTCCAGGTTCAATGGTGATGGTGACTCGTGAGGCAACACGTCCGCTGATGATTGAAGTACAAGCTCTGGTTGATCAGGCGGGCGGAAACCCTAAGCGTGTGAGTGTTGGTTTGGAGCAAAACCGCCTAGCCTTGCAATTAGCAGTGTTACATAAACATGGTGGTGTGGCCACACATGATCAAGATGTTTTTGTTAATGTGGTTGGTGGTATTAAGGTTAATGAAACCGCTTCTGATCTGGTGGTGATGTTGGCAATTATGTCTAGCCTTAGAGATCGAGTTATTCCAAATGACTGGATTGCATTTGGTGAAGTGGGCTTAACGGGTGAAGTGCGCCCAGTTTACAATGCGATTGAGCGCTTGCAAGAGGCGCAAAAACACGGCTTTAAGGTGGCAATCATACCAAAGGGCAATGTACCAAAAAAAGCGCCTAAAGGGCTAAAGATCGTTCCAGTGGAGTATTTGTATCAAGCTTTACAATATATGAGTGAAAATACTTAATATTTGATTGGCGCTTTATTCCACTGACTACACATAAGAGTGTTATAATTTTTTAAATTCAATTTTGAAATTAAACAAGGGTAAGCAATGAATAAATTTATTTTAGGAATTTTATTAGTAGTGGTTTCAGTATCTTCTTCTGCAAATTTTGAGTCAGCATGGGAGCAGAGTGTTGGCTGGACTATCGAGAGCACTAAAACAATTGATAGTTTTGAACACGAAGACGGTAGAGTAGAGTCTGCTTTTCAAGGGTGTGAAGTTGGTAGAGAGATTAATTTCCGTGATGATACTTATATTACTTGTACTACTCAAGGGTATCAGTATGCCTATGCTCCAACTGCAATATTACTTAGTAAGAATGCTGCTTATGGAAAGGTTTGGAGAATGATTGTTAATGGCAAGATGTACGGCATAAAATAAATTTCAGTTAACCGTTATCTGAAACAATAAAAGCCTAAGAGTTTATATTCTTAGGTTTTTTTTCGCACTAAAGATCAATTCCTTTTTGGGCTTTAATGTTCGCTCTAAAAGCATGTTTGATATCTTTGACTTCACTTACGGTATCGGCAACTTCCATTAAACCTTCAGAAGCGGCTCGCCCGGTAATCACCACGTGTTGATTTTTTGGGCGATTGTTTAATGCGTCAAAAATCTGTTGTTCGTCAAGATACTTGTAACTAATCATATAGGTTAGTTCATCCAAGACAACCAAATCAATCGACTCATCTGTTAAGTATTGTGCAGCCTCGCTCCAAGTTTCAAGCGCCATGACGGTGTCATATTCTTTATCCTGGGTATCCCAAGTAAAGCCGGTTTTCATAAAAACAGTTTGAACATTGGGCTGTTTAGCTAAGAATGTATCTTCGCCAGTATCTTGCTCACCTTTTAAAAACTTAGCAATACCAACTTTCATATCATAACCCAATGCTCGACAAATCATTCCTAAAGCCGAAGAGGATTTGCCTTTGCCGTTGCCAGTGAGTAGTACGATAATGCCTTTGTCAATATTTGCTTCTTCTATACGAGAATCAATATGATCTTTCTTGCGCTGCATGCGCTGTTTATATTGATCGGAAGACATGAAGTTGTTTTAGTTTTTCTGAGTAGAGAAAAATGAAGCAAATGAATAGCGATGATTGAGCGTAAAGATAATAGAAATTGCCACCATCCAATAAAGTACTGGTGGAATTTCAACCAGCGACCATTGTTGTGCGTAAGCTGGGAAATTGGCCCAGCCTGTTTTGGCGTAAGTGGCCGTGAAGAAGTAATAGCTTGCTGTTGCAATCAACCATTGAGCACTTACTGCTGCAATAACAACCAATGCATTTTTTACAATGCTAGTATCAATTTTCAAGCTACTGATATATTTACCGACCCAAAAAATTCCGTAGTAAGTAAAGGGTAATACGCTGTAAGCAGGGGTAATACAATTGGCGCTAATACCTTCATGCACAATAGCGTAGTTGTCAATCGCAATAGTACTTAGAATAATCACAAAAGCTACCCAGAACTTGCGCAAATACACGCCAGCGATAAACAAGGCTGGAATGGTAAAGTCAGGCAAATGAACCAATGATGACAACCAATTAGCATGACCGCGTGTAGCGATCATTAAAATAATCATGATAAACACTGCAAAGATTGCTTTGGTTTTGTTGATTTGATTTGTCATTTGAAATCCTATTTATTCAAAGTTAATGGTTTTATTATAGTCAATGTTATTGCCAATCGGTAAAGACAAAGCCATGACTAAAGGTGTTTAGAATTTATAAGTTAATCCCAGCTTAATATTTCTAGTGTAGCTTGCTGGATAAACAACATTTCCTCCGGTGGAGTTATAATCTCCCAGCAAAGTGGCATGCTGCTTTTTGAATAAATTTTCTATGTCTAAAGAGAGTTTAATATCTTTGGAGTGGCTATAAGCGTAATTTAAATCTGTAGCATTAAAAGCTTTAGTTTTCTCTGTATTGGTATTGGAGAAATCTTCTTCTGCATATGCCTCATCTCTATATTTGTGTTTGAGAGTCAATGTTGATTTATTATCTAATTTAAATTTAACATTTGCAGCAAGAGTGTTTTTTGAAACACCAGGCAATGATTTCCCATTGAAATCCCCCCTGTCTTCAGTTTCGTTTTCAAAATCAATTATTGCATCAATGTAGCTATAGTTAATGCCAATAGTGGCTTTAGGATTGATAATGTGTTTAGTATCTATTTCAATACCGATTTTATGAGATTTATCTAAGTTTGCATTGGTTCCAAGGTCGCTAGAGTTTTGTTTGTGAAGATAGATTTCATTGTTTAAATTAGATCTAAATAATGTTAGTTTAGTTTTACTATTTTGATTAGTGTAGTCAAGTCCAACATTTAAAGTTTTACTTGTCATTGGCTTGATAAATCCATCAAATATGCTATCTCCAATTCCAGAATCATATTTAAATGCAGTATTTATATCGTAAGCTTGAAATGCCTTATTGTAGTTAGAGAACATTGATAAGTTGCCATCTATTTTTTTATTAATACCAAAATTGTAGGCTGTTAGGTTATGATTTCCAGTGGCAGAAGTTTTGTTGTAAAAATAGCCTACTTTTTCATCTCTGAATCCAGCAACATAGGTTGTATCGTTAACCAGTTGTTTGGCTTGAATAAAATAACCTTCATTGTCTTTGGTTGTTAACTTATCAAAGCTAGATGAGCCCCATGATTTTCCTTTTCTTTCACCGTATAGTTTGGAATATCCACTATTAATTGTTATATTGTTATTGGCGTATTTTAAGGTTATCGAATCACTCGTTTTTTTGTCTTTCTTTATGCCACCAGATCCCCAGTAAAATACTGTTTCGCTTGATTTTTCTTCATCTGTGCTTGTAACTTTTAAAGATAGCGTGCTGTTTATATTGGTGTTAAGTCCTAGTGAATATTCATTAGAGTTAACAACTGAATGAGCATAGTTTCTTCCAGTGCCATTTTGAGAAGGATTAGCGTTAAATTGTGATATTGTTTGATATTCTGCGTATCTATAGTCACTATTATTAGCCGCCAAGGATAATTGAATTTGAGTGTTATTAGTTGCCTTGAGATTTAAATTAATAGCTTTATTAGTCTGCTTGCCCCAATCTTTATTACCCGTATTGTCTGCAATAGCATAGCCACCTTTTTCTTGTGCTTCAAAAGAGGCGTTAACACTTAATCCATCAGATTGTGAGCTTGTAGAAATGGATTTATTGCTTAAGCCATAGTTTCCAGTTTCCAATTCTATATATGAATCATAAGCATCCTTCATAAAGATATGGATAGCGCCACTCATCGCACCATCACCATAGACAACTGAGCCACTACCTTTGGTTATTTCAATTTTATCAATATTGTTTAAAATAATATTTCCAATAGTTTGTTGTGATGACGTGTGATTATTAAGCCTAATTCCATCTACAGTAATAATAATATTTTGATGTCCGTTTGTTGTGCCGTAACCGCGCATATCAATTTTTTGAGAGAATCTATTTCCAGAGCTTGGGGTGATAGTTATCGATGTATTGTTACTTAAAAAGTCATAAAGATTAGTAGAGCCAGAGTTGTCAATATCTTTCGATGAGTAAATTTCTGTAGAAAATGTTGCATTGGTGTCTAGATCGTTAAAGTGATTAGCATCTACTTTGATAGGATTTAGATAAATTGGAATAGGGCCTAAGACTGCATTAGTTGCTGTTGAGAGTGTTAGTGCTGATACGGCAGCAGCTATAGAAAGTTGTTTAAGTTTCATGAGTTTCATCCTTCGTGATAAATTTTAAAAAAAGATCATGTATCGGACTGATTTTTCATTAAGAAAAAAATACCGTTGCGAGGACAGTGTGGGACTCTCACCCACTTCCATAATCAAGTGTGCAAAATTATAATCAATTCTTAATATAAGTTGATATTAAAGTAAAATAAATTGAAATTTCAAAGGAATGCGATCAATGAGTGAAATCTACAACTTTAGCGCCGGCCCTGCGGCCTTGCCTAAATCAGTACTGCGCCAAATGCAAGAAGAACTTGTAGAATATGGCAATGCCAAAGCTTCGGTGATGGAGATTTCTCATCGTGGTGTTGATTTTACGGCTGTGGCACAAAAGGCTGAGCAGGATTTGCGCGATTTGATGAGCATCCCAGATAACTATAAAGTGCTATTTTTGCAGGGCGGTGCATCGGCTCAATTCTCCATGGTTCCAATTAATTTACTGCGTGGTAAAACTGTTGCAAACTATGCCAATACTGGACATTGGTCAGTGAAAGCAATCGCTGAAGCACAGCGCTATTGTAAGGTTAATATTTGTACAGATAGCACGGCTAATAAATTTACCGATATTGAAGATTTTTCCAATTGGAATATTGACAACTCTGCTGCGTATTTGCACTATACGCCGAATGAAACCATTGCTGGTTTGGAATTTGACTATATCCCAGAAGTGGATATGCCTATTGTGGCAGATATGTCATCAAGTATTTTGTCACGAGAAATTGATGTATCAAAGTTTGGTGTGATCTACGCGGGCGCGCAAAAAAATATTGGCATCTCAGGATTGACTATTGTTATTGTTCGCGAGGACTTAATTGGCGATGTGGTTGCTAAGCAGCCGGTATTGTTTGATTACGCCACGCAAGCTAATAATGACTCGATGTATAACACACCCGCAACTTATCCTTGGTATGTGGCTGGGCGTGTATTTGAATGGTTAAAGTCTCAAGGCGGAATTAAAGCCATGGCTGAAGTTAATGAACGCAAAGCTACCAAGCTTTATCAGGCCATTGACAGCTCTGATTTTTATTCGAATCCAGTTAATCCAAAATATCGTTCATCGATGAATGTGCCATTTATTTTGGCAGATGACAGTCTTAATCAACTATTCTTAGAAAAGTCTTATAATGCTAACTTATTAACGTTAAAAGGTCATAAGTCTGTGGGCGGAATGCGCGCCAGTATTTATAACGCCATGCCAGAGGATGGTGTAAATACATTAATTGAATTTATGAGTGATTTTGAGAAACAACATGGGTAAAAAAACACTAGAAGAGTTGCGAGTTGAGATTGACGCACTAGATAAAAAAGTACAAGCATTAATTGGCGATCGTGCAACGTTGGCTGGCGAAGTGGCAGAAGTTAAAAAAGCATCAGATGACAATAGTGTTTTTTACCGTCCTGAGCGTGAAGCACAGGTGCTTAGGTCAATTATTGAACGTAACGATAGTGCCCTTAAAGGCAAGGATATGGCGCATATTTTTCGTGAAATAATGTCTGCCTGTTTAGCGCTAGAGCAACCACTTAACATTGCTTATTTAGGTCCTGAAGGTACCTTTACCCAAGAGGCGGCACTCAAGCATTTTGGTCATGCGGTTTCCACACTTGATTGTGCTAGTATTGACGAGATTTTTCATCAAGTAGAAAAGGGTAATGCGCATTACGGCGTGGTGCCAATTGAAAATTCTTCCAATGGCGTGATTGGCGGTACGGTAGATATGCTCTATTCACAAGATCTTAAGATTTGTGGCGAGGTGGAAATTTCTATTCAACACCAGCTAATGAGTGCCGATCAATCAGTAGAAATTAAAACGATTTATGCCCATCAGCAAGCGCTAGATCAGTGTCAGCGTTGGCTTGCCAATCATTATCCAAATGCACAGCTAAAAGCAGTGGCCTCTAATGCGCTAGCTGCTCGATTAGTTAAAGACGAGGTGGGCGCTGCGGCAATTGCCTCTGAAGCGGCTTTAAGTTTCTACGGCTTAGAGAGGGTTGCTAAGAATATCGAAGATAAAACTGGCAACACAACCAGGTTTTTAATACTTAGTAAAGAGTCTGTGGCGCCTTCGGGCGACGATAAAACCTCTATTTTGGTAGTTACTAAACACGAGTCTGGTGCATTATTTGATTTGCTGGAGCCATTTAAAGAGCAAGGTATTAATATGATGCAGTTAGCACGTCATCCAATTCCTGGTGTGAAGTGGGAGTATTTATTTTTGATTGACATTGAAGGTCATCAAGAGGACGACAAGGTAAAAGCTGCATTAACAGAGGTTGAAAAGAGAGTGCTTAAAGTCAATATTCTAGGCTCTTATCCTGTTGCTGTACTATGAGTGTTTGTGAGTCGATCAAAGGCTTGAGCCCGTATCAAGGTGGCAAGCCAATTAGTGAATTGCAACGTGAATTTGGGCTGAGTCGCGTAGTCAAGTTGGCCAGTAATGAAAATCCACTAGGCATTGGTCAAAAGGCACTTGAGGCCATGCAAAAAGCAGTTGTTGAAGTGGACCGTTATCCAGATGGCAATGGTTTTGAGCTAAAACAAGCTATTGCTAAGCGCCTTAATATATCGCTAGAGATGATTACCTTGGGCAATGGCTCAAATGACATTTTGGAGCTCATTGCCAGGACTTATGTTTGTGATCCTAAAGATGAGGTGATTTTTTCAGAATATGCTTTTGTGGTTTATCCGCTATCAACTCAGGCTTTAGGTGCAACTGCCGTTGTCACTAAGGCAAAGAATTTTGGCCATGATTTGGAGGCGATGCTGCTAGCCATCACAGAGCGTACCAAATTAATTTTTATCGCTAATCCTAACAATCCAACAGGCACTTTATTAACAGATAAGGCGCTACATGCATTTTTGTCTCGCGTGCCTAACTCTATTACGGTTGTATTGGATCAGGCGTATATTGAATATTTGGATCAGGCAGATTTGGCAATTGGCTGGCTTAAAGAGTTTGGCAACCTAATCATCACTCGTACTTTTTCTAAAGCTTATGGCTTAGCAGGTTTACGAGTTGGTTACAGTGTTTCGAGTGGAAAAATTGCTGATTATCTTAATCGCATTCGTCAGCCATTTAATGTCAACCATGTGGCACAAGTAGCGGCGATTGCCGCTTTAGGCGATCAATCTCATTTGGCGCGCTCAGTGATTGCCAATAAAAATGGGCTCAAGCAACTTGCAGAAGGGTTTGAAAAGCTAGGCTTATCTTATATTCCGTCATCGGCTAATTTTATAGCCGTGAAAGTTAAGGATGCACCAATACTTTATCAGCAATTATTAGAGCTTGGATTTATTGTTCGCCCCGTTGAAATGAAAAATTATTTAAGAGTGTCGGTCGGCACTTCAAGAGAAATTTCAGATTTTTTAGATGCGTTAAAATCGTTATTATGATGAATAAAATTTGTATTATTGGTGTCGGTTTGATTGGTGGATCGTTTGCTGCAGGATTAAAACAAGCAAATAAGGTTAATACCATTGTTGGCTTTGGCAGGGATGAGAAAAACCTAGCTAAAGCAAAAGAGCTGAAAGTGATTGATGAGTATTCACTAGACATTGCCCAAGCGCTTAAAGATGTGGATTTAGTATTAATAGCAACGCCTGTTAATAGTTTTAAAGCTATTTTAGAAATGATCAAACCACATGTTAACGAGCAAATGATTATCACGGATGTTGGTAGTACCAAAGGTAGTGTGATTCAAATTGCCAAGCAAGTATTTGGTCACATGCCTGAGCATTTCATCCCTGCGCATCCTATTGCCGGCAAAGAGCAAAGCGGTATTGAGGCGGCAGATGCATCCTTGTTTAATCATAGACGCGTTATTATCACCCCGGATAAAAACGCCAATACTCAGTCTGTAGTTGCCGTGAGTGACTTATGGGAGAGTGTCGGTGCAAAAATAGAAATTATGAACGAAACCAAGCATGATGACTTATTAGCCATGACATCACACTTGCCACATATGCTGGCTTTTTCACTGATGGATTACCTAATTTCTAGCAACCCGCAAGCGTGCAACTATGCAGCAGGTGGCTTCAAAGATTTTTCTCGAATCGCTTCGAGTGATGCCATTATGTGGCGGGATATTTGCATTAATAACCCTGATCAAATTATCAAGCATATTGAGGGTTATCAGAAAAGTTTAGATAAAATCGCCAATTTAATTAAAACCCAACAATCAGAAGCGCTGGAGCAAGTATTTCATGAGGCGAAGTCTGCTAGAGATAGCTGGTTAAAGGATTAAGGGATCCATAAAATATAATTATGAGTAAGTTTATTGCAAGTCCTGCCAATAGTTTGTCAGGCAATTTAAAAGTCCCTGGAGACAAGTCTATCTCTCATCGCTCCATTATGCTGGGTTCATTAAGTCATGGCATAACCAAGGTTAGTGGTTTTTTAGAAGGAGAGGATGCGCTCTCTACCTTAAAAGCGTTCCAGGCTATGGGCGTTAAAATTGAGCGTGATGGTGATAATGTAACCATTCATGGTGTTGGTATTAATGGATTAAAAAAGCCACAAGGGCCACTAGATTTAGGCAATTCGGGTACTTCTATCAGGCTAATGTCTGGCATTCTTGCAGCGCAAGCATTTGATTGTGAGCTGGTTGGCGATGAGTCGCTATCCAAGCGCCCAATGAATCGAGTAATTAACCCCTTGCGTGATATGGGTGCAATTATTGACAGTAATGATGGCAAACCGCCTTTAAAAATTACTGGCGGGCAAACTTTAAAAGGTATTGATTACGATTTACCAGTAGCATCGGCACAAGTTAAATCTTGTATTTTGTTGGCTGGTTTGTACGCGGATGGTGATACTTGTGTAACAGAGCCGGCACCAACGCGTGATCATACTGAGCGCATGCTCAAGGGTTTGGGTTATAAGGTTCGCGTTAATGACAACCAAATGTGCCTAACAGGTGGTGGCGATTTAAAAGCAACTGAGATTCAAGTGCCGAGTGATATCTCGTCATCAGCTTTTTTTATGGTGGCGGCAGCAATCGCGCCAAAAGCTGACATTACCTTGCTAGGGGTTAATATTAATCCAACAAGAACGGGTGTTATTGATATATTACAACTCATGGGTGCAAATCTAACACTCTCCAATGAGCGTGAAATTGGCGGTGAGCTATTGGCTGACATTCGTATTCAATCCTCAAAACTTACCGGCATTCATATTCCTGAAGAGCTTGTGCCACTGGCCATTGATGAATTTCCAGCGGTGTTTATTGCGGCGAGTTGTGCAACTGGTGAAACCATCTTAACGGGCGCTAAAGAATTACGCGTTAAAGAATCAGACCGTATTCAAGTGATGGCGGATGGACTGGATATTTTAGGCATTGATAATGAAGTGCTGGAAGATGGTATTAAGATCCAAGGAGGTGTATTTAAAGAGCCTACAGGGATGATTGAATCACACCATGATCATCGTATTTCTATGTCGTTCGCTGTGGCTTCGTTAAGATGTGATTATCCAATTGAAATTAATGGTGTGGATAATGTCATGACCTCATTCCCTAATTTTGTTGAGTTGGCCAATTCGGCTGGTATGAGTATTATTGAAATATAAACAAAAGTAGTGGACATTAAAAAGGCGCTCATTGAGCGCCTTTTTAATTGAGTTAAAAGCTTAATGCTTAGTAACCACCTTTACGTCTAGTCTCTGGAAGACCTGCAACTTTACCCGCTTGCTTAGCAGGACCTTTAGGGAAAAGGTTGTATAACTCTTTAGTTCCTAATTTGCCATCCCAGTCAGCTTTTAAGCCTTTAACCATGTTGCGTTCGTTAGGCTGATTAGCATTGTTGTTAATGTACTCATTGCGTAAGAAGTTGATCAGCTTAAAGCTATCATCAGTTAAATTAACACCTTCTTCTGCTGCAATTTCTTGAGCGATATCTTCGTTCCAATCGTTTAAGTCAACTAAGTAACCGTGAGCGTCTCTTTCTAAATCTGCTAATGCCATTGTATTTCCTCCAATGTGAAAAACTATAAAAAGAAGTTATTATATAATAACAACGTTTTACTTTACCTTTTTTTTACTGCGGATATTATTATGACAATTGAAAACGCATCACCTTTTTTTGCCTGGGATGTTTCCTCGTATTTAGCTTTATTTTTAATTAGTGCCTTTTTGATTGTTACTTTGGATCAATTATTCTTTAACAAGTCTAACACCACAAACTATGCAACGCCTAATAAAACTGGCTTTTCCAAACTTATATATTTTGTTTTATTTTTACGCTTTAACAAAAATGAGAAATACGTAGGCCGTCCAAAAATAGTGCAGTGGTCAGCTGAATTCTTCCCAGTTTTATTATTGGTATTTATGCTACGTGGTTTTGTTGTAGAGCCTTTTAGAATTCCTTCCAATTCTATGATGCCAACTTTATTAACTGGAGATTTTATTTTGGTATCTAAATTTGATTATGGCGTTAGCATCCCTGTGCTTAATCAAAAACTGATTGAATTTAAAAAACCTGAAAGAGGGGATGTAGTTGTTTTTAGATATCCTAATTACGAAAAAAATTCTAAATACCAGGGTGCCGATTTTATCAAGCGTGTTGTTGGTATTCCAGGGGATACGGTTATTTACCATGATGATCATTTGCGCGTCAATGATGAAAAGATTGCTTATGAGAATTTTGCTGATTATCAGGGGGTAGAATCCGGCTCAGAGATGACAGGATTCAAGCATAAACGGGAGTTACTCGGCAACAACCCACATGACGTTTTGTTAGATCCAAGTCGAACTTCTCGCGCTGTTAAGGCGGTTGTTCCAGAGGGGCATTATTTTGTTATGGGTGATAATCGCTCGCGTAGTAGTGACTCTCGCTTTTGGGGTTTCGTGCCAGAAAAATACATTATTGGTAAAGCCTTTGGTATTTGGATGCACTATGATGATTCACTTAAGTTAGAGCGCATCGGTGGCTTTGATTAGCAACACACAGTAGCCTTTAAAGAAGGCTAATTAATATGTTTCAAGATGTTGCTTAATTCGTCTTCTGACTTGTAGTGAATAATAATCTTGCCTTTATCACCCGTTGTTTTGATCTCAGTTTTAGAGCTAAGTGTTTTTGATAAACTGCTCATGAGCTCAGAAATATGTGGCTCAATCGTGGCAACAGTCTTTACTTTTGGATTTAGCACGCGCTTAACTAACTCCTCAGTTTGACGCACAGATAAAGATTTTGCCACTACTTGATTGGCAACCATTAGCTGATCATCTTCTGTTAAAGGCAGGAGGGCGCGCGCATGGCCCATTTCAATCTTGCCTTGTCCAAGAAGTTGTTTTGATTCCTCACCAAGTTGCAGTAAACGAATGAGATTGCTCACACTTGAGCGTGAGCGACCCACCACATTAGAAATTTCTTCGTGCGTCATTTTAAAATCTTCAATCAGTTGTTGTAAGGCCTTAGCCTCTTCAAGTGGTGTTAAAGATTCACGCTGAATGTTTTCAATTAGACCAATAGCAAGGGCTACCTGGTCATCAATCTCACGCACAATAACAGGAACTTCATCTAATCCTGCAATTTGCGCTGCATGCCAGCGACGCTCACCCGCAATAATTTCGTACTTATCGTAAGTGACTTTTCTAACAACCAGTGGCTGAATAACCCCTTGAGAGGTGATTGAGGCTGCTAGCTCATTAAGTGTTTCAGGATCTATATCATCTCTAGGTTGAAACTTGCCACGCTGAAGGCTGCTAACATTTAGCATTTTTAGGTTATTATCAGCATCTGCACTTTCAGCGTTGTTGCCAACTTGACCTAGCAAGATGTCTAATCCGCGACCTAGTTTTGATATTTTTGCCATATTTAAAAGAACCTCTAATTCATTGATGTTTTTCTTAGCACTTCACTGGCTAAAGAGATATAGGAAATTGCACCCTTTGATGATCTAGCATAGCTAATTGCATCCTGACCAAAACTTGGTGCTTCTGCTAATTTTACATTTCTAGGCACAATGGTTTTAAATACTTTGTGCGAGAAATATTGTTGCAATTGCAGAGACACTTCATTTGAAAGATTGTTGCGCGTGTCATACATAGTTCTTACCAATCCAGTAATTTCAAGCTCTGGGTTGGTGGTGGCTTTAATCTTTTCAATGGTTTGTATCAATGCGCTCAAACCCTCTAAAGCATAATACTCACACTGCATAGGGATGATAATACCATCAGCGGCAGTAAAAGCGTTAATGGTGAGCATATTAAGAGAAGGCGGGCAATCAATAATAACGTAGTCATATTGACTGTCTACTGAATTAATCGCGTCTTTGAGTTTAAATTCAGAGTTATCTGTGCGCAAAAGGGCGACCTCTGCTGCAATTAAATCAGTATTTGAGCCCAGCACATCGATACCTGATTCATCAACATGCACAATGGCTTTGTGAATGCTACACTCATCGAGAAGTAGTTCACAAATCGTATTCTCAAGGGAGTATTTATCAACACCACAACCCATAGTAGCATTGCCTTGAGGGTCAATATCGATTAATAAAACACGTTTTTTTATCGCTTTTAATGCCGCACTCAAATTTACTGCGGTTGTGGTTTTTCCAACTCCGCCTTTTTGATTTGCAATTGCAAGCGTAATTGCCATTAACTACTTACCTAAAACCGTCAGCGCCTTGAGCAAGTTGCTAGCCTCATGCACAAAATAATCTTTCTTTAATTTTTTAACAGTTTCTTTGTCAAGGGTGGCTTGATTTTCTTCTTGTGATTCGATAATCTCTGCCTCAGACATTTTGCTTGGATCTTCTTGCTCCAAGTGTCCGTTTAAATCATTTTCTTTGATATCAACAACAGAGGCTTCCTTTTCATTTTCCAAGCTAATGTTTTTTAGCATGATATCTGGCTCAATACCCTTGGCTTGAATTGAGCGGCCATTAGGCGTGTAGTAGCGTGCTGTGGTCACTTTAAGGCCGTAGCCTTTATCGAGTTCAATAATGGTTTGCACAGAGCCTTTACCAAAAGAGGTGTTACCCATAATGATGGCGCGTTTGTGATCTTGTAATGCACCTGCAACAATTTCTGATGCAGAGGCTGAGCCTTCATTGATTAAAACAACAATTGGCGATCCGAGCATAATATCACCACGCTCAGTTTTAAACTTTAAGTTTGAGCTAGGAATTCTACCTTTGGTGTAAACCACTAGGCCAGCTTTATCAATAAATAGGTTGGACACATCTACTGCGCCATCAAGCACGCCGCCAGGATTATTACGCAAGTCAAGAATTAAAGATTCAAGATAGCCATCATTTTTTTCAACTAAGTTAGCAATTGTTTCTTTAAGAAGTTTTGCTGTTGGCCCTTGAAAGCTAGAGATACGCACATAGCCAATATTCTTTTCAAGTAGATAGCCTTTAACACTAACAATAGTAATAATTTCACGAGTAATATCAATCACAAATGGTTTTTGATTTTTTCGCAGAACGGTAATTTGAACATCAGTCCCTGGCTCGCCACGCATCAACTCTACGCCATCTTCCAGAGTCATGCCACGAACAGGCTTATCGCCAATTTTAATGATTAGATCACCCGCTTGAATGCCAGCTTTATAAGCGGGCGTGTCATCAATTGGTGAGATTACTTGAATACCATCATCTTTTTTACTAATAACAATACCTAAGCCGCCAAACTTGCCAGAGGCACTTTCCATAAGGCTTTTTTGCTCTTTAGGTTCAAGATAGACAGAATGAGGATCAAGGCCACTGACCATGCCTTTAATAGCGTTATTGAATAGGTCTTTGTTTTCAACATCTTCAACATACAGTTGCTTGATATCACTAAAAACGACAGTAAAGGCCTCAAGATCTTTAAAGAAGGCCTCAAGTTTTTGCTCCTCAGCAGCAGTTTTTGCAATGCTAAGGGTGGACAGTGAAAACAGCGTAGCAAAAAGTGCTAACAGCAAAGGAGATTTATAAAAATTAAATAAAGTCATAATATAGTTATTTACTAATACAAAGTTTAAATATAATACTGTGAAAACAAGTAGTATTATTTAAGATTTTACTTGGTTTTGTTTTTATTAAATGGAGAAAAAATGAGAAGATTGAATGTGATATTATTAGCCTTATTGTTGCCTTTATCAACATTAAGCCTTGCGCAAGAAGCACTGGAAAATACACAAGAGGCGTCAAATGTTCAAAAAGAGTCTGCTGTTGAAAACACATCCCAAAAGTCTCAAAAGCCTGAAGGTCCAGTTAAAACCATTCAAACTGCCATTGTTAGACTTAACCAATTAACCACTGTTGCCACTTATTCTCCACAGCTAGTCAGCACTCTAATTGAAACCGAAGTTGCCCCTTTATTTGATTTTGAACATATTGCTAGTGAGATTTTGCTAGTGAGTAATTTAAATTTAGGCGCCGATGAGCAAGCTTACTTTGCTAACAAAATTAAGAAAAACATTATTTCTTCATTATTATCAAGATTGACACAAGCGCGCTCTACTTCTTTTCAGTTTATTTCTGCGCGCCCCGTTCTTGGTGGTTCAATCTCAGTAAAGCTTAAGGTTAATGGCTACTATTCATACGGCATGTTTTTAAACATAATTTTCCATCAAACTGCGAATCAAGCTTGGAAGATTTCAGACATTGTGCTTAATAATGATAGCCTAATCAACTACTATCAAAAAATGGTGTTAATTAAATTGAGAAGATACGGCGTATACGGTATGCTAGGTCGACTTTAATTCGCCATTATAAAAAACGAGAAAAATATGAGTGATATGACACTATTAGAGAAAGAAGAAGACATTGAAAAAGCCACAAAAGCTTTAAAGGCGATGGCACACCCATTGCGCCTTAAAATTTTATGTGTACTTAAAAATGACGAACTACCTGTATTGGAGATCGTTAAACAGGTTGGCTCCTCACAATCAAACATTTCTCAACACATTGATATTCTTAGAACTAAGGATATTGTTGAATCAAGACGTGATGGCAACAAAATTTTGTGCAAAGTAAAAGACGCAAAAATTCTTAAATTGGTCGCCAATATGCAAGCTGTATTTTGTACTTCTGACGATCTTTAATTTAAACAAAGTTGCTTTAACACTTTTGCACAATTATGTGCTCGTAGCTCAGCTGGATAGAGTGTCGGCCTCCGAAGCCGAATGTCGGGTGTTCGAATCACCTCGAGCACACCATCTTAATCATTTATGATTTACCCAACCATTAATCCGATTGCCCTAGATCTAGGCTTTGCTCAAATCTATTGGTACGGGTTGATGTACCTTTTGGCTTTTGTGGCGGCCTATTTGTTGGCCAATTATCGTGCCAAACAATCAACCGATTGGAATTCTCAACAAATCGAAGATCTGATTTTTTATGGCGCTATTGGCGTCATAGTCGGCGGCCGTTTAGGCTATATGTTGTTTTACAATTTGCCAAACTTTGTTGCTGATCCACTCTCTATTTTTGCCATTCAAGGCGGAGGTATGTCGTTCCACGGCGGATTTTTAGGCGTGTTATTGGCAATGGCACTTTTTAATAGAAAATACAAAAAAAGCTTCTTTGTTACGATGGATTTTGTCGCACCGTTGGTACCATTAGGTTTGGGCTTTGGCAGAATTGGTAATTTTATTAATGGCGAGCTTTGGGGCAAGGTGACGACCAGCCCATTAGGAATGTATATTCAAGAACAGGGTGTCAGTCGTTATCCATCACAACTATACGAAGCACTCTTAGAAGGCTTGGTATTGTTCGTTATTCTTTGGATATTTAGTAATAAACCTCGTCCATTAATGTCAGTATCAGCTTTATTTTTAATCTTCTACGGCATCTTTAGATTTATAATTGAGTTTGTTCGAGTGCCCGATGAGCAACTTGGCTATTTAGCGTTTGATTGGCTAACCATGGGGCAATTACTCAGTTTGCCGATGATAGTATTGGGTATTTATTTATTTTACAAATCAAAAAATCGACAAGCATGAAAGCATACATAGATATTGGTAAGAGAATTTTAGAAGAGGGTGTGTGGCTCGAAAATGCTCGCACTGGGCAAAAAACCCTCACCATTATTGGTGCAACCTTTGAGCACGATTTGTCAAACGGCACTGTTCCAGTTGTTACCACTAAAAAGCTCTTTTGGAAATCTGCCATTGCTGAAATGTTAGGCTATATTCGTGGCTATGATTCTGCTGCTCAATTTAGAGCCATTGGTTGTAACACTTGGAATGCTAATGCTAATGATAACCAAGCCTGGCTAGATAATCCACACCGTAAAGGTGAGGATGATATGGGTATGTGTTATGGAGTAATAGGGCGCGCCTTTCCTGGCATTGAAGATGATAAGCCACTAGATCAATATAAAAAGATTGTTGATGATTTAACCAAAGGTATTGATGACAGACGCGAAATCATGACCTTTAATCACCCAAATCTTATTCATCGTGCGTGTTTACCTGCGTGCATGCACACACATCATTTTAATTTACTTGGCGATGATTTGTATTTAGAGAGCTATCAGCGCTCGTCTGACTATGCACTCGGTCAGCCATTTAATCATTTCCAAGTGGCATTCCTGCTTTTGATCACCGCACAAATTACTGGCAAAAAAGCCAAGAAAATGCGTCATCATTTATCAAACGTACACTTGTATGAAAACCAAGTAGACACTTTTAAAAATGAGCAAGTTGATCGTGAACCACTACCTTTGCCAAAACTAAAGATTAATCCGCAAATCAAAACCCTGGAAGATCTAGAAACCTGGGTAACCATGGATGATTTTGAGTTGGTCGATTATGAACATCATGCGCCGGTTAAATATCCGTTTACCGTTTAGTTTCTTTCTGAGCAGGCAAGGCCTACTCAGGTATTATTTATAAATAAAAAAAATTATGAGCCTACCTAATTGTCCAAAATGTAATTCTGAATATGTCTATGAAGATGGCAATCTTTTGATTTGTCCAGAGTGTGCATACGAATTTTCTGCCGATGATCTTGTTGAGCAAGAAGAAATTATTAAAGATGCAAATGGTAATGTACTGATTGATGGTGACACAGTAACCGTTATTAAAGATTTAAAAATTAAAGGCACTTCAAATGCGGTTAAAGTTGGCACAAAAGTCAAAAACATTCGTCTGGTTGAAGGTGATCATAACATTGATTGCAAAATCCCAGGTCATGGTGCGATGAAGCTTAAATCAGAATTTGTGAAAAAAGTTTAACCAGATTAAAAATTTTGGAAATTTTACGAATGGCGATTTTTTAGCTGATTTAACAAGGTTTTTCTTATAATTTAAATCTAAAAACAGGTCTAAAGCCCCTTATTTTTCATATAAATTGATATTTTTATCATTTTTTGTGAGTAGGCAGGGCCTACTCAGGTGTTTGATTTTTAGATAAAGATAAAATTTCGGAAATTTTGCAAATGTACTATTTCCATAGGTCAACCGTAATTCCTTGCTCTCTTAACACATCTGATTTGTGCTCAAGATAGCGCTGGAAGTTTGGCTGAGTTTTGTACGCCCCTGTTAAGACGTATGTCATGATTCCGTGGGTGTGATAAGCCTTAAAAAAAGCATCTTTACGAATGATTTCTTCGCCAGTTTTATCAAAGAAAACAATGGCGGGCTTATAAGTTAGTTTTAAATCTTCGAACCAATCTTTGGCGGTTGTGCGCTTACCAGCAGGGGTGATGAGTTTTTCATCAGAAAGTGCATTAAAGCGTACAACTTGCATTTGCTTAAGATGGCTTTGGGTTTCTTTAAGCGGCATGAGTGTTTGATAAAAATTGTCACATTCAGAGCAATTAGGCTCTTCAAAAAATACGGCTAGGTATTTGCTGGCTGGCATTTGTATATTACGAGTAAGCATGTGTGGGCCTTGCTCAAAAATGGCGTGAGCATTTAATGTGCCGGCCTTATCTGTTTTTAAGCTGTTCATGTAGCTTGCGTAAGATTGATCAAGATAAGTCTTGCTAGAGATATAATCAAGCGTGGCATGCATTTTAGCAATCGATTGATAGCCATTAAGCCTGAGTAAGGTTTTGCCTTTGGTATTTAAAAATAAAATGGTAGGCGTGAATTGTATTTTCATTTTGGCTGAAAATTCTTTTTCAGTGTAATCATCACCTTGCCAATCAGTGAGTTCACGATCGCCCCACATGTTGGTTTCAATGACGTCAAAATCTTTTTGTAATTTCGCGACTAAATCATCATCATGAAAATTGTCTTGTACGAGTTTAGCGCAGTAAGGGCAGCCGTCTTGATGAAAGTAAATCATTACGTGCCTGCCTTCATCGGCGGCTTCTTCAAGGTCTTCAGAAAAATCCATAAAGGTAGCTTTAAACCAATTGGGCAGTTCGTCGACAATTTTAGCGCCTAAATACTCACCTTGTTTTTCATGTTCGTGTGCCCATGAATTTAATGAAAATATTAAGATAATTGTAATAAATAGTAAACGCATAACCTCTCCCCAGGATAGAATTTAGATATTAAAGATTGTAGTCCCAAACTAGGTCTGGCGCAAGAGCAAGTCTAACTTTCAATGGTTTCAATGCCTTTTTGAGGGATAAATAAACCACAACCCAATAGGCGATGATCTCCCAGGCCTTTTTCTTGTAATAAAACAGACTCGTCTTTTTTAAGATCGGCCACCATTAAAGATCGGGTGTGAATGGTGCTAGTATCTGTTTGAATTTTACTTTCTAAGCCGGCCATCATTTTTTTAACTTGAATGCCCAAGCCAGTTAATTGCTCAAAACATAATTGTAAAAATTCATCTTCGCTTAAGGCGCTTTCGCAAGCAACTTGTTTGGCGAATAAAACCGGCATGTCACTGAGTAGTTTGGCACCGATATGTTTAACCACTTTAATTTCATAATCGCCCAAATCAAGCACCTTGCCAACAATAGACTCTACTTCTTTTAAATAGTCTTTATTAATACGCAAGGTAAGTTTTGAGCGCTTTGACGGGTAGTAAAAGCCACCTTCTTTATTTTGCTCCCAGCCATTACCATCAGCAACGCTAATATCATGAATACCGGCATTCGTATCGGCTAGCCAGGGCAGGTGTTTTAGCAGAGCTTGAGCCAATAAGAAGCTGTGATCCATTGGCAATATTTTTGACTGGATTTTAAAGCTAACCTCTTGAATAGTCTCAGGAAGCGTAAAATGTTGTTCTTTAGTGTCTTCTTGCCAAAACATACAAATTAAGTAATAAATTATTATTACATTATTATAGATGGAAAAATTACAACAAAAACTCAACTACCAATTTAAAGACTTGTCTTTACTGCAACTCGCGTTAACGCACCGTAGCGTGGGTAAAAAAAATAACGAGCGCCTTGAGTTTTTGGGCGATAGTATTCTGGGATTGGTAATTTCACGAGAGCTGTACAAGCGTTTTTCTCATATCGAAGAGGGCAAATTGTCGCGCTTGAGATCGCACTTAGTTAGGGGGCAAACCTTGGCAAAATTTGGTGTAGCATTAAATTTGTCTGATATATTGATTTTGGGATCTGGCGAATTAAAAAGTGGCGGCTATCGGCGTGAATCCATTCAGGCTGATGCGGTTGAGGCAATTTTTGGCGCCATTTTGTTAGATTCTGATTTGGAAACAATTAATACTGTTATTCTGGATTTATTCCAAGATTTATTAAATAACATCAATCCTAATGATTCACTCAAGGACCCTAAAACTCAGCTCCAAGAGTATTTACAAAAGCGTAGTAACGCATTGCCTAAATACCAGCTAATTAAAACAGTAGGCAAGGATCATAATGCCATTTTTACAGTGAATTGTTTTTTAGAAGATCAAAATATTCAAACCAGCCAAGATGCTAAAAGCCTTAAACGCGCTGAACAATCTTGTGCTCAGGTGTTATTAGAAAAATTAAAGGAGATAAAGTAATGGCTTTTCAAGCAGGATTTATTGCGGTTGTTGGCCGACCTAACGTAGGTAAATCAACCTTAGTAAATGAACTAATTGGGCAAAAACTTTCTATTACTTCTCATCGCCCGCAAACAACACGCCACCGTATTCATGCTATTGATACTACGGATGATTATCAAATGGTCTTTGTGGATACGCCCGGGGTGCATATTGGTAATAAAAAAGCCATTAACGCCTATATGAACCGTGCGGCAAGCTCTAGTATTAAAGATGTTGATATGATTTTGTGGCTAGTGGAAGCGGGAAAATGGACAAAAGAAGATGCGCGTGTTTTAGAGCATGTGTCTCAGGTGGATGTGCCGGTGGTGATGTGTATTAACAAAATTGACAAATTACCATCGCCTCAAGCGGTCTTGCCATTCTTGGAAAAAATCGCACAAAAATATCAGCCAACTGATTTATTTCCATTGTCTGCATTTCAAAAGAAAGATACCAGTGCACTAAGAGCTTTAGTGTTAAAGCATTTGCCCGAACAACCAATGATTTTTGATGCTGACTTTGTGACCGACAGATCAGAAAAATTTGTCGTGGCAGAGTTTATCCGTGAAAAACTCATGCGTCATTTGGACGATGAGCTGCCGTATGACTTAACTGTAGAGATTGAGCAATATGAGTTGGATGGAAAAATGCAACGTATTGCGGCACGTATTTTTGTTGAAAAAGAATCTCAAAAAAATATTGTCATCGGTAATAAGGGTGAAATGCTTAAGCAAATTGGTAGTGAGGCGCGCCATAGTATTGAAGGGTTTTTAGAGCGAAAAGTATTCTTAAGGCTTTGGGTTAAGGTGTCAACTGGCTGGTCAGATTCCAAAAGATCGCTAGCTTCATTAGGATATGACTAAGGTTGATTTAACTCCAGCCTTTCTAATACACCGCCGAGCCTTTAAAGACTCCTCCCTATTGTTGGATTTTTTTACCCTTGAGCATGGTCGAGTTAGGCTAGTTGGTCGAGGGCTTAGGAATTCTAAAACCCCTATTCAGGTTTTTCAACATTTAAGAATTTCCTATCGTGGCAAGGGAGATTTGAAAGGTTTGAATCATTGGGAGGCTGATGACATACCAAGGCAACTCAAAGGTGAAAGACTTATTTTGGGCATGTATGTGAATGAGCTTATCTCAAGATTGTTGCATGAGCAAGATCCTCATTTTGAATTATTTGAAATTTATAAAAATTTTATTGAAAACTTAGCAACGGTTGAGGCTTTATCAAGCCATTGGCTGTTGCGTTTATTTGAGCATCAGTTGTTACAAGAGTTGGGTTATGGTGTGGATTTTTCATGCGATTTAGCAGGTGATGAAATTCAGCTAGATGCAACCTATGAATATCAGCATCAAGGTGGATTTGCAAGAAGTGTTGCGGGTAAAATATTGGGAAAATCGATTAACCAGTTGTTGACAGATGATATTAATAACATGCCGGATTTAGAGCAGCTCAAGGCCTGTAGAGATCTTAATCGTCAGCGACTAAACCCTTTGCTGGGCAATAAGCCCTTGCAAAGCCGAGCATTATTCTTTAGCAAATAACCCATTATGAGTATTTATTTAGGCGTTAACATTGATCATATTGCCACCTTAAGACAGGCGCGCGGTACCCACTATCCTTCTCCAATTGAGGGAGCGTTATTGTGCGAACAATCTGGTGCAGATAGTATTACTTTGCACTTACGTGAAGATAGGCGTCACATTCAAGATGCTGATGTAGAAATTCTTCGAGAAAAACTCACTACTAAAATGAATTTGGAAATGGCGGCTACAGATGAGATGATCACCATTGCCGGAAGAATAAAGCCTGAGGACTGTTGTCTAGTGCCAGAAAAGCGTGAAGAGCTTACAACCGAAGGCGGACTAGATGTTGCTGGACAAATCTCTAGAATGAGTGATGTTTGCGCGCAGTTGGCAGAATCAAAAATTATTGTTTCATTATTTATTGACGCACAAAAAAACCAAATCGATGCAGCCAAAGAATCTGGCGCACCAGTAATCGAGTTGCATACTGGCCACTATGCAGACACTAGTGGTGTTGAGCAAGAAAAAGAATTAGAGCGAATTAAATCTATGGCAACGTATGCTCATTCAATCGGCTTGCAAGTTAATGCTGGGCACGGACTAACGTTGGAAAATACTCCAGCCATTGCAAAATTGCCAGAGGTTGTAGAGCTTAATATTGGGCATTCAATCATTGCTAGAGCAGTGTTTGTAGGCTTGGCTCAAGCAACACAAGAGATGAAAGATTTGATGCTTGAGGTTAGAGGATGATTTACGGCGTTGGCACGGATATTATTAATATCGAGCGAGTTGAGCACATCTTAAGTAAGAACAAAGAAGGGTTTGTCAGACGAGTTTTATCAGATCATGAGCGATCACTGTTTGCTAATAAGGGTGATAGCGCCTCATACTGTGCCAAACGTTTTGCCGCAAAAGAGGCTTTTGCCAAAGCCTTGGGAACCGGTATTGGTAAAATTGTTAGTTTTCAAGATTTAACTATTCGTAACAACGACAGCGGTAAACCTTACTTTATTCCAAGTGAAAAACTACGTTTATATTTAGTGGGTAAAAATATTAAGCAGGCTCATTTAAGTTTGTCGGATGAAAAGCTAAATGCTGTGGCTTTTGTGGTGTTGGAGCTTGGCGAAGCTCAAGAATCAAAATCGGACAATTACAATACAACTTTTTAATTTTTTAGTTGATATAGTGTCCATAACCAGCCTTGCGAGCTTCATCCTTGGTGCCAGTGCACCCAAACTTTTCGGCAGTTTTGTAGCCTGAGATAGCTAGATTATTCAGCTCCAGGATATGTATTGGGGTAGAGTCCATGTCAAATCGCTTTAAGCCCTTATTCATTTTATGCATGCCTTTCGGACTGAGTCCAGCGCAATGCTCATTGTAATATTTGACCGCGCCAATAATCACTAACATTTCATTAGGGGAAAGACTATAAACCGATAAATTGGTTAATAATAGGGCGGTTGCAATAATTTTTTTCATAGGCCGACTATTGATAATCAGTGGTTAGCCTAAAGTTTACACCTAATCATAGAAAAAGCCATGATTTAGGTTAAATAATATTAACCCTTGTTGTAGTGGCAAAGGTAGTTGACACTGACATCATCTTCTAATTTGTAGACTTTGGTAAACGGATTGTAAGTCATGCCAATCATGCCTTTGAGAGATAAGTTTGCCTGTCTGGCGTATTCATCCATTTCGCTTGGTTGGATGAATTTATCCCAGTCGTGTGTTCCTTGGGGCAGGAGTTTTAAAACGTATTCGGCCCCAATAATGGCAAATATATAAGACTTAGTATTACGATTAATGGTTGAAAGAAATACTTGACCGCCTGGCTTAACTAAAGCAGCACAAGCTTTAATAATAGAGCTTGGATCGGGTACGTGTTCAAGCATTTCTAAACAAGTGACCACATCAAATTGACCGCCGTGGGTTTTGGCTAACTCTTCTACTGGAATTTTTTGATAATCAACTTCTAATCCAGATTCAAGTAAGTGTAATTTAGCCACTTCAAGACCAGCTTCAGCCATATCAATGCCAGTTACCTGTGCACCTTGTGCACTCATAGACTCACTTAAAATGCCACCACCACAACCCACATCTAGAATTTTTTTATTGACTAAAGTATTGTTGCAGTGCGCTTTAATATAGTCAAGTCGCAATGGATTGATATCGTGCAAAGGTTTAAATTCGGAATTTTTATCCCACCAGCGAGAGGCTAGCTGGGCAAACTTATCTACTTCATCAAAATCTACATTACTCATAGTGTGCTAACCTTTTGTAAAACTTCTTCAACATGACCTTTCACTTTAACCTTGTCCCAATGCTCAAGAATATTCCCCTCGCCATCAATTAAAAAGGTTGAACGCACAATGCCCATATACTCTTTGCCATATAGCTTTTTTAGCTGAATCACATTAAAAGCATTACATAAAATTTCTTCTGGGTCTGAGATCAGTTCAAAAGGAAAATCTTGCTTAGCTTTAAAGTTTTCGTGAGATTTCATTTTGTCACGGCTAACCCCATAAATAACCGTATTGGCATCGACAAAAGCTTGGTGATTATCTCTAAAATCTTGGCCTTCTGTTGTACAGCCTGGGGTGGAGTCCTTTGGATAAAAATATAAAACTATGTTGCGTCCTTGTGGGTCTGGAATGTTGACGTCTAAATTGCTGGTTGCGTGACAGGTAATCGATTGAACTTTATTCATTGCTTGTATAATAGAGCGTTTAAAACGTTCATTTTATCACCACCATGAAGAACATCCGTAATTTTTCAATTATTGCTCATATTGACCATGGAAAATCAACCATTGCTGATCGATTTATCCAATTTTGTGGCGGTTTAAGTGATCGTGAAATGTCTGCTCAAGTGCTTGACTCGATGGATATTGAAAAAGAGCGAGGCATTACCATTAAATCTCAAAGTGTGACTTTGGATTATAAAGCAAATAATGGCCAAACTTATCAGCTGAACTTTATTGACACCCCTGGACATGTTGATTTTTCATACGAAGTCTCTCGCTCGCTTTCAGCTTGTGAGGGTGCATTACTGATTGTAGATGCCTCTCAAGGTGTGGAAGCGCAAACAGTGGCTAATTGTTACACAGCCCTAGATCAAGGTTTAGAGGTGGTTTCAGTGCTAAACAAAATTGACCTTCCAGCTGCAGATCCAGATCGTGTTATTGAAGAAATTGAAGATGTAATTGGTATCGAAGCAACTGAAGCAGTTCACGCAAGCGCCAAATCTGGCATTGGTATTCAAGATATATTAGAGCAGATTGTAGAGAAAATTCCTGCCCCAGAAGGGGAGATAGAGTCACCCATTAAGGCGCTAATTATTGACTCATGGTTTGATAATTATTTAGGTGTTGTTTCTCTTGTTCGAGTGATTGATGGTGAGATTAAGGCAAAAACCAAAATCAAAATATTCTCTAATGGTGATGAACATTTGGTGGATGAGGTAGGTGTATTCACCCCTAAGCGTGAAAAAACTGAAAGTTTAAAAGCTGGTGAAGTTGGTTATCTGCTTGCCAGTATTAAAAATATTGATGGCGCGCCAGTAGGTGACACGATTACCAGTGCTAAAAATCCAGTACTGGAGCCTTTGGAAGGTTTTAAGCCAGTGCAGCCTAGAGTTTTTGCAGGTTTATTCCCTATTTCTGGCGAAGACTATGAAAAATTTCGCGATGCTTTAGCTAAACTTCGCCTTAATGATGCGGCGCTACAATATGAGCCAGAAAACTCAGATGCACTCGGGTTTGGTTTTCGTATTGGATTTTTAGGTTTGCTGCATATGGAAATTGTGCAAGAGCGCTTAGAGCGTGAATACGATCTTGATCTGATTACCACTGCACCAACTGTTGTGTATGAAATTTTAGACACTAAGGGGAATATTCATCATGTTGACAGCCCCTCTAAAATGCCTGAAAATCAAGCCATTGCCGAATTCAGAGAGCCAATTATCACCGCCAATATATTAGTTACCGATGAGTTTGTTGGCAACGTGATTAGTCTATGTGTTGAAAAGCGTGGTGTGCAAAAATCAATTACCTATATGGGCAGACAGGTGCAGTTAATCTATGAATTGCCACTAAATGAAGTGGTGCTTGATTTCTTTGATCGGCTTAAATCAGTATCACGTGGCTTTGCCTCGATGGATTATCAGTTTAATCGTTATCAAGAATCTGATTTAATTCGTCTAGACATTATGATCAATCAAGAGCCTGTGGACGCTTTGGCGCTGATTATTCATCGTGATGATTCGGTACGTAAAGGCCGTGAATTGGCTGAAAAGATGAAAGAGCTAATTCCACGCCAGATGTTTGACGTGGCCATTCAAGCGTGTATTGGTGTAAAAATCATTTCTCGTGCGAATGTTAAAGCGCTAAGAAAAAATGTTACCGCAAAGTGTTATGGTGGCGATGTGTCACGTAAGCGTAAATTGCTCGATAAGCAGAAAAAAGGTAAAAAGCGTATGCGTAGTGTGGGTCGTGTAGATATACCGCAAGAGGCGTTTTTAGCTGTCTTACATATCGACTAAAAAAACCACCATCTGTTGACCTAAGATAAAAGTCTTTCTAAAACAAACTTAGAGCCATAATAGGCAATCACTAAAATTCCAAACCCCACTTGAGTAGCGGTGATGGCCTGTTTGCCACGCCAGCCAAAAGCTCGGCGTCCAAGTACTAAGGTGGCAAAAATCACCCAAGCAATGATAGATAAAGTGGTTTTGTGCATAAGGTGCTGAGCAAAGAAGTCATCAATAAAAATAAAGCCAGTTGCTAACGATAAAGTTAGTAAGTAAAAACCAATACGTAAACTTTGGAAAAGTAGTCTTTCCATGGTTTGTAGCGGAGGTAGTTTATTGATAAACGTGTTGATTTTTTTAGCATGTAAATGACGTTCCTGAATCTTTAATAGCACTGATTGACAAACCGCTAGTGCTAAAAGAGCGTAAGCAGTGATCGATAAAAAAACATGTGAAGCAATACTAAGCGGAATGAGTTTATCGCTAGTGTCTGGAAACAAAATACCAAAAGCGAGAGACAGTGCAACTAACGGATAAACCAAAATTCCCAGTGCGTGTACCGGTTTAGAAATAGAAGAGAGAAATAATAAAATCGCCACTAACCAAGCAACAAAAGAGGCGCTATTTGCCAATCCAAAAACAACACCATCAACTGTCCAAAAGTTAGTAAATGTTAGTGTTTGAGCAATAATGGCAAAACTAAGGAGTAATGAGGTGGTTTTATGATGTGGGTGTTTTAGCTCGTCTTTACTGAAAAAACGCATGAGCAATAGGGATGCAGCGATATAGGCCGATATTGCAAAATAAGATAAAAACATAATTAGCGTGCTGAATTAATACAAGGTACTATAATACGATACTTTGATTCAAAATTTTTAATAATGTTTGATAATTTAACCGATCGCCTATCTAATAGTTTTAAAGCCTTACAAGGCAAAAACAAACTTTCAGAATCTAATATTAAAGAAGCCATTCGTGAAGTGCGTCGTGCACTACTCGAGGCAGATGTTGCACTTGAGGTGATTAAATCCTTCTTAGATCGTGTGCAAGATAAAGCAGTTGGCCTTAAAGTTGGTGAAGGTCTTAATCCTTCACAGGCATTTATTAAGCTGGTTGAAACTGAACTAACCGAGATTATTGGCGGTGAAAACAAAACTCTAGATCTTAAAACTCAGCCACCAGCAGTGGTAATGGTGGCAGGCTTACAAGGTGCAGGTAAAACCACTTCAATTGCAAAGTTAGCACGCTATTTAAAAGAACGTGAAAACAAGAAAGTGCTTGTAGTGAGTGCCGATGTGTATCGTCCAGCAGCAATCAAGCAATTAGAAGTATTAGCCAAACAAGTAGAGGTGGATTTCTTTGCTTCTGACATTAATCAAAAGCCTGAAAAAATTGTAGCAGATGCAAAAAAGCATGCGCAAAAACAATTCCACGATGTGCTCTTGGTGGACACTGCAGGTCGTTTGCATGTAGATGAGCAAATGATGGGTGAGATTAAAGCCCTGCAAAACAAAGTTAACCCAATTGAAACCCTATTTGTGGTGGATTCAATGACTGGTCAAGATGCGGCACATACTGCTAAAGCCTTTGCCGATAGCCTACCTTTGACAGGTGTCATTCTAACCAAAACGGATGGTGATGCTCGAGGGGGTGCAGCATTATCAGTTCGCCACATTACCGGCAAGCCGATTAAGTTTTTAGGTGTTGGTGAAAAGATTGATGCATTAGAGCCGTTCCATCCTGATCGTGTGGTTTCTCGTTTATTGGGCATGGGCGATGTGCTTTCTTTGGTGGAGGAAATATCACGCAAGGTTGATCATAAAAAAGCGGAAAAATCGGCCAAAAAAATGGTGTCAGGTCGTTTTGATTTGGATGATATGCGTGATCAATTGCTGCAGATGGAGCAAATGGGTGGCATGGAAGCTTTGATGGATAAAATGCCAGGCATGGGGAAAATCCCACAAAATGTTAAAAATCAAATGATGGGTGGGGTGGACACCAAAAGAATGGTGGCCATTATTAACTCAATGACACCAAAAGAGCGCACTCATATTAAGCTAATTAAAGGCTCTCGTAAAAATCGTATTGCCAACGGTTCTGGCACATCACCTCAAGATGTTAATAAACTGCTTAAGCAATTTGAAAAAATGCAAAAACAAATGAAAAAAATGGGTGGCGGAAAAATGCAAAAAATGATGGCTAAAATGGCAGGTATGCAGGGTGGCGAAGGCGCGCCTGCTGGCATGCCAGATTTATCAAAAATGAAGCTTCCTGGCATGGGCGGCGGTAACAAATTCCCATTCTAAGCCGATATGGGTGATTTTT
>JABGQC010000007.1:0-41295 GCA_018644675.1 Candidatus Thioglobus sp.
GCTATTTTACCAACAACAACGATCAGTATCGATATTCTTCAATGACAAGCTTTCCCTAGTGCTTTTAGGCGCCAATAGTTATAAGGCCACGGCGTAATAAAACCAAAGAATAAAGAGATTGGAACAACCCACCAAACAAAAAACGCACCGCCAGTTAGGTAGTAGTCTGTCAAATTCATGGCAAATTCCATAGCAAGCATTGAAATTAAACTCATGCCTACTGCCATCTTAAATGCTTCGTAAGTCTGCATTTTCTGGCGAATCAGCATATAGGTTTCCAAGGCTATACTGGTCAATATTCCATTAATAGTCGCCCAAATAAAAATAACTAATGTACTTGCACTGAACTGGGTAAACTGAAAAAAAGCAATCGTACCAAAATCACCAACAGCGCAACCAATCAAACACCATTTGGTATTATTAGCACTACGCTTCCAAGTGTGCTTGCATGACCAAAACCCTTGATTCATAGCTTTACTCCATTGCAATTTGTAATTTCATACTACCCCTAATAGGCGTTACACGCAAAGGCTACTTAAACCGTTTATCGTATTTTTTTTGAGTATCTTCAGGCCAAAGATCATGAATATAATCAAGTGCCGCTTGCTTTTCCTCTTCGCTCAATTGATCTTTAAAACCTGGCATCCAGCCACCTAGTTTAATACCGCCATTGTTAATCGTATTCATTAGTGCTTTTGGAGAATGGTGCCAAGCGTGCGCCGTCCCATTGACTGGTGGCGCGGGGAATTTGCCATCAGCCTGTCTTTGCTTCCAATCTTTAACAAGCCCTTGTCCACTCTTGCCGTGACAAGAGGCACAGTTTTTTTCAAATGTAACTTGCCCTAATTGAGCGCTATCTTTAGCTGCCACTGGCGTATCGCCATTATCAAAGCAACCTGTTAAAAATAATGCGCTTGATAAAATAATTAATACCTTCATGTTGTTTTTCCTTTAATTAAATAATATACTGATAATTTTTGACTTAAGATTATTAAGCCTGGTTTTTATACTTTCTTAAAAAAATTAGGAGCTCTAGCCAGGCGTGGATTACAAATTTGCTTATTCATGATCAAAACTAAAAACAAGATTTGATAACACCTTACTAGCAGTTAAATTATTGGAGGAGGTGTGGAAACTTTGAGAGTAATTGACACATAAGAGGGGTCGAGCATGGCAAAAGAGGTTGCTATTTTGGGTGTTATAATTTTAGATAAAATCTCAACATGGTCAATCTCAGAGCTTTGTGTGCAGTCAGCATGAGTATGCGCGCCCATCAACATATTGCTTTCAATATTATTGGCGTGCGCACACTTAAAGCCCACTTCATTTGTTTTACCTGCCCCAGACCCGGCCAGGGCTGTAGACATAAAAATAAACAAGATTAAAGAGAAAATAGTCTTCATATTGAAAAAATTATATCACAGAAAATATGACTGCAAATCGTTTAAAAAATCATACCCTTTTTTGGTTGGAATAATTTTATCAGCCTGAGCTTTTAATAATCCCGCAGTCGTTGCTTGCTGAATCTGATTAGTAATATCATCCATCGATTGGCCCGTGCGACTGAGAAATAACACAGAATCAAATCCATTTTTTAGCCTAAGCGCATTGAGCATAAATTCAAAAGCTAAATTTTCAATATGTTCGGTGGTTTTTTTGCGATTTTGAATGTAATCTTTGGGCGCTTTTGATTTAAGCGTTCTGATCATTGAGCTATCTTTGGCGAGTGTAATTTTGCCATGAGCACCTGCACCAATGCCAATATAGTCGCCAAATTCCCAATAGTTTAGATTGTGCCTTGACGGCTTTTTACCAAAGGCAGACACCTCGTAACGATTAAAACCATGAGACTCTAATAGCTTAACACCAACCTCTCCCATGGTCCAAATATCATCATCAGCCGGCAACTTGGGTGGAAATTTTGAAAACAAGGTGTTCGGCTCAATCGTCAGTTGATAAAAAGAAATATGCGTAGGATTTAGATCAACTGCTTGTTGCAAATCAGCCAGACACTCATCTATAG
Organism: Candidatus Thioglobus sp.; assembly: GCA_018644675.1. GTDB lineage: Bacteria > Pseudomonadota > Gammaproteobacteria > PS1 > Pseudothioglobaceae > Thioglobus_A. The sequence continues at coordinate 2,024 of JABGQC010000007.1, forward strand.
ATTGCCCTTGCAATCCATACATTAAGTCAATATTGAAATTATCAAAAATCTTTGCTGCCTGGGTGCAGGCCTTGCCTGCCTCATATGCATTATGAATACGTCCTAGTGCTTGTAAGTTTTGATTATTAAATGATTGCACGCCGATTGACAAACGATTAATGCCTATTTCTTTAAAGGCTTTAAATTTTTCAATCTCGAACGTGCCTGGGTTTGTCTCAAGTGTGATTTCAATATTATTGTCAAAAACCAAGCGTGACTTTAGCCCGTTAAACAACTGAGATAAGTCCTGTTCGGTCATTAAACTTGGCGTGCCACCGCCAATAAATATCGAATGAATAGACCGGCCTTGTACGTATGATAAATCAGTATCAAGATCTGCTAATAATGCTGAAATATACCCGTCTCTATCCTCGCCTTCATGGGAGTTGAAATCGCAATAGGGGCACTTTTTAACACACCAAGGATAGTGAATATAGAGTGATAAAGGTGGCAATTCTAGCATTTAGATCTATTTTTTTAACTCTGCTAGTAATGCCTGCAACGCTTTACCTCGATGCGAAATGGTGTTTTTAATCTCCGGTGAAAGCTCTGCTGAAGCCTTGGAATGAGTTGGTACATAAAAAATTGGGTCATAGCCAAAGCCGTTTTTACCCGCTTTTTCTCGAAGAATTTCACCCTCCCAGCCGCGCTGAATAATGATTGGTGTTGGATCATTCGCATGCTCAACAAATACTATGGCACACCAAAATCGCGCACTACGCTGTCCATCTGGAATCTGACTCATATCTCTCAATACTTTCTGTGTATTGGCCTCATCATCGCCATGATTACCCGCAAAACGCGCGGAATAAATACCGGGCGCACCATTTAGTGCATCCACCACAATGCCAGAGTCATCAGCAAGCGCTGGCAAGCCAGATTGCTCCGATGCATTGCGAGCTTTAATGAGTGCATTTTCAACAAAGGTTAGGCCAATTTCTGGCACTTCTTCTACGTTCATATCGCTCATGGAAACTACTTCGTAAACACCCTCTAACATGGCGTTAAACTCTCTGATTTTTCCTTTGTTGTTACTAGCAAGAATGATTTTTTTCATAATAGATAAGAGTAAAGTCTCAGTGTATAATCGACCGAATAAATAAAAATTTGGAGCACATTATGACTCAAGACGAAATGAAATTCGACGTGGCGCAAGCAGCACTTAAGTACGTTGTTAAGGATACTATTATAGGCGTGGGCACTGGATCAACGGCTAATTTTTTCATTGATGCTTTAGCCACAATGAAAGATGATATTGTGGGTTGTGTTGCTAGCTCAATTGCAACTCAAGAGCGCCTAGAAAGTCATGGCATTAAGGTATTTGATCTAAACGATGTTGAGCAGATTTCTGTTTATATCGATGGTGCTGATGAGTCTGATGACGGCTTAAATCTTATCAAAGGTGGCGGTGGTGCACTGACGCGTGAAAAAATTGTATCAGCTGTAGCTGATAGCTTTGTGTGTATTGCAGATGAGTCAAAATTAGTGCCTGTTATGGGTGAGTTCCCACTGCCTGTTGAAGTGATTCCAATGGCGGCTAATCATGTTAAACGCATTATTGAAAAAGACATTGGTGGCCAAGCCATTCTTAGAGATTTTACAACCGACAATGGTAATCAAATTTTAGACATTACCGGATTAAAAATTACTGATGCTAAAGCTCTAGAAACCAAATTAGACAGCATTGTTGGCGTAGTAACCAACGGCTTATTTGCTAATCGTGGTGCTAATGTATTGCTACTAGGTACACCAAATGGTGTGAAAGTAGTGAGTGCTTAAAACTATTTAAGGCAGCTCTTTATATAGATCGATGCGCTTTTCTAAGCGCTCGATTTCAACACCGATAATATCAAACAAATCTTGTGATCTGGTGGTTGTTTTGGCTCTCTCGTAGCGCTCTATAGCCTGCTCTAGCTTGCCTTGAAGGACCAGTGCCTTAGCATTATGAATGTGCGCCCGATCCAAGCTGCCCACTTCCACATATAAAGATGACAGCAGTTTGTGCGACTGATAAGTGCCTGAATTTTTCTTCAAATAGCGCCTTAAAAGATGAATACCCTGCTGGGTTTGTTTATTCTCAAAATAAGCCTTGGCAGAATAATAAACAGCTGATTCACCAGATAAAATCGTTGAAAAATGTTGTTGTGCTGTTTCTAATTGCCCAAGTTTAGAATAGATTCTACCGGCTAAAATATGGCTTGATGGACTTTGATTTTGCTTTAGCAATGCTTCAATATAATCTTGAGCGGTATTATATTTTTGCTCTTCAAAAGCGTCATAAGCCTGCATGTATAAAGTAATAGCCTCGTCCTTCTCAAGCTTGATTCGCCCATGCTGATGGTAATACAACCTAGCTTTAATACTCTGATATTCGAAAGAATCGGCTCGATAATCACCCGTAAGTCGACTTGAACGTTGCATGGCATCAGAAACTCGATTGATACTTAATGGGTGGGAGCGTAAAAACTCTTGAGCATTGACATCATCTTTGAGTTTTTCAAAAAAATGCGCCATGCCACTTGGATCAAAACCAGATTTACTAAGCATGGTGGTACCGATTCTATCTGCCTCCCACTCATGTTCACGCGTGAAATTAATATTTTGCTGCGCTGTTCCCGCAACCGTTGAGGCGGCAATAGCTTGTGACGCATTAGAGTTATCAACCAGTGCAGCAGCCAACATGCCTGCCACCATAATATAAGTCTGTTTGTCAGTTTTTTCACTGAAGCGTGCCAAATGATTTTGAGTAATATGTGACAACTCATGAGATAAGACACCGGCCAACTCAGATTCGGAATCTGAACTCAGCAGCATACCTGTATGTACACCGATATAACCATAGGGGCCCGCAAATGCATTGATACTGGCATCATTCAGCATTAAGAAATCAACATGTTTTGCTGGATCTTCACTATAAGTGCTCATCTCATTGCCGATTTTTTTGAGATACACCTGAGTTTCAACATCTGCAATCACCTTGTCGGTATCCCAAATGATTTGTAAAAATTCATTACCTTGCTTTTGTTCTTGCAATGATTCAGACAAATTAGCCTTCGGCAAACTTAGTGCATAAGCATTGGCGGTCAAATGTAAAAAAACGAGTGCAATCTTTATCATGACTCCATTATATTTGACTCTTGCACGGTGTGCGACTAAAATAGGCGGACTTGTCTAATCTTAAAGATAAGATTAATTAACTAAATTTTAAATAAAAGGAGTCCACAATGGCTGACGAAACTTTAGATGCATCAGGCTTAAACTGCCCATTACCAATTTTAAAAACTAAGAAAGCATTATCAAAAATGGATGCTGGAAAAATCTTAGACGTAATTTCTACAGATGCTGGATCAGTAAAAGACATTGAAGCTTTTTGTAACCAAACTGGTAACAAGCTAATCTCTACAACTGAAGATGGCGGAAAGTACGTATTCACGATTGAAAAAGTTTAATCCATCATTGTTTTAGAGGAGAATAACTATGTCAGATAACAACAAAATGACTATCATCGCCACTAAGGGTACTTTTGACTGGGCATTCCCCCCTTTCATTATTGCTTCAACTGGCGTTGCAATGGACAAAGAAGTTACTATCTTCTTTACTTTTTACGGCTTAAACCTTTTACTAAAAGACACTTCAAAGCTTAGAGTTTCTCCAATCGGAAATCCTTCTATGCCAATGAAAATGCCTTTTGGCCCTAAATGGTTACAAAAGATTGATTTTGGTCCAAAAATTCCAAACGTTCTATGGAATATTCCTGGCGCTGAATCTTTAGTAACCTGGTTGATGAAGAAAACTATGGCTAAACATGGTGTTGCTAAGATTGAAGAGTTGCGCTCTATGTGTCAAGAGTTTGACGTTAAGTTTATCGCTTGTGAAATGACAGTTGAGTTGTTCGGCTTTGATAAAGAAGACTTTATCGATGGTGTTGAATTTGCTGGCGCTGCTATGTATTTTGATGAGGCCGCTTCAGGCGATCATCACTTATACATGTAAATCCTTACCTTGCATCTTCTCCTATAGAAGAAGATGATACTCGCAAGAGATAAGCAATAAAAAAAACCTCTTTACGGAGGTTTTTTTATTGCTTGCTATTTAACGCCAGTCTATACTTGGCCAGCCTCGTTGTTTGGCAATAGTCTTTAGCTTGTCGTCTCCGTGCACAACAACCGGATTGTCTACTAATTCAAGCATGGGCAAATCATTGTGCGAATCTGAGTAAAAATAAGCGCCAGACATCTCTTCGCCAGTTTTCTCAAGCCATTTATTCAAATGCGTTATCTTTCCTTGTTGAAAACAAGGCTCTCCCTCAACTTTACCAGTAAATTGACCTTGTTTAACTTCAGGATTAGTCGCCAGTAGATTATCAATGCCATAACGCTCAACAATTGGCGCCGTTACAAAGCTATTAGTTGCAGTAATCACCAGCACAGTATCGCCTTTGGCCTTATGCTGATTAACAACCTGTTGTGCCTTAGGTAGTAAGATTTTTTCAATTTTTTCTTGCATGAAGCGCTGGTGCCAGCCATCTAATGTTGTTCTGTTATTTTGTGACAAAGGCTCTAAGCAAAACTCAAGATACTCATTAATATTAAGCTTTCCCAATGCATACTGGTCAAAGAAATATTGATTTTTTACTTGGTAAGTTTTTTCATCAACTGCACCAATTTCGCTCATAAACTCACCCCAGAGAAAATCACTATCACCATTAATTAGGGTTTTATCTAAATCAAAAATAGCTAACGCCATTGTTACTCCTTAATTTTCTCAAAAATACTGTCGATATCATCAACAATACAAAATAATTCTAAGTCAGATTGGCTAATGTATTGATGCTGCTTAAGAGTTTTAAACCAGCTGATTAGTGGCTGCCAAAACTCCTTACCCAATAGAAACACCTTTACCTGCTTGCCTTTTCTAGTTTGCATCAAGGTGAGCACTTCTAGTAGCTCGTCTGCCGTACCAAACCCACCTGGGAAAAACACACAGGCATCCGCGTATTTAATCAGCGTCACTTTTCGAGTGAAGAAATGCTCAAACATCAGGCATTGATCTAGGTATGGATTGGGCTTTTGCTCTTTAGGTAGCTTAATATTAAAACCAATACTGCTAGACTTTCCTTCAAAGGCACCCTTATTGGCTGCCTTCATAATGCCAGGGCCTGCGCCTGTTAAAACGTTAAATCCTTGATCAGACAAACGCCTACCTAACTGGTAAGCGGTTTTTGCTAAATCACTATCGTCAGCCACTCGAGCTGAGCCAAAAATGGTAATATTGTGGCTAAATTTGCTTAAAACTGTTGCGGCATTTTTTAGTTCTGACTCAACAACTTCAATATTCATAAACTATGATAACTTTGAAAATGCGCGCCCAGCTGCATCAATAGTATCCTGAATATCTTTGTCAGTGTGACTACTAGAAACAAACCCAGCCTCATAAGCTGAAGGCGCCATATAAACCCCTTCTGCTAACATCAAATGATAGAATTTCTTAAATTTATCCACATCACATTCTGATGTTTCGTGAAAATTAGTCACTGCCGTTGAGTCCGTAAAAAACAAGCCAAACATACCGCCAACAACATTTGCTGTCATACCAATATTGTTTTCTTTGGCTTTAGCCAAGATTCCATCGGTTAATGTTTTAACTTTAGCACCCAGTGTTTGGTAGAAATTCTCATCTGCTGACAAGGTATTTAACATGGCCAAACCTGCTGACATGGACATTGGGTTGCCTGATAAGGTGCCCGCTTGATAAACAGGGCCTAATGGCGCGATGGAGGACATAATTTCAAGCTTGCCGCCAAAAGCACCTACAGGCAGTCCGCCACCAATTACCTTGCCTAGTGTGGTCAGATCCGGAGTGACGCCATAAAAAGCTTGCGCTCCGCCTAATGCCACACGAAAACCTGTCATAACTTCATCAAAAATAAGAATGACGCCATGCTCATCACACGCTTCTCGCAAGCCTTGTAAAAATCCGTCGACTGGCGGAATGCAGTTCATATTACCAGCAACCGGCTCAACAATAATACAGGCCACTTCCTCGCCCACTTCGCTTAAAGTTTCACGCACTTGCTCTAGATTGTTGTATTCAAGCGTGAGCGTATGTTTGGCAAAATCTGCCGGAACACCGGGTGATGTCGGTACGCCAAGTGTTAATGCACCTGATCCAGCTTTAACTAGTAGTGAGTCAGAATGTCCGTGATAACAACCCTCAAACTTGATAATTTTATCTCGACCCGTGTGCCCACGAGCTAAGCGAATAGCGCTCATGGTAGCTTCTGTACCTGAGCTGACCATGCGCACCATTTCAATTGATGGCACCAATTCGCAGACTTTTTCAGCCAAGATGGTTTCTATTTCAGTAGGGGCGCCAAAGCCCAATCCATTTTCCAGAGTCTCTTTTACTGCAGACACTACCGCTTGATTAGCATGACCCAAAATCATCGGCCCCCACGAAGCCACATAGTCAATATACTTGTTGCTATCTGCATCAAACAAATAAGCGCCCTCGCCACGAGTAAAAAAGATTGGGTTTCCGCCCACACCGTTAAAGGCACGAACAGGGGAATTAACTCCGCCTGGAATAACTTTTTTTGCTTGTTCGAATAGAATGTCTGATTGACTCATATTTACTCCTAATAATTTGTACTTATTTGTGGATATTGTTTTAAATGGGTGATGTGTGACCACACGATTAAGATATTATCCAATAATAATTTAAGGTTGATACTGGTTTTTGATAAGCGAATAGCTCGATATACATCATCTAATAGCTGAAATAAAAACTCTGACTTAACACTTTTAACCAGTTGATTTAATTCTACCAAGCCACCTTCTTGCTTTGTTGTTTTGAGCTTGATTGCCTCAACGATTAAATTTTGCAAACAATCTAGTACTGCCAACTCATTACCTTCAAAATCTTGAGTTTGACTAATCATTAATGGGTGGCTTGCTATATTTAACAATTGATTCTGATACGCTTGGTAGGTGGCATAACTACCGTCAGAAAGCTCACTAAGAACTTTAAATGGCACGCCATGGGTATTTTCAAGTAGCTGCGCAATATCAAAGTCAGCATTTTGAGTTTCACTCAGTTGTGCTTTTATCCATGCTTGAGTTTCCTCAGCATAATTTGGTGCAATGTGGATATTTTGACAACGCGAAACAATGGTTGCTGGCAAGTTTTGGATGTTGTGTGCCAAAATAATAATAAGTGTATTTTCCCTTGGCTCTTCCAATGTTTTTAACAAGCTATTTGCTGCGTTGACCGTCATCTGGTCACCATAAAAAATAACACCGATTTGCAAATTGTCTGCCGTTTTGTTTAGTGCTTCACAAAAAGCGCGAACCTGGTCTATGCGGATATCTTTAGATCGATTTTTAGTATTTGCATTTATCTCACCAGATCGGCAATAAATCATATTGGTATAGCTAGAACGCCTAATCAAGACTGGATGATCAAGCTCTTGAAGGATATTATCTTTTCTAATTAGTGCGTCATCCTTAAGCAAAATTCCTACCAACTGCTGCATTAACTCAAACTTTCCAATCTGTTCAGCGCCAGTCATTAACAAGGCATGGGGCAGGTGGTTTTGATCGATCATTTTTTGCAACTTTGAAAGCGCTTGATCGTGCCAAGGAAGGTTCATAATGTTGCTAATATTTGTTCAATTTGGGTGCTAGTATGTTCGCGCTCCTTGGAGGAGTCAATCAGCTTAATGCGTTCTGGATACTTTTCTGATCTGGCAATGTAGGCTTGCCTAACTCGCTCAAAAAAATCCTTTGCCTCTAGCTCAATGCGATCCTTCTCACCTCTAGACTCCACACGCGACATGCCAAGATCCACAGGAATATCCAAGAGTAGTGTCATGTCTGGGGTGAAATCTCCCAACACCCAGCGCTCCAAGTGTTCAATACGCTCAATATCCAACCCTCTGCCGCCACCTTGATAAGCATACGAAGCATCGGTAAAGCGATCGCTCAATACCCAATCACCTTTTTTCAATGCCGGAATAATCTTGTGATGAATGTGTTCGTTTCGAGCTGCAAACATGAGTAGCAATTCGCTATCACTATGCATTGGCTGGGTTTGGGTGCTAAGTAAAAGTTGGCGAATTTTTTCACCCAAATCGGTACCGCCCGGCTCTCGAGTTAAAACAACGTTAATACCTTTGGCTTGCAAATAGTCACAAATAAATTTTATTTGTGTACTTTTTCCGGCACCTTCAACGCCATCTATGGTAATAAATTTTCCTGTTTTCATAGGTTTTATTTTAGATGCTTCTTAATATTAATAAGGTGTTGTTTGTAAGTTTTTGCAAATGCATGTGTGCCATCTTTTTTAGATACAAAATACAAAAAATCAGATTTCAATGGTTGCGCTGCTGCCTTTAAAGATTCCAAGCCCACTGATCCAATTGGGCCAGGTGGCAAGCCTTTATGTCGATAAGTATTGTACGGACTCTTAAACCATAAATCTTGCTTGCTTAATTTTCCCGTATAAGCATCACCTAAAGCGTACACAACTGTCGGATCAGTTTGTAGACGCATACCTTTTTTTAAACGATTAATAAACACGCCTGCAATTTTTGCCTTTTCTGCATGATTAGCAGTCTCTTTTTCAACAAGAGATGCCAGTATTAATAATTGGTTTTTGTTTTTTAGTAGGTGATCTTTAGCTCTATTATCCCAAGCCTTGGATAATTTTTCTTGCAATAAAGCGTGCGATCTATTTAACACGCTCAGCACACTGTCTGCATAGTTAACCTGATAAGTATCTGGCCAAAATTGTCCGTCATACGGAGGCTTGGCATTTGTGTTTTGTAAGGTTTTCTCAAAAGAAAGTTTTGTTGTTAAGGCTTGGTGTTGACTTAGCATTTGAAAATACGTCTGTACGGTTTGACCCTCGACCAGGGTGATTTTCCGGGTGGCTACGTGAGCATTAGAAAAATCATCCAGCAAACTCAATACACTGGTATCAGGGGTCAACTCATAATGGCCTGATTTTAATGTTTCGCTCGCCCCTAACACTTTTGCCGCCCACACCACAAACTGGCTTGAATTAACCAAACCATAACGCTTAAGATTATCAGCAGTAGAATAAATATTTGCTCCTTGGGGTAGCTGATAAACAGTCGGCTTGAGTATGTTTATTTTGTTTGCCCACATTGCCCAAGCCGTGAATAGTGCTAAAAAAACAATAGCCCATATCTTTAAAGGATTTTTTTTAGGTTTTAATAAAGCCGAGTTACCGCGTTTTAATAGGTGCTGATTAAAAACCTCTATGAGTCGATCGGTAATCTGATGTTGTGAATATTTTTGCTCATTAATTTGACTAATCGGCCTAATACCCATCACACTATTACTAATAAACACTTCGTCACAAGCCAGCAACTCCGCAACACTTAAACAGCAGACTTCAACTGATAACCCTTGTTTTCTAGCTAGCTCGATAATCGCTTGGCGACGTGTACCCTCAATGCCACATTCGCTCAATCCTGGTGTTAGTAGCACGCCATTTTTAATAGCGAAAATATTACCTTGCGTAACAGAAACTACTTGGGCTTGCGGATCAAGCATAATACATTCTTGCGTTTTAAGATGGGTACGCGCAAGAATTTGCTCCAAGCGATTACAATGCTTAATTTCAGATAATAGCTGATTAGTAGCGTAACCACTATCGCACAAACTTAGCGTATAAGTCTGCGGCAAATCAGGCACACTAGAAACTATGATAATTCGAGTAGGAGCGATGGATTTATCATATCCATAACCTCTAGCACTTTCACCTCGAGAAAGAATAACCTTGACTACTGCTCTATCTAGTTTAGACATAGAGACCGCTTTAGCAATCTCTTTGGTTAATATTGAGCGGGAAATGGGGATAATTTTTAGACGCTTGGCGCCCTTTTCTAACCTTTGAAAATGCGCTTCAGCCAATAGTAATCTCTGGTCAACAGCCATACAAGTCTCAAACAATCCATCGCCAAATTGCACTAGGCGATTGAACACACTCAGTTTGGTTTGTTTTTTTCCGTTAATTAAGATGACATGACTCATGAGCAAGTATTATAATTCAGTGCACTTATAAAAGAACACTTATGAAAAAAACGCTTTATCAATTTGCCCATAATCTGACTGACAGTGCAAAAGATTTGGCGCCGATTGTACTGGTGATTGCTTTTTTTCAGATTTTTGTATTACAGAAACCCATCCCCAATATTGATAATATTATCATAGGCACAGGGTTCGTGCTCATTGGCCTATCTTTATTTATGCACGGACTTAAGCTTGGCCTATTTCCCATTGGTGAGATACTGGCCTTCTCCTTTGTTAAAAAAGGCTCTATCACTTGGCTATTGGCTTTTTCTTTTGCACTTGGATTTGGTGCAACCATTGCCGAACCCGATCTAATTGTCATGGCCAATGAGGCTGCAAAAGTAGCCCAGTTTGGCGGCATTATCACCACCGATGTTGAACTGCATCGTTATGCTCAAACCTTACGTTATACCGTTGCTATTGCTGTAGGACTTTCAGTGGTTATTGGTGTGATTAAAATTTTAAAAGGCTGGCCAATTCAGTATTTAATTATTAGCGGCTACTTATTAGTAATGGTTAGCACCACCCTGGCACCTGATTTTATCATTGGTATTGCTTATGATGCTGGCGGGGTAACCACTGGTCCAATTACCGTTCCCCTTTTAACCGCATTAGGTGTAGGTCTTAGTAGCAGTATTCGTGCCAGAAATCCGCTTATTGATGGCTTTGGTATGATCGCCATCGCCTCTCTATTACCTATTATTGCCATCATGTTATTTGGAATTTTTCAATGATGTCACTACCACATCACTTTGTTGAAACCTTCTGGGCAGTTTTACCTATTATTGCCATCCTATTTATTTTTCAAGTAGGCATCTTAAAGCAAAAAATTCCACATTTACAACGCATTGTTGTTGGCTTTATCTTGGTTTGGATCGGGCTAACTTTTTTAATTATTGGCCTAGAAAAAGCACTTTTCCCACTAGGTAAAATTATGGCAACGCAACTCACATCATCTGATTTGGTCAGTAATCCTAAAAACTGGTATGCTTATTATTGGGTTTATATTTTTGCCGGTTTTATTGGCTTTGCTACCACCATTGCTGAGCCCTCGCTCTTAGCGGTGGCCATTAAAGCAAATCAAGTATCGGGTGGATTTATCAAGGTTAAAGCTTTGCGTGTTACTGTGGCCATTGGTGTGGCCATTGGCATTGCACTTGGTAGCTTTAGAATTGTGACCGGACTTCCACTTCACTATTTTATTATTGGTGGCTATATCTTGGTTTTAATCCAAACTTATTTTTCACCAAAAAGCATTATTGCACTAGCCTATGATGCCGGTGGTGTAACCACTTCAATTGTTACCGTGCCCATTATTGCCGCACTAGGCCTTGGGCTTTCTAGTGCCATTGACGGTAGAAACCCACTAACCGATGGCTTTGGTCTAATTGCCTTTGCTTCACTTTTTCCCATTATGAGTGTACTTGCTTATGTACAAATTATTAATTTTTATAACCATGACAAACCCAATCAATAACAGGAGGCATTATGCATTTTAAATTGATTATCGCTTTTGTTGATAGCGACAAAACCGACAGAATTCTTGAGGCGGCTAGAGACAAAGGCGCCACAGGATCTACTATCATTTCTCAGGCCCGAGGAGAGGGTCTTAAACATACCAAAACATTTTTAGGATTGAGCCTGGAAACCCCTAGGGATGTATTACTATTACTTGTAGAGCAACATCTTTCTAGAGAAATACTAGAAAGTATCGCTCATGCAGGTGACTTTGAGAACAACTCCAAAGAAGGCATTGCTTTCCAGATAGACGTAGAAGACGCCGTTGGTGTTATGCATCAAATCCAGGCATTAGAACATACCGTAGAGGAGAAAATATAATGAGTAACAATACCCAAAAAAATACACCAACCTTTGTTAAAGATGTCATGTGGAAACAAGTTGATGTTGTTGATGGAAAAACCACCGTCGAACAAGCATTGGCTGACATGAAATTTAAGAAAACAAAGGTGCTTCTAGTTGAAAAATCTCATGATTATGATGAGTATGGCGTAGTTTTAATTGCAGACATTGCTTCTAAAGTGATTGCCAAAGATCGCGCATTAGACCGTGTTAATATTTATGAAATTATGAATAAGCCTGCAATGTCAGTTCACCCAGATATGGACATCCGTTACTGCGCCGAACTACTTACCCACTTTAATTTATCTAGATGCCCTGTGCTGGATAATGGTAAGGTTGTTGGCGTTATTAGCTTGACCAGTATTGTTTTTCATGGCTCAAGGGTTGTATAGCGATATATTTTCACCATTATGGGTGACTATGGTGCTAAAATCCTTAATTCATATCAAATATATTTAATTTAAAAAAGGAGATTAAAATGGGTGGAATTATTAGTTTAGTCAAATGGGTGTTGATCATCATTGGTGCAATTGCAACTTACTTCATGGTGTCATTACAAATACAGTATGGTGTCACCTCTAAGGTCATCAACGAAATGGTTTCTCCAAAACTACATCCTGAAGCAATGGCAAAAGTATACATGCCAATGACCAATACCTTGTTAGACACAAGTGATATTACCATGGCCTCTATTGTGCGTGTTAAAGTGGCTGACGATGTCTCAAATGAAGATGTCGAAGAAGCAATGGAAAGTATTGCAACTGCTGAAGGCATTCGTTCAGTTGGCATGTTGCCTTTATCTGAAATGGTTGAGTTGCAAACAGGTGAAAAGCAACGCTTCTTAAAAATCTACCAATACTGTTCTCCACGTACAGCGATGACCATGGTTGATCATTCAGATGCATTTTCGGCTTACCTACCTTGTCGTTTAGCACTCATTGAAGACAAAGACGGTCAGAGATGGTTGTACACATTAGACATGAACGCTATGATTTATGGTGGTGCACCATTGCCAGACTACCTACTAGAAAAAGCACTAGAAGTTAAGCGCGTTATTACAGCGATTCAAGATGGTGGCGCAGAAGGCGACTTCTAAACCCCTTTACAGAGTCAATTAAAAACCGCCCAATTGGGCGGTTTTTTTTTGCTAAAAAATACCTGTAATTATTTGATATTGTTTTTAAAAATTTGGTATAGAATAACACCATGAATCCAATTTATCATCAACTAGAATTTGGCATCACTTGCATTGATACCGAACATATACGCAAAGATTTTGTCGCTGCTTATTTAATTGAACACAACGGGCGAGCAGCTTTTATTGATACAGGCTGTCATCTATCGGTGCCCGCACTACTCAACACTTTAAAAGAGAAAAATATAGCTACTGAAGCAGTTGATCATATCATCCTAACGCACATTCATCTTGATCATGCTGGTGGCGCGGGAGAATTAATCAAGCACCTGCCCAATGCAAATGTGTATGTACATGAGCGTGGTGCACAACATTTAATTGACCCTTCAAAATTACGCGCAGGCGTAATTGGTGTTTATGGTGAATTATTCTTTAAGCAATTTTTAGGCGATCTTATCCCCATCCCAGAAGACAGACTTATTATTGCAAAAGATAACGATCTTATTAATCTAGGTGGGCGAATACTGAAAATTATAGATACTCCTGGGCATGCCAGACACCATTTGTGTGTTTGGGATGAGCAGTCACAGGGAATCTTTTCTGGTGATACATTAGGGGTTAGCTATCGAGATTTTGACACCGAACAAGGTGAGTTAATTTTCCCACCAACCACGCCAGTACAATTTGATCCTGAAGCCTGGATTGAGACAATTAAAAAACTTATATCGCTCAAGCCAAAAACTGCTTATCTAACCCATTTTAATCAAATAGTTTTTACCGGGAAATCTGCTGACATGTTGATACAGCATATTGATGGCTTTGTAGCTATTGCTAAAAAATTAGCACACCAATCTAATCGCCATGCAGTTATTAAAGAAGCACTACTAGATTACCTATTAGAAATTGCCACCAAGCATGGCGTTACACTCGACAAAACAAAACAAATAAAACTCTTTAAAGGGGATCTGGAAATTTGTGCCCAAGGCTTGGGTGTTTGGCTAGATCGTAATTCGCCATAGTCAAGTCCTATGACGAAACCTAGTTAATAGTAAGAGCAACAGTAATCTGTGACTTCTTTTACTTTCAACTTAAAGCTTGAATCTTTTGGTACTTCAAATGATGAGCCCTTGACAAAGGTTTGCCACTCGATCTTACCTGGCAGTAGCACATCCATCTCACCAGCCTGAATTTCCATAAGCTCATTGTCATCTGTGCCAAACTCATAATCACCAGGCATCATAATGCCGAGTGTTTTCTTTGAGCCGTCAGCAAAAACAACCACTCGAGATGTCACCTTGCCATCAAAATAAATATTAGCTTCTTTTACTACAGTTACATTTTCAAAATTTGACATAATAATCCTTAAACTTGGTCTAGAATATATTGAGTTAATAGTGGCACAGGACGACCCGTTGCACCTTTTTTAGCACCACTCACCCAAGCGGTGCCCGCAATATCTAAATGTGCCCAGCGATATTTTTTGGTGTATCGTGCTAAGAAACACGCAGCCGTTACTGTGCCCGCCTCACGTCCGCCGATATTACCCATATCTGCAAAATTTGACTTTAATAATTCGTCATACTCATCATCAAGCGGCAGCTGCCAAGCGCTATCTAAAGAGACTTTTCCTGCTGTTAATAAATCGTCGGCTAGTTCTTGATCATTAGCCATTAATCCACAGTGATGTTTACCCAAAGCGACAATTACAGCGCCCGTCAAGGTTGCTGCATCAATCACCACTTCAGGGTTAAACTTCTCCACATAAGTTAGTGCATCACACAAAATCAGACGCCCCTCGGCATCTGTATTAAGAATTTCAATCGTTTGGCCCGACATGCTAGTAACTACGTCACCCGGCTTTGAAGCGTTATGCGCTGGCATATTCTCAACTGCCGGCACAACAATGGTTAAATTAATCTTGGGCTTTATTTCAGCAATAGCACGCATTGCACCAAGCACGGAAGCTGCACCACACATATCATATTTCATTTCATCCATGCCAGCACCAGGCTTCAGTGAAATGCCACCACTATCAAAAGTAACCCCTTTACCCACTAGTACAATTGGCTTAGAGTCGCCATCACCTCGGTAACTCAAGCTGATTAACTTAGGTGCCTCAATAGAGCCTTTAGAGACAGATAACAAAGACCCCATACCTAATTTTCTCATATCGGCCTCTTCGAGCACCTCACAGTCAAGATTAAACTCATTGGCTAATTCTTGCGCCGTCTGTGCTAGATAAGTTGGTGTGCAGATATTAGGTGGCAAGTCACCCAAATGACGTGTCAGTCTCATTCCACTAGCAATAGATCGACCTTGTAGGAGTTCGTGCGCATCATTATATGTAGACTGAATAGCAATATTTTCAAGCGGATCGTCTTGCCCTTGTACACCCACTTGCTGGACTTTATAGCCTGAATCCTTTAATACTCTTGCAGACATTCTATGCCTCCAGCCTTGATCAAAACCCTCGATCTCAACTTGCTCGATCATCGCACTCTTTGCCTGGGTCGAGTTAAGTATAGCGCTTGCTGAGGTCAGTGCTTTAATGTAGTTTTTAGCAGAATTAGGCAGCTCGCCTAAGCCTACAACTAACACTTGCTTAGCCTTAAAACCTTTAACTAGGCTGAGTAATAATGTTGATCCAGGCTTTGACTCAAAGTGATTTAATTTAATCAATTGCTGAACGTTGTCATCAGCAAAATCGATCTTTGAATTGGCAAAAACAACCACCATATCACCGTCAAATTTTTGCACAGGTGTATTAATTAATGAAAATTCCACGTCACTTCCTAAATAAAAAATATAATGGCGATATTCTACCTAAAAAGGTAAAATTTATTCATTTTTCCCTTATATTTTTATCATGATTAAATCTTTATTTCTAATTATTGCTCTACTATCCAACTCCTCACACGCAAGCAAAGAGGATGTTATTCAACAATTAAGCCGTTTTTTTGGGGAGATTGATAAGCAAGATATCGTTGCCTCACCTTTTAAAGGTGTATACGAGGTTATTACTTACAATCCTATTGATTCGATGCTGGTTTCTGAGGATGGCAAGTATTTGATTCAAGGGGATGTTGTTGATTTAACCAGTAGAAGCTTAATTCAAAAAAGTGCTAAAGTTAAAAATCTAAAATCATCACTCATCAATGCCATTAACGATGAAGATAAAATCATTTATCAGGCCGGTAATGAAAATTACGTTGTGCATGTTTTTACCGATATTGATTGCCCATTCTGCAAAAAACTTCATCTTGAAATAGATGAGATGAATGATTTAGGTATCACTGTTAAATATCTCGCTGCACCCCTTGCCTCCTTACATCCTAGAGCCCAAGGAAAAATGCAGAAAATTTGGTGTGCTGATGATAGAAAACAAGCCATGAATGAGTACATTCAGAGTAAAGATGTGCCTGATGTCAAAGCATGTGACAACCCAGTTGCCCAGCAATTAGCAATCTCTCAGCAATTAGGCGTGACTGGAACACCTGCAATTTTCTTATCTGATGGCACACATCTACCGGGATATCTACCTGCAAATAAATTGCTCAGAAAAATACAAGAAACCCTTGGAAAATAATACGCGCCTCGTTGCGCTGGATGCAATTTGCTCAGTTGTTCTAGATAAGCGATCTTTATCTTCATTTGAGTACCCAAATCCAGATGATGCGCTAGCCAAATCTCTGGTGTTTGGCACTATTCGTTTTTATCATCAGCTTAATGATATTGTTACCGATCTTCTTAACCATTCTTTGGAAAAAGATGACTTGGACATTCACTGCCTAATGCTATTGGGCGCTTATCAAATTCTGTATTCAAAAGTTGCTATTCACGCCAGTATCTTTGAAACAGTTGATACGCTTAATTTTTTAGATAAAACTTGGGCCAAAGGTTTGGTGAATGCCATCTTAAGACAAATTGATCGTGACAAGAATGCATTACTCAAGCAAACTCACTACTCACACCCAACTTGGATGGTGAAAAAAATCAAACAAAATTACCCTGATGATTTTCAACAGATTTTTACACAAAATAACACCCAAGCGCCAATGACGCTTCGTGTTCACCCTAAATTTTCAGCTGAAGACTATCAGCAAAGTCTCGCTAATGAGAACATCCAATCAAGCAAACTAGATGTCGCCCCTCAAGCGTTAGTTCTGGATAAACCAGCTAGTGTTTACAGCTTGCCAGATTTTGACAGTGGCGCCTGCTACGTACAAGATGGATCCGCCCAACTGGCAGCGAGCTTATTAACGCCACAAGGCTCAGATAGAATATTAGACGCCTGTTGTGCGCCTGGTGGAAAAACAACTCACTTACACGAGCTAGCGCCCGATTCTAGCATTGTGGCACTTGATAGCGATTCAGAGCGTCTGGAAAGAGTTGAGCAAAATATCCAGCGCTTTAATATTAAAAATATTGAAATCATTGAGGGTAATGCCCAGCAACAAGATTGGTGGAATGGTGAATTATTTGACAAAATCCTGCTCGATGCACCGTGCTCAGCCACCGGTGTTATTCGCAGACACCCAGATATAAAACTTTTAAGAAAACCGAAAGACATTAAAAATTTAGTCAGCCTTCAGGCGCAAATACTTGCCAACCTTTGGCAGATGCTCAAACCAGGTGGCGTGCTTTTATATGCCACTTGCTCGATTCTAAAAGCTGAAAATGAGGAGCAAATTACTCAATTTTTAGAATCACATCAAGATGCTGAAGAAATTAAAATTAATCTAGATTGGGGTATCGATACCAGCGTTGGCAGACAACAACTCCCAAGCCATAATTTTGACGGGTTTTATTATGCCAAGCTACAAAAACGGGTAGAATAATCTGGTCTTTAATACCAAAGACATAATAACTCTCGGGGGAGAAACATGAAAAAAATACTATTAAGTATTGCAACGCTATTGTTTGTATTTAGCGCACAAGCAGCTAATCCAAAATACGTTATCCAAGTTAGTACGGACGACGCCAGAACGCAAAAAATCGTTCTAAACAATGCCGCTAATTTACAAAAATACTACGGCGCTGATAAAGTCGATGTTGAAATTGTAGCTTACGGCCCTGGGTTAGGCATTTTAACAACGGGCAACAAAAACGCCAGTCGTGTTGAAAAAATGGCGATGACCGATATCACGTTTAGCGCTTGTCAAAACACCATGAACGGCTTCAAGAAAAAGAAAGGTCACTTTCCAAAACTAACTGATGGCGTTAGTATTACACCTTCTGGTGTAGTTCGTATTGGCGAATTGCAACAACAAGGCTATTCTTATATTCGACCTTAGCTGAAAATTAACTCAATAAAAAAGGCGCTAAAGACGCCTTTTTTATTGTCTATTTATTTCTCTAAAGCAATATCTAACACTTCATCAATCCATTTAACTTTAATGACGTTCAGCTTGCCTTTGATTTTATCTGGCACCTCTGAAAGCTCACGCTCATTATCATCCGGAATAATGACAGTTTTAATGCCGCCACGAAGGGCTGCCAACATTTTTTCTTTTAAGCCGCCAATTGGGGTGATTTCGCCCCTGAGGGTTATCTCACCTGTCATGGCCACGTCTGCTTTAACTTTGCGCCCTGTGAGTACAGACACTAGCGCCGTGCACATTGCTGCACCGGCACTTGGGCCATCTTTAGGGGTGGAGCCATCAGGAACGTGAATATGGATATCCAACTTCTCCTGGAAATCGTTTGCAATACCTAGTTCTTTAGCACGAGTACGAGTAACACTCATCGCTGCTTGGATTGATTCTTTCATCACGTCACCGAGCTGGCCTGTGTAATTAAGCTTGCCTTTGCCTTTATAAGCAGTCGCCTCAATGGTAAGTAAATCACCACCGACTGAAGTCCAAGCAAGACCTGTTACTTCGCCCACTTGATTATTCTCTTCGGCCAAACCAAAACGATGTTTTTTAACACCTAAGTATTTTTCTAAATTTTTATCGGTAATCGTGGCTTTGGTTTTGCGCTTCTTAAGCACCACTTCTTTCACCACTTTTCGACAAATAGTGCTAATGGTTCTATTCAGACCACGCACACCGGCTTCACGCGTGTAGTAACGAATGATATTTAATATGGCTGAATCTTTAAAGCTAATCTCACCAGCTTTAACACCGTTGCTATCCATTGCTTGTTTAATTAAATGACACTTAGCAATTTGCACTTTTTCGTCTTCGGTGTAGCCAGAAAGCTCAATAATCTCCATTCGATCTAACAATGGCTGTGGCAAATCAAGTGAGTTAGCAGTAGCCACAAACATCACCTGAGAAAGGTCGTAGTCCACTTCTAGATAATGATCGTTAAAGGTATGATTTTGCTCTGGGTCTAGCACTTCAAGCATCGCCGATGAAGGATCGCCGCGATAATCACTGGCCATTTTTTCAATTTCATCGAGTAAAAACAAAGGATTTTTAACCTTTACTTTTTGCATTTTTTGTACGATAGAGCCCGGCATGGCACCAATATAAGTACGTCTATGGCCACGAATCTCCGCTTCATCACGAACACCACCTAATGCCATGCGCACGTATTTACGATTAACCGCTTTGGCAATTGATTCACCCAATGAGGTTTTACCCACACCTGGAGGACCTACTAAACACAAAATGTTTGCCTTGTTGTGAGTAACGCGAGTTTGCACAGCCAAGTGTTCAAGAATGCGCTCTTTTACTTTGTCTAGTCCGTAATGATCATCATCAAGAATTTTTTGTGCTTTTTTAAGATCCTTGTTGATAATGGTTTTCTTTTTCCAAGGAACGTCACACAAATTCTCAATATAGGTGCGAATAATTGATGCATCTGAAGATTGTGATGACATGCGTGATAGTTTTTTGAGTTCGCTCTGAGCTTTTTCTTTAGCAGCTTTAGGCATTTTTGCCTTATTAATACTTAACTGTAAATCTTCAATTTCATTTTCATCTTCAGCTTGACCCAACTCTTTTTGGATGGACTTCATTTGCTCATTCAAATAATAATCACGCTGATTGGATTCCATTTGCTTGCGAACACGAGATTGGATTTTATGCTCAGTATCTAGCACTTCAATTTCACTTTGAATAACTGCTAGAATTTTGTCCAGTCTATCCTGGGCATTGTCACCGCCCAATAACTCTTGTTTTTCTGAAACCTTGAGCGCTAAATTGGCAATAATAACGTCACTGAAACGCTCAACATCACTCACATCTTTAAGCATTTTTAACACTTCTTCAGGAATTTTCTTATTAAGCTTTATGTATTTCTCGAAACTTTCTAACGCCAACCTCATCATCGCCTTCACTTCGGTTGCGTTATCTTCTTCCAGAATTAAGTCACTTAGGCGAACTTCACTATAGTCTTCCAGTTCAACAATCGCCTCAACTTTAGCACGTTTAACCCCTTCAACCAAAACCTTAATCGTACCATCTGGCAATTTCAGCATTTGTAAAATGGTGGCTAGAGTTCCCACCTCATGTAAATCATTAAACTGTGGATTTTCAACCTTGTCATCTTTTTGAGTAACTAAGAAAATGTATTTGTTGCCACCCATTGCTTGAGTAATGGCATTAACCGAGGTTTTTCTGCCAACAAATAATGGCATAACTGTGTGCGGGAATACTACTACATCTCTAAGAGGTAATAATGGAACGCTTTCAAGTTTTAAATCGATCTCTTCTACTTCTGGCTTTGTTCCCATAACAACTTAACACCTTTCTTGTTTAATAATTTAGATAGATAGTGGTGAGTGACGTTAATTTCAAGTATCCACTGCCCGTAATCATCCACCTTTTCGTTGTGGATATAGCCAATATTATGAATTTCACTACGAATATAAGCACTTTTCACATCTAACTCTATTTTGGCTCGAGTCATCATACCACTCAGCTGCTCTGCGAGCGCTTGATATAATAAATCAACCCCTTCTCCGGTTTGGCTAGAAATCCAAACTCGATACACCCTGCCAGACTCATCTCGATCTAGACGCGGCACAAAATTTTCCAAGCAATCGATTTTATTCATGACCAAAATTGTTGGAATTTTACCGGCACCAATTTCTTCAATAATTTCGTTAACTTGGTCGATTTTCTCAATATTGTATTCATCTGCTGCATCAACAACATGAAGAAGCACATTAGAGCGCTTAGTTTCCTCCAAAGTTGATTTAAAAGCATCAACAAGGTCATGTGGCAAGTCTTGAATAAAACCTACTGTATCGGCTATGACCGCCTCCCCTGAAGCGGGCAAAATAACACGCCTAATAGTAGAGTCTAAAGTTGCAAATAATTGATCATGGGCAAATACCTTAGCATCAGTTAAAGTATTAAATAAAGTGGATTTTCCCGCATTGGTATAG
The DNA here is from genome assembly GCA_018644675.1 of Candidatus Thioglobus sp. Classification (GTDB taxonomy): domain Bacteria; phylum Pseudomonadota; class Gammaproteobacteria; order PS1; family Pseudothioglobaceae; genus Thioglobus_A. The sequence goes on from JABGQC010000007.1 coordinate 23,499, forward strand.
CCAGCCAGAGCAATCATAGGGAGTTCATTTTTAGTACGTGATTTTCGGCCCAAATCTCTCTGTTTATGCACCTTGTCTAAACGCTTGGTAATATTTTTAATACGCACTGCGATCAAGCGTTTATCGGTTTCTAGTTGCGTTTCACCAGGGCCACGCATACCAATACCGCCTTTTTGTCTTTCTAGGTGAGTCCAACCACGTACTAAACGTGTCGATAAGTGCCTGAGCTGCGCAAGCTCAACTTGTAATTTACCTTCAAATGAGCTTGCTCTGAGCGCGAAAATATCCAGAATAAGGCCGGTGCGATCCATCACTTGACACTGCAAGGTTTTTTCTAAATTTCGCTCTTGGGATGGGGTTAACTCGGGTGAAAAAATCACTAAATCTAGCTCTAAATCTTGCACCATTTGAGCAATTTCATCCACCTTTCCAGTGCCAATAAAATATTGAGCGAGCGTTGTATTGCGATTAACTTGGATGGTTTTAACAATCTTCAAACCCGAGGATTGAGCTAATTCTTTAAACTCTGACTTAGCATTGTGAATGTTTCGAGTGCTTGGTAATTCAACATACACCAACAAGGTGCGCTCACCTTGCCCTACTGCATCTTTTTGACGGTCAAATAATTCCAACGATAAAACCTAACTGGCTTTTTTATCTGATATTGATTTTTTCTCAGATTTATAAACGATAAGTGGCTCTTTGTCTTTTTCTACCACGCTTTTATCAATCACCACTTCAGCAACATCTTTTAGAGAAGGTAGCTCAAACATAGTATCTAATAACAAGTCTTCCAAAATTGAACGCAAGCCACGAGCACCTGTTTTGCGCTTAATGGCTAATTTTGCAATAGCAAGCAACGAGGCTTTTCTGAAGGTTAATTTAACCGACTCTAGCTTGAAAATCTCTTGGAATTGCTTAACGACTGAATTTTTCGGCTGGGTTAGAATTTGCACTAATGCCGCTTCATCCAGCTCACCTAAAGCAGTTTGTACAGGCAATCTGCCAACCAACTCTGGAATTAGGCCAAACTTAATTAAATCTTCTGGCTGAATTAAATCAAATAAATCTGTGAGTGTTTTCTTTTCGTTGTTATCTTTAACGGCTGCAGCAAAACCTATGCCTGTTACCTTCTCAACGCGCCTATTGATAATAGCATCCAAGCCATCAAACGCACCACCACAAATAAACAAAATCTTTGAAGTATCAACATCAATGGTTTCTTGATTAGGATGCTTACGCCCACCTTGTGGTGGCACAGAGGCAACTGTACCCTCGATGAGTTTAAGCATAGCCTGCTGAACACCTTCACCTGAAACATCACGAGTAATAGATGGCGAATCAGAACGTCGCGAGATTTTATCAATCTCGTCTATAAAAATAATACCGCGCTCTGCACGCTCTGGATCAAAATCACATTTTGATAATAGATTTTTAATGACATTCTCAACATCATCACCTACATAACCAGCCTCAGTTAACGTTGTTGCATCGGCCACAGTAAAAGGTACATCTAGGATACGTGCTAACGTTTGTGCCAATAAAGTCTTACCAGACCCTGTTGGCCCAATCATTAAGATATTAGACTTATCTAACTCGACATCATTGGCAATGTAGTCATTTTTTAGACGCTTATAGTGATTATAAACCGCCACTGACAAGACTTTCTTAGCATGATCTTGTCCAATGACATAATCATTTAGAAAATCACGAAGCTGTATAGGGGTGTAGTCCCAATCCTTATAATCCTCAGTTACCTTTTGAATGGCTTGCTGTTCAATTAAGTCATGACAAGTTTCAATACATTCGTTACAAATATAGACACCTGGTCCGGCAATTAAACGCTCGACTTCAGATTTTTCCTTGCCGCAAAATGAACAAGAGAGTTCTTTTTTATCGTCTTCTATCATGCTTAGCGCTTGTCCAGCACTTGATCAATAAGACCATATTTAGCTGAATCTTCAGCTGACATAAAGTTGTCTCTATCTGTATCTTTTTGAATAGACTTCAAGCTTTGCCCAGTATGAGTTTTTAAGATGGTATTGAGCTTTTCTCTCACGGTTAAAATCTCTTGAGCGTGAATATCGATATCACTTGCTTGACCAGAAAACCCGCCTAATGGCTGGTGAATCATCATCCTTGCGTGTGGCAATGCAAAGCGCTTATCTTTAGCACCCGCCGTTAACAATAGTGCGCCCATTGACGCAGCTTGACCAATACACAAGGTAGATACGTCTGGCTTAATAAATTGCATGGTATCGTAAATTGCTAATCCAGCACTAACCGAGCCACCTGGTGAATTAATATATAAATGAATATCTTTATCCGGGTTCTCAGACTCTAAAAATAGCAACTGAGCCACTACCACATTCGCCATGTAGTCTTCAACTGGACCAACCAAAAATATAATACGTTCTTTTAAAAGGCGTGAATAAATATCATACGACCTTTCGCCTCGGGCAGATTGCTCCACCACCATTGGTATTTGATTCAGGTTGTTGATATCCATTTAGGCTTGCTCGGTAATCTCTGTAAATTTCTTTTTAACTGTTTTAATTTTGGCGTCTTCTAAAATTTTATCTTGCACCATTTTTTCAACAATCATCAGCTCGACGCTTGATTTTCTTGAAACATCTTGGTTGTAATAGTCAACCATTTGCTGTGCATTTTCACCATAAGCTTGTGACATCTCTTGAATTCTAGCGTCAATTTGCTCCATGCTTGCTTGCATTTGATTGTCGCTGGCAATTTGTCCAACTAACAAACCAAGTTTAACACGACGCTCTGCTTCGTCATTAAATAATGAAGCTGGCATATCTGCTTGAGGCGTCTGGCCTTGTTGTTGCATACGCTCTTGCATTTCAGCTAGTAAGTTTTGTGCTTCACCATCGATACTACCTTGAGGTACATCAAATTTATTTGCTGCTGCTAAAGCATTAAATAGTGAATCTTTATTAATCTGATCAATACGCCCGTCAATCTCTGTGCGCATTTGTTCTTTCATGCTAACCAACAAAGCATCCATGTCTTTTTCGCCAAATTTCTTAGCAAATTCTGCATCTAGCTTAGGCTCTTTTGGAGAGCCTACTTCATTAATTGTAATGTTAAATTTAACAGGCTTGCCTGCTAAATGTGTTGCGTGATAATCTTCAGGGAAATTCACATCAAGATCAACAGTTTTTCCAGCAGCAACATCCGTAATACTTTCTTCAAAGCCAGGAATCATAGTGCCTTTACCAATGACTAATTTAAAATCTTTAGCTTCACCACCTTCAAACGTCTCGCCATCAATCGTACCCACAAAATCCATGGCTACACGATCACCCTCTTTAGACTTGCGCTTAACTGTTTTAAATTCGATCAGCTGCTCTTGCAAACCATTAAGTGTTCTTTCTTCATCAGCTTTAGTAATATCAACCTTAACCTGCTCAACCTCTAACTTAGAGAAGTCTGCAATCTTAACCTCTGGAAATACTTCAAATTCAACTGTGTAAGAAAAATTATCCTCGCCTTCTGCGTCAACTTTGCTAACTGATGGACGCGCTGCAGGTGTTACTTTTGCTTCAGTTAATGCGTCAACTAATGTCTCATTTACGATTTCATTTACCGCATCAGATTTGGCGTTATCTCCAAAGCGCTGCTTTACCATTGAGACAGGAACTTTGCCTTTTCTAAAACCGTCAATGCTCACTTGAGAAGCCATCGTCTTTAAGATTTTGTCAACCTTTTGGTTAAAAGTATCAATTGATACATCTACTGTTAATGATCTTTTTAGACCTTCTAATGTTTCTAGTGAAGTTTTCATGCGTATTAAATCCGTCTCTTTGTTTATATAAAACGCTCAATTATACCTAAATTGCAGACAATAAAAAAGGCAGTAAATACTGCCTTTTCTAGATTTAAACAAAGTCTTTAATGCAAGCCAGAAATATACTGAGATAGTGCCTCGATTTCTGCATTAGTCAAATCCTTAGTAAACTCAATCATCATTTTGTAATCATCGTTAGTTCTAGCAGGTGTTTTTGCTTCTGTTTGCGTATTGATAGAAACTTGACGAAAATCTTTTAATTGCTTAGACGTGTAGGCAGTATGCTGAGAAGCAAGTGCTGGGAAGCCTGCTGATGGAATGCCGGCACCTTGAGGACCATGACAAGCCATACAAGCAACAATCCCTCTTTCTTTGTCGCCACCACGATATAGTTTTTCACCGAGTGCAATATTTGCAGCCTTACTAGTAACACCTTGGGCAATAACTTGCTTAGAGAAATAAGCCGATAAATTTGCCATGTCTTCTGCTGTTAACGCAGCAACAATGCCTGCCATTAAGCCGTCTTGACGCTTATTTGTTTTAAAATCTTGAAGCTGTTTAAGAAGATAACGCTCACCTTGTCCTGCCAACTTTGGAAAATTTGGTACCATTGAATTACCATTGGCGCCATGACATGCAGTACAGGTTGCAGATTTAACCTTGCCTTTAGCTGCGTCACCCGCAGCAGAAGTGTGAGTGGAAACAAAGGCTAATGCCGCTACAAAGATCAAAGCTAATTTATTCATAATAATGCGTCTCTTTTTTTAGAAAAAAATAAGCCGATATTATACGTTAATATCGGCTTATTAAAATTACGAAATGCACCTCAAGGATGCTAAGTAATTTATTGTCCTGCTAGATAGTCAGCAATTGCTTGCTCTTGACCAGCCGCCATTGGCGCCATTGCATTCATTGTAGGATCTACACGTGTGCCTGATTGAAAGTCTTTTAACTCTTTCACAACATCAAGATCTGGACGTGCTGATTTGGCTAATGATGGGTAAGTTGGAATTGCTGACTTACCACCTGCACCATGACAACCAGAACAACCTAATGCATCAAATGAATTTGCCTGAACTGTGCCCATTGCCATTGTAGCTGCAGCTACTAATAAAACCTTTCTCATTACTCTCTCCTTATTTTTTAATAATATAAAATAGTAAGTAGTTCAAAGACCACTAATTTTCGATTATACACAGTTTTAACAAATGCGTAAACACTACCACCAAGCCAAATTCCTACTCTCATGCCCTTCTTTAAAGGGCTGTCCACCTGACGAAGGTTTTGAAGTTATCTTTGCCGGAAGATCCAATGCAGGCAAGTCAAGCTCAATTAATACCCTTACCATGCAAAATAAATTAGCCAAAGTTTCTCGTACACCGGGGCGCACTCAGCATTTGGTATTTTTTGAGCTGGATAAAGATAGACGTTTGGTGGATTTGCCAGGCTATGGCTACGCCAAAGTACCAGATCATGTTAAAAAACAGTGGCATCTGGATATGAGCGAGTATTTCGACAAGCGTGATTGTCTGCGTGGCGCTGTCTTAGTGATGGATGTACGTCATCCACTCAAGCCTTTTGATAAAATGATGTTAGAGTGGTGTGTTAGTATCAATCTACCCACACAAATTATCTTAACCAAGGCTGACAAACTTAAAAAAGGTGCAGCAGCCAATACCTATCAACAAATTAAAAAAGAGATTAAAAACCATCCTTATGTAGATGTTCAGCTTTTCTCCAGCCTTAAAAAACAAGGACTGGATGAACTCTGGGGCCGACTTGACACTTTTTTTGGCTACATCGACTAAATGGATATTGATGCTGACCTGAGCCATATTGCCACAACAGATACCATTGTTGTTGCTAACAATCGCCAAGTTCTAGCTTTTAAACACACTTTTTCAAAGCGACACCCCCTTGTACAATTGCCAAATATCTTATCTTGGCAACAGTATCTTCAGTATTATTGGAAGTCGCAGCATGTTCATAGCGCTCTACGACTAATTGATGCTACTGAACAGCGTTATTTAATTGAGTCCTCACTTAAACAATTTGAGCAATCTTGCCACGCACAACTCATTAATGAAGTCATTAAAAACTATGACTACTGTGCTAATCATTTAATTACTTTGGATATTTTGATTCAGTCTAAAGTGCAAATTTGCGAAGTTTTTGCCAATTGGATCAAGCACTACCAGCAAGTTAAGCGTAATTTAAATTTAATCGATATCAATGACATACCTGCGCTTATATTGGAAGATACCAGCACCTTTCAATCGCCTTATATCTATGGTTTTAAAACACTAACACCAATACAAAATAAAATATTTGGCATGCTTGATCATCATGTTATTCATGCTCAGTACACACATAAAACCGAGCAAAAGTGCTTTGACACTACGCTAGATGAAATCAAAGCGGCAGCTCTTTGGGCAAAACAACAACAAGACGAAAACCCTAATCAGTCGATTGCTATTGTTTGCCCTCAATTAAGCGAGCTTCAATATCAGCTTAGTTCGATTTTTGATCAAACGTTTAATAATTTATTAGTAGAAACAGGGCGAAAATCTTACAATATTTCCCTGGGATTAGCCCTATCTCAATATACGCTCATCCAAGACCTACTCAATCTACTCGAGCTAAATGAGCAACTAAAAACTGACAGTATTAATACCAAGCTTTTTAATCAAGTCATTATCAGCGTTTATATTCAAGGCTATCAACTTGAGCGCAGTGCGCGACATCTCCTGGCTAATCATGCATTATCCTTATCACTAGAATCTTTTCAACTAGAGCACATACAAGAGGCTTTAGACCAATGTCCAATCCTATTGGCAATGATTAAAACCAACAAAAATCATGCGCTAATAACCCAATTATTAAGCGAGCACTTGCTAAGCTTTAACGCAACACTTAGCCACTGGGGATTTGCGACAGACCGACAACTAAGTAGTAGTGAGTATCAACTATTCAATAAGTATATAAACAGTGCGTTAAAGCTTAACAACCTCTCGCTACATCATAAAAAATGTTCTGAGAAAAAAGCACTTCAACTACTCAAAGATATCACTAATCAAGTTGTCTTTCAGGCTCAATCAGGTAAGGCTAGTATTCAGATTATTGGCTCTTTAGAGGCAGAAGGCCTGCATTTTGACCAAGCCTGGGTACTGGGAATGACGCATGATTTCCTGCCCGCCAATCTAAATTCACCGAGATTTATCAGCACAGATCTTGCTATCCACCATCAAATTCCACATAGTAGTTACGAGTTAATTCAAACCGATGCACAAAATACACTAAACAACTTACGCTCACTATCAAGTCAGGTAGTTTTTTCCTATGCGAAGTCACACCTAGGACTGGAACAATTGCCTTCGCCTTTAGTGCACTTTGAGGATGATAGCATTTGTCAGCCAGATACTAAGACAACCCCCCATTTAACTGAATCTATTCACGATGAAGTCACGACCAAATTCACACACAACGAGGTTAAATCTGGCGTTAATTTACTCAAAAATCAAATGGCTTGCGCCTTTAAAGGATTTGCACATCGACTGAATTTAACACACTATGATGATCCACATATTGGCCTTGATAGGCGTGAACAAGGCAATGCTATTCATAATGCTTTGCACTATCTCTATCAGGAAGTTGAAACCAAAGAGGCACTATTGCAACTAGACCCAGATGAGCTTAAAACATTGATTGATCAAAAAGTTTATTCGGCGCTCAAACGTCACGACAATTCTGGCTATAAAGCCATTGAAAAAATTAGACTGGCACAACTATTACATAAATTTGTCAAAACTGACAAAGATCGAGAGAATTTTCGGGTGCTGGCCACCGAGCAAAGTATTCGGGTGGATATTGCCGGGCTAAGCTTCAATACACGCCTTGATCGCTTAGATCAAATGGAAAATGGCGACCACATTGTGTTTGACTACAAAACAGGTGATACCTCAACTGCTAAATGGTGCTCGACAGATATTGCCGAGCCACAATTACCTATTTATAGCGTAACTAACCACACACAAGGCGCTGCTTTTATTGAGCTTAATTCGAGTGGTGTCAGCTTTAAAGGCTTGTCTAAAGACCCTGACTCCCTACCAAAACAATCCACCAGAAAAGGTAAATGTCTTGAATGGGATGAGCAGCTAATTAGCTGGGAAAATCGATTAGACCAAGCGAGCCAGGCATTTCAATCAGGACAGGCGCAAGTCCTGCCGAACAAAACAGCTTGTGATTATTGTGAATTTGATTTACTTTGTCGTATTCAAAAATAATGCAATAATCGCTTTTTTCTCATCGACAATCGCTTGAGCGATATTCACCTTATCCAGTGAAGCAATATCAATTGAACTCAACTGATCTTTAAGCTTGATAATTGCACCAACTTCAACTGATAATAATTGAAAAACATTAAGTAAATCTTCGAATCGATCTTTACGCCTGAGCGCATCAGTCTTAGCGAAAAATTCATAAATTGCATCCTCTGTTTGCTCATCAAATAATTTAACAAATGAGTAAAACTGGGCACTTAGCCTGGCTAATTGCTCATATTGCTTAGGTGCCTTTAGTTGTTGGCACAGCTTAACAACATCGCCCGGGCTTTCGTTAACCAGCCAAAGACAAAACTTCAAATGCGCTTGATTGGTCTTTAGTCCATCTAAAAACTCAAATTGATTTTCATGGCTTGAATGTTGCTTAGTTGATAATGGCGTAAACACACGATCATAGGCGCCACATGCCGCTAATACTTTAAAAAAAGCAGAAGGTGTGGCATAACAGAGTGATTTTTCCAATTCTTTAAAAACACGCTCAGGAGTAAGCGCATCCACCTCACCTGAAACAACCATAGTCTTCATCAGCTGATGCGTTTCGTGCGCTACCTTAAAGCCAAAAGGTTTGAACCGTGCTGCAAAGCGAGCAACCCGCAGCACACGCACTGGATCTTCACTAAACGCATTAGAAACATGACGTAATAAGCCATTATTCAAATCAGACTGTCCGTCAAATGGATCAAACAACTCATCACTATTGCGCACATCTTGAGCAATAGCATTAATGGTTAGATCACGGCGAGATAGATCCTGTTCAAGGGTTACCGCTTTTGAGGTATCAAATTTAAAACCCTTGTAACCTTTCCCAACTTTACGCTCAAGCCTGGCAAGTGCATATTCTTCTTGTGTACCAGGATGTAAAAAGACTGGAAATTCTTTACCCACTTGGCGATAACCCAAATCCAACATTTCCTCAGGTGAAGCGCCAACCACCACCCAATCTTTCTCAGTATCGTCATTTGCGACACCTAATAGATGATCACGCACCGCACCGCCAACTAAATAAACTTTCATACTTATGGGAAGAATTTTATTAATTCTCATATAATACACGAATGGATTTAGATAACTTAACGCCCGAACAGTTTAGAGTTACACAACAGTGTGGCACCGAAGCACCCTTTTCGGGTGAATACGTTAGCCATCATGAACTGGGCAACTATGTGTGTGTTTGTTGTGGTCAAATACTCTTTTCATCGGCCACTAAATTTGACTCCGGTACAGGCTGGCCGAGCTTTTACGATATTGCCAAGGCTGACAGTATCACTCTAATTGCAGACAATACACACGGTATGGTGCGTACTGAAGTTAGCTGCAAAAAATGTGATGCCCATCTTGGCCATGTATTTTCAGACGGCCCTGCACCTACTGGCCAACGCTACTGTATTAATTCAGCTTCACTAGGATTTAAAAAAACATAATGCATATTCATATTCTTGGTATAGCTGGCACCTTTATGGGCTCACTCGCTCTAATTGCCAGACAGCTTGGGCACAGAGTTACTGGCCAAGATCAAGGTGTATACCCACCCATGAGCACTCAGCTTGAGGAACAAAATATTAAGTACACGCACGGCTACCATCTAGCCGACATGCCTAAGGCCGATATATTCATTATTGGCAATGCATTGTCACGAGGAAATGAGTGTGTTGAAGAGATTCTTAGCAAACAATACACTTATACGTCAGGTGCGCAGTGGCTGAGTGAAAACGTACTACGTGATAAGTGGGTATTGGCCATCTCTGGTACTCATGGCAAAACCACCACCGCTAGTATGCTGGCCCACATTCTTGAATATGCCGGCTACAATCCTAGCTTTTTAATTGGTGGTGTAGTCGAAGACTTTGGCGTCTCATCACGACTCACTGATTCAAACTTTTTTGTCATTGAGGCAGATGAATACGACACTGCTTTTTTTGATAAACGCTCGAAATTTGTCCATTACCATCCAAAAACTTTGGTGATTAATAATCTTGAGTTTGATCATGCTGATATTTTTGACTCAATCAAAGACATTCAAAAACAATTTCATCATCTTATTCGAACCATCCCTAGCGATGGATTAATTCTTTCCCCAGAAAATCAACAAGCGATTAATGAAGTGCTTGAGCAAGGTCTTTGGTCTGCCCAAAAGATCATACCTACTGAGCAATTACACATCACTGATATGGGCACAAGTTTTAAAGTGGAAAGTGCACAAGTAGATTGGCACTTGCTCGGTGAGCACAATATGCAAAACGGCTTAAGTGCAATCTATGCCGCTCACCATGTTGGCGTACCTTTTAAGGTTGCTTGCGAAGCGCTAAATCAATTTAAAGGAGTTAAGCGGCGTTTAGAGCTTAAACATCAAACGGATAAATTTACCCTTTATGACGACTTTGCCCATCACCCGAGTGCCATTCAAACAACACTATCAGGCTTGCGCAACAAAGTGGGTAGAGCACCTATTATCGCCATTGTAGAGCTTAGATCTAACACCATGAAATCTGGCGTACACCAGCAAACATTGGTTGATGCACTAAAAGAAGCTGATCAAGTCTTTATTCTTAGACCTTCAAACAGCGACTGGAATATTGACACCTTATTCAAAGATTACAATCTATTTAACTCTGTTGATGAGCTGGTTGATTCGCTCAGTCGTCTTCAGCAAGGCCATTTGGTGGTCATGTCAAATGGTAGTTTTGATGATATTTTTAACAAACTAATTAAAAACCTATGAAACCAATTGCAATCGCTCTAACTGGCGCATCGGGTATGCCGTATGCACTCACTCTGCTTAAAGAACTTGTTAAAACTCAAGAGCTTATTTATGTAATGATTTCAACCGCGGCCAATACTGTTATCGCCATGGAAACCGATCTTAATTTAGGTGGCGACACTCAGTCTATTGAAAAAAATCTTGGTCAATATTTGAATGCTAAAGATGGTCAAATTGAAGTATTTTCTAAAAATCAGTGGACAGCGCCAGTTGCTTCAGGCTCTAACCCGCCACGTGCAATGGTAGTATGCCCTTGTACCATGAGCACACTCTCAGCAATTGCCCATGGCGCAGCCGATAACCTTATGCACCGTGCAGCTGATGTGGTCATTAAGGAGCAAAAAAAGCTCATTTTAGTACCTAGAGAAACCCCATATTCAGCCATTCACTTGGAGAATATGCTCAAACTATCTCGCCTAGGCGTGGTGATCATGGATGCCAATCCTGCATTTTATCAAAATCCGACTTGCATTCAAGATTTGGTTGATTTTGTGGTGGCCCGCATTCTAGACCACTTAGAGGTTGAGCACGATCTTCTACCACCTTGGCAAGGTTAGTAATATGTAATAGGCCTTGCCTATTACATTAAAAAGCGAGTACAGTTATGCCTAAAAAAGCCAGGAAGATGGCGAAGAATTTTTTAAGCTTTTTCCCATCTACACGGTGCGCAGTTTTTGCTCCTAGCGGGGCAAAAATAACACTCATCACTACAATACTAACAAGCGCCTGCATTTGAATAAAGCCCAATCCTGACGCTGTGGATTCAATATTCCAACCAGCCACAATAAATCCTAGTGCACCAGCAATTGCAATAGGCAGTCCGACGGCGGCTGAAGTGGCAATGGAATTTTTAATATCAACATTGTTATAAGTTAAAAATGGCGTAGTCATTGTACCTCCACCAATACCAACAATGGCAGACACTAAGCCAATAATATAGCCTACCACACGCCACACCCAGTTTGCTAGATGATCAATGTGGCGACTGCTACTTAAGCCAAAATACAAAATAGCTGCTACTGTCAATTCAAATCCAGCAAAAAACAGTCGCATAAAGTCAAAACTCATGAGTTGAGTTAGTAGCGCCCCACTAAAAGCACCCAATAAAATTGTCGGTGTCATTTTTTTAAAATAATGCCAATGAATAGCGCCGTGCTGATGATGCGCTCTAACACTTGAGATTGAGGTAAAAATAATCGCTGCCAGTGCCGTGCCAACAGCACTGTGCATGAGTATGGATTGATCAATATGCCCTGCCAATAAATACAGCAATACTGGCACCATAATCAGCCCCCCTCCTACGCCTAACAGGCCAGCAATAAAACCTGAAAATGCGCCCAGAAGCAACAGCGGAATTATTTCAGCCATGTATCCACCGATTCAATCAGAAGCTCATCTCTGTCATTAAAAAAGTGATCTGCTGTCACCATTTTTTGTGTGTAGTTTGCATTATCTTTGGCCGCTTGAGCTCTGGTTTGAACACTATCCAGAACGGACACAATATCTTCATCGCCATATAAGTCCAGGACAGGAATGGTTAGTTTGGATAAATATTGTGCATTGTCACCCGGCATGCCAATTCCGACAAAGCGATTAAATGGGTGTTTATTATTGGCCAAATAATGAGTTGACATGACACTGCCTAAACTATGTGCAATCAGCACATTCGCGATTAAATCATTTTGGTGTAAATAATCGGCCGCCGCCTGAATGCGAAGATCCGCTTGGGGAAATACTGCTCGATAAGCACCTGCATGCGCTTCATTATCTAACACTGGCATTTGAATAGAAAGTGTATTAAAACCTTGAGTTGTTAAAGCCACACGCACAGGCTGGATGACTTGCTGCCAATCTGGATGCACGCCCAAACCATGCACAATTACGGCAGTTTTTTGTGTATCAGTTTCACTCGGCGTATATATCGACATAAATTCGTGATCGTTCGCCGTTAGCCAAACAACATCGCCATCCATTAGTCCATCTTCTATTTGTTGCGCCCAACGCTTTTCTTTGGCGTAATCAGGTAGCGTTTGTGCATTGACTAGAGTGCTGGCTAATAACAACATGATTAGTAGTTTCATTTTATTTTTCCGATTCAAGAGATACTAAATTATAAGATAAAAATTTACGAAATAATGCAAATGACTCATTTGGCGTAAAAAATATTAAAAATAAAGAAAATATTAAATAAACAGCACTTATTGGATAAAAAATACCAAAATTATGGATTTTTTTTGATTTATATAGAAAAAAGATAAAAAAAAGAGCGATATTCGCAGGAGAAGAGTATGAAAAAACAACTTTTTAGGCGGATATCACTCAAAATTTACTTGTATTGGTAAAATTTCCAAAAAAAATTCAACCTACAAGAGGTGTGCTAAATATAACCTTCTTGGGGAGAGGGTTTAAATATTTTAGTATTTGATATTTAACACAAGCTCATTTTACAAAACATAAATTGAAATTCCTATAGCGGTATACCTTATTTCTGCCGAAAAAAACCATTAACCGTGATTGTGACCACCTTCTAGAGGGATTTTAATTGTGAATTTTGCCCCATATCTAGTATTAACAACTCTAATATCACCCTGAAAATTATCTTGAATAATTTTTTTACTCATATATAAACCCAAGCCAGTTCCATTTAAAGATTTGGTCGAAACATAAGGCTCGAATATGGTTTCAATAATTGATTTATCAATACCGCCTGCATTATCCTCCAGGACAATATCAAGTGAATTTTTATGTGCAGTAGTGTGAATTGAGATTGTTGGATTACTAACCTTTGTTTCAGCGATCTGATCAATAGAATTTTGAATCAAGTTAATCATTACATGGCGTAATTCTCTAGCATAACCAACAATTTCTAGTCCTGGTGGAATACTAGTATTAATTTTAATATGATGTCTAACAATCAAACCCTGGAGCACTTCTAGTACGCTATTAATGTTTGCACACACTGCAAATAACTCTTTTTGTTTATCAGGATGGAAAAAATCTCTAAAATCTGCCAACAACTGATTTTGATCCGACATCATGGTTTCTGTCTTTTCCATTTGAGTATTTAAAAATTGTGCATCAGTGGCAGATATTTTCATAGACCTAAGCTTAGTTTTAACGGTACCAACACTCAGCATCATGGCTGTTAATGGCTGCTTCCACTGATGGGTTAAGATCGCAATCATTTCACCCATAACCACATGGCGTGATTGGGAAATTAGCCGACTAATATTGGCTTTATTTTGTAATTCAATCTTTGTTTTGGCTTTTTTCAAAAAATACAGCCAAAGTACAATAAAGATAATAACCGTCATTAAAATTCCCAAATAGAGTGCCACTTCTTTTTTCTGAACACCTAGCACAACGGGGGTTGCACGCCATTTTCTTTGAATTCGGTTAATTTCAGAAGGACCAACAACGTCCAGCGCCATATTAATAATCTCCACTAATTCCGGCCAATCTTTTCTGACGGCAAAATATATATGACTCGGCTCTTTAAACGCATTATCATCAATTCTAAGTTGTGTCATTTGATGCGAATTTAGCAAGGCCGTAGCCGCATCTAAAAAAACAACCGCGGCATTAGCTTCGCCACTAATAACCGCTTGCAAAGAGGCCAATGTTGTCGGTTTAACCAGTAGCTCAATCGGATCTTTTTGATCAGCCAGTCGCTGATATGCAGGATAGTCTTTGGTTACGGCCACTTTCTTACCGTGCAAAGACTCCAGAGAATAAACCATTCGTCCATTAACCATAGATTTTGTTCTAATCATTGGGTGATTTTTTGTTGTTACAATCACCATATTGTTTTGCATGTAAGGCTTTGAATATAATAAGTATTGCTGTCTAGCTTTAGTTTTGGCAATAGCTGGCAATACATCCAAGGTATTGGATTGCGCCTGATTAATAACCTCACTCCAGCTAATACCTGATACCGGCTGCATACTCACACCAAGCTGCTGGCTTAACAATTTAACAACATCAGCTGAAATACCTAGATATTCACCACGATTATCTTTATATTCTATGGGGTAGAAGCCTGGATCAACACCCAGTCGAATGCTAGGATGCTCTAATAGCCATTTTTTTTGACTAGGTGTTAACACTAACTTCTTTTCAGTGGCGGCGTCTTCATAGACGAAATCACGTAAATTAACTGACTTGCTAATGTAGCCTGATTGAGTAAATGTTCGCAAAATTTGTTGCCAAAATTCTTGTCGCATACTACCCATTTCAACTTTTAAAGGTTGTACCAACTTAGCCATTTCTCGCGCTTCAAATTGCAGATGTTCACGTGATTTATTTTGTGTATTGTATTTTTTTAAAATTACATCAATGGTCTCATCGACATGAGAAAAAGCATACTTCCAACCTTCTAAACTGGCCTGTCGAAATTTACTCACACGGATAGGATGTTGCTCCAGCTCTTTTTCAGTGGTTACTAAAAGATCGCTGTAAATTCCTAAACCGTAATCATCTGGCGAAATGTAACGATATTCAATTCCTTGTTTTTTTAGCCAAAACCCCTCATTAGATTGATATGCAGCAACCGCATCTGTGCGATCATTAATCAAGTCATCCATACTAAAGTCTGGCGCTTGATGAATATAATCTTGTGTAGATAAGCCGGCACGCTTTAACATGGAGGAGATAATGAATTGATCCGCCTGGGCCATAGAAATTCTTTTATTGCGCAAATCGGCTGCTGTTTTAATGTTTGAGCTTTTTTTAACCAGTAAAACTAAAGGAGAGTTTCTACTAATGGCATATAGAGACACCAAAGGCTCATCTTCAGATCTTAATTTTAAGGCTTCAATCCCCGACGTTGCAAATTCAACTTTACCCTTGAGCAGTAGCTCGGTAGGAGTATGCTCAAGATTCACCTCGCTAATCTCAACTTCAATATTTTGCGCTTGATAAAAGCCTTTTTCCTTGGCCATGTAATAGCCTGCAAATTGAAATTGATGCTTCCATTGCAGAGCTAACTTCACATGATCTATATACTCAGCATGGCCAGCTAAAGCATGCAAAGAGATCAATAAAACTAAACTGAGTGCTTGCTTGATTAAGCGTTGCATGCTAAAGCCGACCCTAGTGGTTTTAGTTTTGGCAATGTTGTAATCAACAGTGCAAGAGAATCGACGTTCATTTTTTTCATCACCGAGGCTCGATGCTTTTCAACCGTTGAGATTGATGAGCATAATTGTTGCGCAATATCATGATTTGTCACGCCTTTAATAATTAAGTCAAACACTTCACACTCTTTAGGGGTGAGGGTTTTGTAATCATTAACAGCCACCAAACTAGGCTTAAAATTATCAATAGCGCCCATAACCCTGTCTAACAATACATCTGTTGAAACTGGCTTTTCGATAAAATCTGCTGCGCCTAATTTCATCGCCTCTACGGCCATTTTGACGGTGGATACCCCGGTGATAAACACGGTAGGCCTAAGATGTGCAACTTTATTAAGCTCAGATAATAGATCCATGCCGGTCATATCGGGCATGGAAATATCACAAACTAAACAACCTTGGGTGTCATCTAGTTGCTTAAGATAGTCAACAGCTGAGGAAAATGAGCGAGTTTTGAAGCCTAACAAATCAAAAAACACAACCAGGGAGTTTAAAATATTTTCATCATCATCAACAATGAAAATTGTATTATCAAGAAGAGTTTTATCTAGCAACATAGGCCTAAGTATAAAGACAATTTCAAGGATAGTTTTAGATGATTGAGCATTTTAATCACGATAAATTTTCCGATAAATAATTCTACTGCCAGCTTTAATCTCGACAAAATTACAATCACCTGGTGAACGGCGGTATTCAAATTCTTTAATCAACTCCATACAATGCCTACTACTATTACACCTTAAAGTACCACTAGAACCCATATTATCATTCATGTGCAGGGTTAAGGTATGGTGATTGGCACTCACTGACCACATACCGCCAAGCCCCATCAACAATAGTGTCACTTTTATAATCATTCTGAAGGACAGTTAGCAGATAAACAACAGTATTCAGACTTGCCACATGTATACGCAAAAACAAGCCCTGCTAAAAAAATCATGCCAATCATAATCTGTAAAAAAAATTCCATTATGTTTCACTCCTATTGTTAAAGATACCAAATGCATCAAATGCAAATCTTATCTCTTTAAAAAAAATATAACAACATTATAATATGATTATATTCATATAAATATAGCGGGATTCCACATAAATTTAACCTGAAAATCAATGACGAAAAAAAACACCTTAAAAGGTGTTTTTTCTTATTTTCTTACTATGACCATTGACAGGGTCAATGTGATTATTTATTAACAGTATCTTTTAATGCTTTACCTGCTTTAAATGCGGCCACTTTAGAGGCTTTAATTTGAATTGTTGCACCAGTTTGAGGATTACGACCACTACGAGCAGCACGCGCTCTAACAACAAAACTACCAAAGCCTGTTAATTGCACTGTATCTTCTTTAGACAAAGCGCCGGTAATGGCATCTGTTGTTGCGTTTAATGCACGAGTTGCATCTGCTTTAGATAAGCCTGATTCTGATGCAATTGCATCAATAAGTTCTGATTTGTTCATTGGTTGACCTTTAATTATTGTTGAATTAGTACCTAACATGGCTACTCTATTTTTAAGGAGATAGCAGTATTTTTTATAACTAAACCATGCTAGGTGTTAAAAAGTATAACAACAAAAAACCTTATTGCTATAGCGGTATTCCTTATATTTTATAAACTACTCAACCACATTTAATCCTAGTAATTGCCAAGCTTGCATGCCACCGCGGTAGTATTTAATCTTTTCTGCTGGATAGCCATACTCGAGTAATTTCCAGATCAACTCTGGCGACATTTTGCACCAATTACCATTGCAGTA
>JABGQC010000007.1:41395-56335 GCA_018644675.1 Candidatus Thioglobus sp.
TTAACTGTTGTTAAACCAACCGAACGCCAAGCTTGCATACCACCACGATAATATTTTAGTAATTCAGGTGGGTAGCCCAGGGCAATTAGCTTGCGAATCATTTTTGGTGATTTTCCACACCATAATCCGTTGCAATAAATTACCAAAATTTTAGCATTGGTATAATCGTAGCCCGTTATCCCGGAATTAACGCCAAATAAAGTTAGCGTTTGATTACGAGAACTTAAAGCGCGCAATTGATTATTGTCAACTCTTATCGATGTTGGAATCATGCCTGTAATAATGGTTGCCGACTGAGGACGCGCATCAATTATAAGCACTTGTTCATCTCCGTGAGAGATGTCATTAATGTATTCAATTACCTCCAACTCAGCAACTGTTTCCACAGGATATGTGCCAAAGGGAAATAGTGGCTGTATTTTTCCACGCCAAGTACCTTGATAAAACTTCATGATTTCATGAGATCTATCTTGGTTTCTTTGAATATTAACCACTTCACCTTGGTGAATAATTGGAACAGACTTAAGGCCTTTCTCAATTAAAACCTCTTTGGCGTTAATCGAAAAGGATGTGAGTAAAAATAGAAATATGAAAAATTTCATGCCGAATAGCCTAAATAGAATCTATTGTAGTTTGGAGCGAATCAATCCAGAAACCACACCCATATCAGCCTTACCATCTAACTGGGTTTTTAACACACCCATTAACTTACCCATGTCTTGCATGGAAGATGCACCTGTAGCAGCAATAGCTTGATCAACAGCAACCAAAACTTCAGACTCAGACAATTGTTTTGGCATGTAATTATTTATAATAATAAGCTCGGCCTCTTCAACATCAACCAAATCATCCCGGCCAGCATCTTTAAATTGAGAAATAGAGTCTTTGCGCTGCTTAACCATTTTTTGAATAACGGCCATTGCTTGCGTGTCGTTGAGCTCGATACGCTCATCTACCTCTCTTTGCTTTATCGCACCTAAAATCATACGTAAAGCCTTTAAAGCTGCTTTATCCTTAGCCTTCATGGCTAACTTCATATCATTAGTAATCTGAGTTTTTAATGCTGACATAATATTATTTTTATTTAGTTAAAAAAAATGCCGATACAAAGATCGGCATTTGAAGAAAAATCTTAACACAGTAACGCGTTAAGTTTCTTTTAGTACATTCTCTTTCTATGAACGCGATTCTTAGCCATTTCTTTGTGGGTACGCTTAACGGCTGCAGCTTTCATACGCTTATTAACCCAAGTTTGTTTTTCATAAAACTCTTTTTTACGTACGTCAGTAATAACGCCCGCTCTGTCGCATGAACGACGAAAACGTCTAAGGGCAATGTCAAATGGTTCGTTCTCTCTTACTTTAATTGAAGGCATATTTAATTTTCCTTATGAAGCTGAAGCATCAGCAGTTGTACTGTCAAAATCAACCAATTGAACAATCGCCATTGGTGCTTTATCGCCAGTACGGAAACCAGCTTTTAAAATACGGATGTAACCACCAGGGCGATCTTTATAGAACGGTCCTAGCTGAGTGAATAATTTAGCAACCATGGCATCATCACGCAATTTAGCAAAAGCATTACGACGGTTAGCAACACTATCAGTCTTAGCTTTAGTGATTAATGGCTCAACAACACGACGAAGCTCTTTTGCCTTTGGCAAAGTTGTTCTGATGGTTTCATGATCAAACAATGAGTTTGCCATATTTTTAAACATCGCCTTACGGTGAGAAGAGTTACGATTTAGTTGTCTACCTGACTTTCTATGTCTCATGCTATTTCCTTATTCACTCATTAGATCAACTGGTGGCCAGTTAGGAATATCTGTTCCTAAATCAAGACCTTTGTCAGTTAATACTTCTTTAATTTCGTTTAATGATTTACGACCTAAATTAGGCGTTCTCAATAAATCTTGCTCAGACTTTTGGATTAAATCACCGATGTAGTAGATTTGCTCTGCCTTAAGACAATTAGCACTACGTACTGTTAACTCAAGCTCATCTACAGCTGCTAACAACTGAGGATCGAAATCATCAGATGTAGGTAGCGCCTCTTCTTCTTCAACAAGCTCTAATTCAACGAATGAAGATAGTTGATCTTGAAGAATTGATGCAGCACGCTTAATAGCAGCCTCTGCATTTACAGAGCCGTTAGTCTCAATCACCATGTTAAGTTTATCAAGGTTAACTTTTTGCTCAACTCTAGCCGCATCAACTGTAAAGCTAACACGTTTGATTGGAGAAAAACTTGCATCAAGCTGGATGCCACCAATAGAAGTTGCTTCGTCAGAACGAGAAGCCGCTGTATCGTAACCAATACCTGTACCAATCTTAAGCGTCATACGGATATGACCACCATCATTAACAGTTGCAATAACAAAATCAGGGTTGTGGGCAGAAATATCACTACCATTAGCTTCGATATCAGCTACCGTAACTTCACAAGGGCCTTTTTTATCAATAACAACTTCAGTTGTCTCAGTAGTATTAAGTGCGACAGAAACTTCTTTCAGGTTAAGTAAAATGTCTAATACGTCTTCCTGAACACCTTCGATGGTAGAGAATTCATGCATCACACCATCAATGGCAACTTCTGTTACTGCTGAGCCTGTCATTGATGATAGTAAAGTTCTTCTAAGGGCATTACCCAAAGTATGGCCAAAACCTCTTTCTAATGGCTCAAGAACAACCTTGAACTCATTGGTAGCAGTCTGTGAAGACTCAACTAGTTTTGGCTTTAAAAAATCTTTTGCGTTACCTTGCATAATTAATCCCTTATTTAGAATACAATTCAACAATTAAATGCTCTTGGATGTCTGAAGATAGATCATCACGTGCAGGAACATTTTTGAATAAGCCTTTTAAGGCTTTAGAATCTACGTCAATCCACTCTGGTTGATCGCCTTGCTCAGCAAGTTCTACGGCTAATTGAATACGACTTTGCTTTTTAGCCTTTTCACGAATAGAGATTTCATCGTTAGCACTCACCTGGTAAGAAGGAATGTTGACAATTGAACCGTTAACCAAAATTGACTTATGAGAAACTAACTGTCTTGCTTCGGCACGTGTAGAGCCAAAACCCATACGGTACACAACATTATCAAGACGACACTCAAGAAGTGATAACAAGTTTTCACCAGTTGAGCCTTTCTTTTGAGAAGCCTTTTGGTAGTAAAGTCTAAATTGCTTTTCTAATACACCGTAAATACGTCTAACTTTTTGCTTTTCACGAAGTTGCAAGCCGTATTCAGTACCCTTTTGACGACGGGCATTTGCACCGTGCACACCAGGTAGTTGAGTTACTTTACATTTAGAATCTAATGATCTAATGCCGCTTTTTAGAAATAAGTCCGTGCCTTCGCGACGTGCTAATTTACAAGTTGGTCCAGTATATCTAGCCATAATTTATCCTTATACTCTACGTTTCTTAGAAGGACGACAACCATTATGAGGGATTGGCGTTACATCTGTAATTGATTGAATTTTTAAACCTTGTGCGTTTAAACCACGGATAGCAGAATCTCTACCAGGACCCGGACCTTTAACGCGTACATCTAGGTTTTTCATACCAAAAGCTAAAGCTTTTTCACCACAATTGCCAGCAGCAACCTGTGCAGCAAACGGTGTTGATTTTCTAGAACCTCTAAAACCAGAACCACCTGAAGTTGCCCAACAAACAGCATTTCCATGACGGTCAGTGATCATAACAATGGTGTTGTTAAAAGTTGCATGAATATGCGCAACACCATCCGTTATAACTTTTTTAGATTTCTTTTTAATTGGAGCCTTAGCCATAATATCTACCTATGATTATTTGATTAAACGACGTGGACCCTTACGAGTTCTGGCGTTAGTTTTAGTTTTTTGACCGCGAAGTGGCAAGCCTTTACGATGACGAACACCACGGTAACAGCCTAGATCTTTTAAGCGTTTAATGTCCAATGCAACCTGACGTCGAAGATCACCTTCAACTTCAAATTTAGCAACTTCAGCACGAATCAACTCAACTTGATCTTCAGGAATCTCTGAAACTTTTGTTGATGGATCAATCTTAAGGGTTGCACAGATCTGTTTAGATCTTGTTTCACCAATGCCAAAAATTGACTGCAAGCCAATTACAATATGTTTATGTGTTGGAACGTTAATTCCCGCTATTCTAGCCATAGTTTTCCTTTATACCTTTACTTCTTAGTCTTAAATTTTGCAAAAATTGACGTCTTTCAACGCTTGCAAAATTTGAATTTGAAAAACGGGCAATTATACGTTGCACGCTTAACATTGTCAATTGAAATTAGCCTTGTCTTTGTTTATGACGAGGCTCTTTACAAATCACACGCACGACACCGTGACGCTTAATAATCTTACAATTATTACAAATTTTCTTAACTGATGCTCTTACTTTCATGATTGCTACCTTTTTGTTAATTTAAGCCAGATTTCTTCATTAATGACTCGTACTGATTAGACATTAAATGAGACTGGGCTTGCGCGATAAAATCCATCACCACAACGACGATGATCAATAAACTGGTTCCACCAAAGTAAAATGGTACGTTCCAATATAAAATTAAAAATTCTGGCAGTAAACACACTGCTGTAATATAAATAGCACCTGATGCTGTTAGTCGAGACATAACCGAATCAATATAATCAGCCGAATGCTTACCAGGACGAATACCCGGAATAAAACCACCTGACTTGCGTAAGTTGTCTGCCGTATCTTTAGAGTCAAAGGTGAGTGCTGTATAGAAAAAGGTAAAGAACACAATAGCTAAACCATAAAACATCACGTACAACGGCTGACCTGGGGAAATACTTGCGGTTATATCAGCTAACCAACCCATACCCTCACTTTGTGAGAACCAGCCGCCTAAAGTCGCTGGGAATAAAATAATAGATGATGCAAAGATTGGTGGAATTACACCGGCCATATTGATTTTAAGCGGCAGGTATGAGCTCTGACCACCCACCATCTTACGACCCTGTTGACGCTTAGCGTAATTAACAGTAATTCGCCTTTGACCTCTTTCCATAAACACAACAAATGCGGTTACCAATAAAGTCATTGCTAATAAGATAACGACCAGGATCACCGTTAACTCGCCAGTTGAAACTAGAGATAACGTAGAGCCAAAAGCTGACGGTAGGCCAGAAACAATACCGGCAAAAATGATCATTGAGATACCGTTACCAATACCTTTTTCAGTAATTTGCTCACCCAACCACATCAGAAATAATGTACCGGTTGTTAAGGTAACAACCGTCACCATGCTAAATGTAAATCCACCCTGGGTAACCAAAGCCACACCACCGGCACTTTGCGACTGCAAAGCAATAGAAATACCATAAGACTGAAAAACAGCTAGAACCACTGTGCCCAATCTAGTGTACTGAGTAATCTTACGCTTACCCGTTTCACCTTCTTTTTTAAGCTGTTCCAATTTAGGAATAACTGAAGTCATTAAAGTGACAATAATAGATGCAGAGATGTAAGGCATGATGCCCAAGGTAAAGATCGATAAACGCTCTAAAGCACCACCCGAAAACATATTAAACATATCCAAAATCGTGCCTTGCTGATCTTGCACTAAAGACGCCAAAGCAGCGCTAGAGATAAATGGAATGGTAATATGTGTACCTAATCTAAAAACGATTAACGCACCCAATAAAAAAAGGATGCGCTTAGATAAGTCTTGAGAAAGGCCTAAGGGTTGAGACATAATTTACTCGTTAATAGTGCCTTTAGCAGCTTCAATTGCCGCTTTAGCGCCTTTAGTTGCCTTAATACCAGTTAGAGTTACTGCTCTAGTAATCTCACCAGATAACATTACCTTAACACGCTTAATATTTTTAGTAATTAAGTTGTGCTGCTTTAGCACATCAACAGTGATGTCAGTCTCCTCAAGGTTGTTAATTTCAGACAAAGTCACTTGTGATGTAATGATTGATACTCTTGAAGAGAAACCAACCTTTGGTAAGCGACGTTGTAATGGCATTTGACCACCTTCAAAACCAACTTTAGTAAAACCACCTGAACGTGACTTCTGACCCTTATGGCCACGACCACAAGTTTTACCCCAGCCACAACCAATACCACGGCCTACGCGTTTTCTGTCTTTCTTTTCACCTTCATTAGGTGCTAATGTATTTAAGAACATTGTTTAATCCTCTACCTTTAATAAGTAAGCTACCTTATTGATCATGCCTCTTACTTCAGGCGTATCTTGAAGGGTTACTGTATGGTTAATTCTTTTTAAGCCTAAGCCAGATACCGTAGCACGGTGTGAAGGCAAGCGACCATAAAAACTCTTTAATAATGTAACAGTGACAGTTTTAGCGGCCATTATGCTTCTCCGTTAATTTGTTCAACAGTTTTGCCACGCTTTGCAGCAACCATTGCAGGTGAAGACATTGATGTTAAACCTTCGACTGTTGCACGAACAACACTGATTGGGTTACGTGTACCGTTACACTTTGCTAAGATATCATGTACACCAACTGCTTCCAAAACACTACGCATTGGACCACCAGCAATAACACCAGTACCTTCAGATGCTGGCTGCATGTAAACCTTAGCGGCACCAACATTAGAAGTGATAGGGTAATGAAGTGTACCGTTCACTAATGGTACCGTTTTCATAGCTTTTTTAGCTTTGTCCATTGCTTTTTGAATCGCTGCAGGCACTTCACGAGCTTTACCCGTTCCATAACCAACTTTACCTTTGCCATCACCAACAACAACTAATGCTGAGAAACCAAAAATACGTCCACCTTTAACTACCTTTACAACACGACGAATATTGACCAATTTTTCAATGTATTCGTTGTCGTCGTTATTATTATTTTTCTTATATTCAGCCATTATTCTCGCCTTTTAATATTGTCTTAGTTTGAACCGTTGATTAGAATTCTAATCCGCCGTCTCTTGCTGCATCTGCTAGCGCTTTAATGCGACCATGGTACTTAAACCCTGAACGATCAAACGCTACTTTAGTTACTTTAGCTTTTTTAGCTGCCTTAGCAATTTCAGCTCCAATTTTCGTTGCTGCATCTACATTACCACCATTTTTTACCTTACTGGTAATAGTAGAAGCAGAGGCAAGTGTCTTAGTGCCACAACTGCTAATGATCTGCGCATAAATATGAACAGAAGTTTTGTGGACACATAGACGCTCAGTGCTTCTTTCAGCATGCTGAGCTCTAAATTTAGTTGCTCTTCTTAAACGAGCTTGTTTTTTAGAAAGTTTCATTTTGAATACCTTATCAATTATTTCTTCTTAGCTTCTTTACGAACAACATACTCATCCGTGTAACGAACACCCTTACCCTTATATGGCTCAGGTGGACGATAAGCTCTAATTTCTGCAGCCACTTGGCCAACTTTTTGCTTATCCATGCCTTTAACAACAATCTCAGTTTGAGAGGGTGTGTCAACTGTAATACCTTCCGGTAAAGCGTAAGCTACTGGGTGAGAGAAACCAAGGGTTAAATCTAATGTTTTACCCATTGCTTTCGCACGGTAACCAACACCAATTAGTGACAGTTTCTTTTCCCAACCAGCAGTAACACCTTGGACTAAATTAGCTGTATTTGCTCTAGCCGTACCCGCTTGTGCCCAAGCGTCTTTTTCAGATTTCTTTTCAACTTTAGCAATACCGAAAGTAATTTCGTTATCATTAATAGTTACTGCAACTGTTGGATGGATATCCATGATCATTTGTCCCAATTTACCTTTAACGGTCATTGTGACACCTGACATGCTTACTTCTGTACCGCTCTCAATAGTAATGGGTGATTTTGCTACTCTAGACATATAATCTCTCCAATATTAGTAAACACTGCACAATACTTCACCGCCAACATTTTGGGCAGTTGCAGATTGTCCAGTCATAACACCCTTAGGGGTAGAAACGATAACAATACCTAAGCCATTCATCACACTTGGCATTTCAGTACTAGCGGCATATACTCTCAAACTAGGCTTAGAAATGCGCTGTAGCGTATCAATAACAGGCTTGCTCTCAAAGTATTTAAGTTTGATAATTAATGTTTTAATGGCCTTCTCACCTTCAATAGAAAATGATTCAATATAGCCTTCTTGCTGCATCACGCTAGCGATTGCAGACTTTAAATTTGATGCTGGAATATTAACTTCCTTCTTCTCAACCATTTGTGCGTTGCGAATGCGAGTTAACATATCAGCAATAGGATCAGACATACTCATATTATTTCTCCTTACCAGCTTGCTTTAGATAAACCCGGAACTTCACCATTCATAGTGCGTTCTCTAAGCTTAGTTCTAGCCAAACCAAACTTACGGTAAAAACCATGTGGACGGCCTGTCAAACCACAACGACTACGTTGGCGAGTTGGAGAAGCGTCACGTGGAAGTGCTTGCAACTTAATGGTTGCTTGAAAACGTTCTTCATCAGAAGAATTCACACTCTTAATAATTTTCTTTAACTCAAGACGTTTAGATTTAAACTTTTCAGCAATCTTTGAACGCTTGATGTCTCTATTTATCATAGACTTTTTAGCCATTTTCCTTATCCTTTAAATGGGAATTTAAACATTGCTAATAGTTTCTTAGCGTCATCATCAGAAGCAGCAGTTGTCGTGATTGCAATATCCATACCACGAGTTCTTGTTACTTTTTCAAAATCAATTTCAGCAAAGGTAATTTGCTCTGTAATACCCATGTTGTAGTTACCACGTCCATCAAACGATGTTGGCTTTAAACCACGAAAATCACGAATACGAGGAATGGCTATATTCACAAGGCGGTCAAGAAATTCATACATCTTTTCTTTACGCAAAGTTACTTTACAGCCAATCGCATTACCTTCTCTAATTTTAAAACTTGCGACAGATTTACGAGCATTACATGTTAAAGCTTTTTGACCTGATATTAGGCCCATCTCCTCTAACGCACTTTGCAAAATTTTCTTGTCACCTAGTGCACTTCCAAGACCCATATTAATGGTAATCTTTTCAATTTTTGGCACTGCCATTGGGTTGCTAAGACCTAACTCTTTTTGTAGAGCGGGCTTAATAACATTTGTATATTCTTCTTGTAATCTAGACACGGTTTATTTCCTTAACTTGCTCAAACGATTGCTTTGCCGTTTGATTTAAAAAATCTTTCCTTGTTGCCATCTTTGTCAGCACGAATACCAACTCTGTCAGCTTTGTTTGTTTCTGCGTTAAAAATTGCAACATTCGAAACTGCTAAAGGCATTTCAGTATCAATAATACCGCCAGTAACACCCGCATTAGGGTTAGCTTTAACATGCTTTTTAGCAATATTCATACCTTCAACCACTACTTTGTTACCTAAAACTTTTGTAATGGTGCCAGTAGAACCTTTATCTTTTCCAGCAATAATGATCACTTCATCATTTAATTTAATTTTTTGCATTATAGAACCTCTGGAGCTAATGACACGATCTTCATAAATTTAGCACTACGTAACTCACGAGTTACAGGGCCGAAGATACGAGTTCCAACTGGCTCTAATTTAGTATTTAACAATACACAAGCATTGTTATCAAAGCGAATACGTGATCCATCAGCGCGACGAACACCATGTGCAGTACGTACTACAACAGCATCGTAAACATCACCTTTTTTAACTTTTCCGCGAGGAGAAGCTTCTTTAATACTAACTTTAATAACGTCACCAATAGCCGCATAACGACGCTTAGAACCACCTAAAACTTTAATACACATTGCCTTAACACCACCGCTGTTATCGGCAATACTAAGTTTTGTTTGCATTTGAATCATGTCTTACTCTCTTTAAATTTGATATTAATCAACAGAAACTGATTTCTCAACCACTTCCAATAACGCCCAATGCTTAGTTTTGGAAAATGGCTTAGATTCAACCACTCTCACTGTATCACCAAGTGAACATTCATTCTTTTCATCATGTGCGTGAACTTTAGTAGTACGCTTAATGATTTTCTTATAGATCGGATGCTTAACCTTACGTTCAATTTGAACAGCAATCGTCTTATCACGACCAGTACTTACAACCGTACCCGTTAGTACGCGTTCTACTTTATTATCACTCATGCTTGTTTCTCTTTAATAATAGTTTTAACTTGTGCAATAGATCTTTTAGTTTTACCTAATTTCGTTGCATCATCTAATTGTGCACTACGGTGTTGCATACGCAACTCAAAGTGTTCTTTTAAAAGCGTCATTAACGTTTCGTTTAGTGTCGAGATATCTTGATCTCTTAATGCTTTAATATCCATTACATTGCCGTCCTTTTAATAACCGTTGTCTTGACTGGTAATTTAGCAGCAGCCAATGCAAACGCTTCTCTTGCAACTGTCTCATCAACACCTTGCATTTCAAATAACATTTGACCAGGTTTAATTTGTGCAACCCAATACTCAACACTACCTTTACCTTTACCCATTCTTACTTCTAATGGCTTTTTAGTAATTGGCTTATCTGGAAAAACTCGAATCCAAATCTTACCTGTTCGCTTAACATGACGAGTCATTGCACGACGTGCTGCTTCGATCTGTCTTGCAGTCATGCGACATCTACCAGTCGCTTGAAGGCCGATTTCACCAAAACTAACCTTATGGCCAGTTGCTAGACCGCGGTTACGGCCTTTCATCATTTTTCTAAATTTTGTACGTTTAGGTTGTAACATTTCTAATCCTTATTACTTCTTACCGATTTGATTTGTAGCACCTCGACGAGCAACCTCATCTAACGTACCTTTCTTATGGTCAAGAATTTCACCTTTAAAGATCCAAACTTTAATACCAATAACGCCATATTGAGTGTTTGCACCGTAATGGGCATAATCAACATCAGCTCTAAAAGTGTGTAATGGAACACGACCTTCACGGTACCATTCAGAACGGGCAATCTCAGCACCATTCAAACGACCACTAACCATTACTTTAATACCTTGCGCACCTAGACGTGTAGCATTACCTAAAACACGTTTAACAGCACGACGATACATAACACGCTTTTCAAGTTGTTGAGCAATATTCTCAGCAACTAGACGCGCATCAAGCTCTGGCTTTTTAATTTCTTCGATATTAATATGAACAGGAATGCCCATCATCTTTGAAACAGTCGCTTTTAACTGTTCAATGTCAGCACCCTTCTTGCCAATAACAATACCTGGACGTGCTGTGTGAATAGTTACTTTAGCATTATTTGCTAAACGCTCAATTTGCACACGACTCACAGAAGCAGAGCTTAATTTCTCGAACAAGAAATCTCTAACTTCGATATCAGATAATAAGAACTTAGAATAATCTTGTGAATTGGCATACCATTTTGAATCCCAATCTTTAACGATACCTAATCTAATACCTTTTGGATTTACTTTTTGACCCATAACTTAACCTGCACTCACGCCAACAGTAATGTGGCTTGTTCTTTTTAAAATTCTGTTTGCACGACCTTTTGCTCTTGGACGAATTCTCTTCATCGTTGAACCTTCGTCAATATAAACACTACTTACTTTTAATTCATCAATATCAAGACCATCATTATGTTCAGCATTAGAAATGGCTGAATTTAATACTTTCTTGACTAATTTCGCTGCTCCCTTATTACTAAACGAGAGAATGTTTAATGCTTCCTCTACAGACTTTTGACGGATCTGGTCTGCAACTAATCTCACTTTAAAAGATGAGCCTTTTGCGTATTTATGTACTGCTTTAACTTCTTTCATGTCATTCACCTATGATTTACGGTCGCCAGAGTGGCCATTAAAGGTTCTAGTTAAGGCGAATTCACCCAACTTGTGACCAATCATTTCCTCTGTAATCGATACAGGAACATGTGCCCTTCCGTTATGCACTGCAATTGTTAAACCAATCATCTCAGGTACGATTACTGAGCGACGTGACCAAGTTTTAATTGGTTTTCTGTCGTTGTTATCTTGAGCTGTTAATACTTTCTTGATTAAGTGCTCGTCAACAAATGGTCCTTTTCTTAATGATCTAGCCATGATTAACCCTTATTTCTACGACGTACGATAAGTTTATCAGTACGTTTATTACTACGTGTTTTATAACCTTTAGTTGGTGTACCCCATGGAGAAACAGGATGACGACCACCACTTGTTTTACCTTCACCACCACCATGTGGGTGATCTACTGGGTTCATTACAACACCACGAACAGTTGGTCTAACACCTCTCCAGCGAGTTGCACCCGCCTTACCTAATTTTCTCAAACTATGCTCTGACTTGGAAACCTCTCCAATCGTTGCACGACATTCAGCCAATACTTTGCGAACTTCACCTGAGCGTAATCTTAAGGTAACGTAGTTACCTTCTTTAGCAATTAGCTGTGCAGATGTTCCAGCACTACGTGCGATTTGAGCGCCTTTCTTAGGCTGTAATTCAATACAATGAACCACACTACCTAAAGGAATATTTGCCAAAGTCATAACATTACCCGTTTGGATTGCAACTGCAGTTCCAGATACAACCGAATCTCCTGCTTTCAAACCCTTAGGTGCAATAATATAACGACGTTCACCATCAGCGTATAACACTAAGGCGATGTTCGCACTACGGTTAGGATCATATTCAAGACGCTCTACACGTGCTGTAATATCATCTTTATTACGCTTAAAGTCAATCATACGGTAACGACGCTTATGGCCGCCACCTTTATGACGAGTAGTAATACGACCAGCGTTATTACGACCACTAATTCTATTTTTGCTTTCGGTTAGAGGTGCATAAGGCGCACCTTTATGTAGATCTACATCTACAATACTAACTACAAATCTTCTACCTGGTGAGGTTGGTTTTCTTTTAATTACTTGTGCCATAATAAAATCTCTTTAAGATGCGCTAACGTCAATCATTTGGCCTTCAGACACTTTTACCATTGCCTTTTTCCAATTAATACGACGACCAATTTTGCCTTTAAAAACTTTCTTTTTGCCTTTAACAACTGAAGTTGTAACATTTTCAACTGTCACACCGAATAATAATTCAACGGCAGCCTTAATCTCTTTCTTGTTGCTATCAACACGTACTTTAAATGCGTACTGATTGCTAGCTGACAACATTGCTGTCTTTTCAGAAACAAGGGGAGATAATAAGGTTTTTAATACTTTTTCTTGATTCATAACATTGCCTCAATTCTCTTCAATGCGGCTTCTGTAACCACAACATTTTGATAGCCAATTAAGCTAACTGGATCAATGCTTTGCGTATCACAAACACCTACATGGTATAAGTTACGAGAAGATAAGTATAAGTTCTCATCTAACTCATCTGTCATTAGTAATGCATCTTTAATGTCTAATGACTTAAGAAGAGCAGTTACACTTTTAGTCTTAGCTTCCTTAACATCAAACTCAGAAACAACCTTTAAACGATCTGTACGGGCTAATTCAGAAAAAATTACTGATATTGCACCTTTGTACATTTTTTTATTTACTTTTTGAACATAGCTACGAGGAGAGGCTGCAAATGTAACACCACCAGAACGCCAAATTGGGCCACGGCTAGTACCTGCACGAGCTCGACCAGTACCTTTTTGGTTCCATGGTTTCTTACCACCACCACTTACTGCAGCACGGTTCTTTTGAGCTTTTGAACCCTGTCGACCGCCAGCCATATAAGCTGTTGTAACCTGATGAACCAATGACTGGTTGTAATCTCTTGCAAAAATAGTATCAGCTACTTCTGCTGTAGTTGACTTGTTTGTGCTTATGTTTAATACTTTTAATTTCATCTTAAAACCTTACGCTTCTTCAGCTGAATTGTCTTGAATGTTTTTACTTACTGCAACGTTAATCTTGTCTTTTTTAGCTGATAATGAAACTTTAACAATGCCTTTAGTTGAACCAGGTATAGAACCCTTAACTAAAATAACATTCTTTTGATTATCAACTTTAACGATTTCTAAACACTCTTGTGTTACTTGCTCATCACCCATGTGACCAGCCATCTTTTTACCTTTAAATACTCGACCAGGTTCTTGACACTGACCCGTAGAACCAATTGCTCTGTGAGAAATTGAGTTACCGTGAGTTGCATCTTGCATTTGGAAGTTATGACGTTTCACACCACCTTGAAAACCCTTACCTTTAGACTGACCCGTTACATCAACGTAATGCCCAGCACCAAAGATTGAGATATCAAAGCTTGTATTATCAGCAATTTCTTCTGCATCCGCTCTAAATTCCCAAAGACCAAAACCAATTTCTTGAGACGCTTTCGCGTAATGACCCTTGATTGCAGCAGGTACACGACGCACTTTAGCCTCACCTTTTTTGTTAACTTTTGCACCTGTTGTTACTTGAACAGCACTATAGCCATCCACTTCAAGTGTTCTTGTTTGAACAACACGATTAGGTTCAATTTTAATTACGCTTACTGGCGTGGCTGTGCCATCGTCATTTATTAAGCGCGTCATACCTAATTTTTGTCCTACTAAACCAATTGCCATGATCTTATTCCTAATTTATATATATCTGTCTAGTTAAGCTTAATCGCTACGTCAACACCAGCAGCTAAATCTAACTTCATTAATGCATCTACTGTCTTATCTGTAGGGCTAATAACGTCCATTAATCTAATGTAAGTTCTTAATTCGTATTGATCTCTCGCTTTTTTGTTTACGTGCGGAGAAGTTAATACAGTAAAGCGTTCTTTCTTACTTGGAAGAGGGATTGGACCTCTTACACTAGCGCCAGTGCGCTTAGCAGTCTCTACAATCTCAAGCGCTGATTTGTCGATTAATCGATGATCAAATGCTTTTAATTTAATTCTAATATTTTGATTGCTCATGTGTCCTATGTCCTATCTGTTTGCTATGCAAACTTCTCAACGAAAAACCGAAGATTATACAATAAATCTTCGACCTCTATTCAACTAATTAATCCGTAACCTTAGAAACAACACCCGCACCTACTGTACGACCACCTTCTC
>JABGQC010000008.1:0-37286 GCA_018644675.1 Candidatus Thioglobus sp.
GAATTAAGGTGACACAACACTTAATTATTTAGTACTAAATTAAGTTTAAATTTAGTATAATGAATTTGTATTTTTTATAAATAGGAGTGATTGTGCACTTAGAGCAAGACATTCAGCCAATTAGTTATTTAAAGGCAAAGACCGCAGATGTTGTTAACACAGTTAATAAAAATCGAAGAGCGATTATTATTACTCAAAATGGTGAGGCTAAGGCCGTTGTTCAAGATATTAAAAGTTATGAGAGTTTGCAAAATTCTCTTAATTTTTTAAAGCTTATTGTTCAGTCTGAAAAAGAGATTGAGACTGGAGATGTTATCGAGCAGGGAAAAATGTTTGATGAATTAGAGCAGAGGCTATTTAAATAACTGATGAAAAACTTTAAAGTATTATGGGCAAATAGCGCCCAAGATGATTTAGAGCAAATTATAGAATATATAAAGATTGATAATATTGATACGGCAAAAAACGTATTTTTAGCACTAAAATCTGAATGCAATGAATTGCATTGTTTCCCGGAAAAGTTTAGAGTAGTTCCAGAGTTACAACATATAAACATTCACCAATTTAGGGAAATTATCTATAAACGCTGGAGAGTTGTTTATAAAATAACAGGCGCAAATGTTCACGTCTTGTTTGTCGTTGATTCCAGTAGAAATGTCGAAGATTTACTTTTGCAAAGGCTGTTAAATAAGCCGAATAGCTAAACAGTATTGGATATTTCTTTGGCGAGCCTGTTCGCTACTGAACCACAACCACCATTGCTGGGCGAACCAAACGGCCGTTTAAAGTGAAGCCATGTTGTACCACTTCTAATACTGAGTTAGACTCTTTATCCGGCATTGGAATCATGGTGACGGCTTCGTGGAACTCTGGATTAAAAGCCTCTCCCGTAGGATCAAGTAATTCAACGCCAAATTTTTCCATGGTTGATAGAAAAACCTTGTCCGTCATTTCCAGACCTTCAGTGATACTATCTACTGAAGCGTTGTCATCTTTGGCAGTTTTGAGCCCCATGGTTAGAGAGTCCTTAACTTCGAGCAATGCTTTGACAAAGCCATCAAGGGCGAATTTGTGTGCGTTTTCAAGATCTTTGGCGTTACGGCGCTTGAGATTTTCCATTTCTGCTTGGGCGCGCAAGACCTTGTCCCAGTTGTCTTTGGCAGATTGTTGGGCTGCAGCTAGCTGGGTTTCTAGGTCATCCTCTGGTGATTCTTGCTCAGTGGTTTCAATGTTTTCGTCTTCGATTTTTTCAACACTTTCGTCTTGGTCTTGCTTTTTTGTCATTTTGTTGTCCAATTAATGTATATTTGTAGCTAATTATTAGCCAATTATATAGTGGCTATTTTAAAGAATTCAATAGCAAAATATAACAATGTTTAATACAATCGGCATTATCACTAAACCCAATGACTCCGTTAGCGATGGTATCGCTGAAGAATTGTCTGAATTTTTACAAAACAAGGGTGTGGGTGTTGTTGTTGGCGATGAGCCAATAGCTGAGCAAGCAGACTTGATTATCGTGGTGGGCGGCGATGGCACTTTGCTTAATACAGCGCGTACATTTGTGGATAACAATATTCCAATTTTAGGGATTAATCTGGGCCGTCTTGGTTTTCTGGCGGATGTGTCGGTTGGTAAAATGCTGGAAATTGTTTCTCAAGTGTTAAAGGGTGAATTCACCAAAGAGGAGCGCTGTTTGTTGTCTTGTCAAATAGAGCAAGACGGGCAAGTGATCCACCAAAGTGTGGCGCTTAATGATGCAGTGGTTAATCGCCAGGATGCGATGAGAATGATCGAGTTTGACGTCTATATTGACGATAAATTTGTTAATAATCAGCGAGCGGATGGACTTATTATTACCACACCAACAGGCTCGACTGCTTACGCACTATCCAGTGGCGGCCCGATTATGCATCCAGGTGTGAATGCAATTGGTCTGGTGTCAATTTGCCCACACACCATGAGTCATCGACCATTGTTAGTGCCTGGCGGTAGTGAGGTGGTTGTGCGCGTTAAAGATGCGGGTGAAGGTGTGAGTGTACATATTGATGGACAAGTGTCATTTCCAATTGCTCTAGGTCAAGAAGTTCGGGTACGTCAGCATGGTAGTTTTGTGCATTTGCTGCACCCAAAAGACTACGACTATTTTGAAATTATTCGATCAAAACTACATTGGGGATCTAAGCTGTCATAAGCGAATGTAGTTATGTTATCTCAGTTATCCGTTAAAAATTTAGCTGTTGTTGAAAGGCTAGATCTGTCTTTTGAGCCAGGTATGAGTGCTGTTACCGGTGAAACAGGTGCCGGAAAATCTATTCTTTTACAAGCATTAGGTCTAGCTTTAGGTGTGCGTGCCGATTCTAATTTGGTGCGCCATGGTAAAGACAAGGCCGATATTAGCGCAGCTTTTGCAGTAGAGCATAACCAAACGGTTCAAGAATTTTTATCTGAAAATGCTTTAGAAGATGAGGGCGAGTGTATTTTGCGCCGGGTAATTACCAGCGATGGCCGTTCAAAAGCGTTTATTAATGGTAATAGCGTGCCTTTATCCACCGTGCGCAATGTGGGCGATTTATTATTAGATATACATGGTCAAAATGAGCATCAGTTATTATTGCGACCAGACCAACAAATGAAACTACTAGATGGGTTTGCACAGCTAGAAGTTGATAAACAAGCCTTAAATGAAATCGTCAGAGCGCACAAGTCGTTAAGTGAAAAAGTAGATAATTTATTGAATAATCAAGAGCTTATCGAGCAACAGCAAGTGCTATATTCGCATCAATTAGAAGAGTTAAATGAGGCGGCGTTGGATCAAGACGAGCTTAATACCATTGAAGCAAGTTTTAAAACCAGTGCCAACGCACAAGTGATTACTGAAAAAACATCCAACGTATTAAACCAATTAGAAAGTGATACGGGCGCAAATGCTCAATTGTTAACACTGGGGTCGCAGTTGTCAGATGCGCTTGAAATGGATGATAAGCTTCAGGTTGGATTTGAGTTGTTAAGTTCTGCACAAGTACAAACTCAAGAGGCGGTGTACGAATTGACGCAATACTTGAGTCAGCTGTCAACGGACGAGCAAAGCGCTCAAGAAATGGAAGAGCGAATTTCTGAATTGTACGCTTTGGGAAGAAAGCACAATTGCGCCATTGAAGAGCTGATAGAAGTACGCGAACAGTTGGATCTTAAGCTAGAGGAGATAGGGGGTGGTGCAAATTCTATCAGTGAAATGACCGATCAACTTGACCTGCTGGTTAAGCGCTATCAAGATAAAGCACAAAAGCTATCCAAGGATAGACAGCTAAAGGCGACCGAGCTATCTCAGCTTGTTACCGAGGCGATGCAAGTGCTAGGCATGCCGGGTAGTGAATTTAAAATAGGGCTAAATGAAAAACTTGATGGGGTGCATTTGAATGGCCACGAAGCTGTTGAGTTTTTGGTAAAAACCAACATGGGTCAAGATTTTAAAGCGCTTAAAAAAGTCGCCTCAGGCGGTGAGTTGTCACGCATATCGCTTGCAATTTCGGTGGTGAGTAGCGATAGCGAATATACACCAACCTTAATTTTTGATGAAGTGGATGTTGGTATTAGTGGTGCAGTGGCTGAGGTAGTAGGCAGAAAATTACAAGAGCTTGCTAAGCATTATCAGATTATTTGCATTACTCACTTGGCACAAGTGGCGAGCTTTGGACATCAGCATTTGCGCGTGAGCAAAGCCCAGCAAGATGGCGGCGCTCAAACCACGGTTGAGCAGCTTGAAGATGCACAAAGAATAGACGAGGTGGCGCGTATTTTAGGCGGTGCAACAATTACGGATAAAGCCAGAGTCGCTGCCGCAGAAATGATTGCCAGTAGCCAGGCGTGAAAAAATTTAGATTAAAAAAAAAGCCGCGAAAGCGGCTTTTTTTGGTTTTTACTTCTTTTTTAGTCGCTCAATACCCAACATTTTAAAAATGTATTTTTGATAAGCAGGCTCAGAATTTCCAGTTTTCATATTTCGAATGAAGAACTTCTCAAAAGCAATCTTCGCCAAGTGCATCATCTTACCTTTTTTAGCCCAAGTAACATTGCGCGGTGGAATTTGAGGCATGGCCACAAAGGCGGCACCCGTGTCACCCATATCAGCAATACAAACCGCATTCCAAGTTGGAATGTGTGATGGCGCATTGCCGGCAATCATGTCTTCAATGTTATGCACAACTGCCGTTACCATAGATTCAATCATGTAGCCAGTTTTTGGTGTACCACACATGACCGGAGTGGCTTCTACAGGAGGGATGGCAATATTAACACCGAGTGAAAAAATATTGTCTTTTACAGGAGACTGTTGGTGGTCATTGATCATGACAAAGCCTCGTGGGTTAACGTATCCTGGGTCAACTTCTGCAAGTTTAGCAACTGTATCTACACCTTTAAAGGCTGGCAACATCATGGTGTGTTTAGTAGCCACCTCGTGGGTTTTGATTGTGTTGCCTTCACCATCTACTTCCTCAACAGTAACGATATCTGCTGCAACAGAAGCTACTTTGGCATTGGTAATCCATTTAATATGACGATTTCTAAACTCAGATTCTAAAAGGCCCTTTGAATCACCGACACCTCCTAAACCTAAATGACCAATGTAAGGTTCGGCAGTAACAAAAGTCATTGGGCATTTGTCACGAATTCCGCGTTTTTTAAGATCGGTATCCATGATGGTTGCAAATTCATAGGCCGGACCAAAACAAGAGGCACCTTGTACTGCACCAACAACAATTGGGCCGCCACCATTATTACAAAAAGCCTCCCATTCACTAGAGGCAACTTTAGCATGTGCTGTTGTACAGATAGATACGCTGTGTCCATCAGGACCAAGACCTTCCACTTCGTCAAAAGCAAGTTTAGGGCCAGTGGCTAATACTAAATAATCGTAGTCAACCGTTTGATCGCCAACCATCACTTGATTTTCATTAGGTTTGATTTCTGTTGCTTCGCCAACAATTAGATTAATATCTTTGCGCTTAAGTCTTGGCTCAAGCTCAAAACTAATGTCCTCTTCACTGCGCCAGCCAACAGCAAGCCAAGGATTAGAAGGAATAAAGTTAAAGTTTGGATTGTTAGAAATGACACTCACTTGGTGAGCGCTCCCTAGTGTTTTTTTAATATCGTAAGCAAAAGGCAAACCGCCCGTGCTCGCGCCAATAACGACAATATGCGCCATATAATTCTCCTCAACAAGATTTAGTATAAAGAGTTCATTATTCGTGTGTCTTTAGCTAATGTCAAATGCATTAGCAAATGATGATATTATTGGTCAATTAGAGCCTAATAAGCTGTTAAATATAACTTGTATCAATTAATTCATAATATAAAAATATATTTCACGATAGTATATCGGTTTATGTATAATTTCAAAAACCTATGGAAATTGTTGTCGGTGGCTTGATTGCCGTTGTAAACCAGAGCTTACTTTATTGGCGAATGCGCCAGCTTAAGCATAAAAATATTTTGGATCCCAAGCAGGTTGTCAACCTGGCTAGAGTTTCTTTAATAGAAAGGCTTTTGTTAGTTGGCATTATGCTGGTATTTGCCATGCAACGATTAGATCCATTAAGTGTTATATTGAGTTTTTTTATTATTAATTTGAGTCTTGCTTTTTACAAACAATGTCAGTTGAAACCATAACATCTTCAGAATATATTAAGCACCATCTACAGAACCTAACTTATGGTCAGGTTGATGGGCATTGGGGCTTTGCCCATACAGCAGCAGAAGCGCAGGCAATGGGGTTTTGGTCAGTTAATGTCGACTCTATGTTTTGGTCGTTAGTGACTGCGGTAGTGTTTTATACCATCTTCCGTTCAGCGGGTAAAAAAGCAACCACAGGCGTTCCTTCGGGCTTTCAAAACTTTATTGAAATGGTGATCGAATTTATTGATTTCAGTGTCCGTGATTCGTTTAAGCACAAAAACAAGCTCGTAGCGCCAATGGCACTTACAATTTTTGCTTGGATTTTCTTAATGAATGCCATGGATCTTATTGCCGTTGACTGGTTGCCACAATTAGCTGCTATTTCAGTTGGTGCAATGGGCGGAGACCCACATGCAGCCTTCTTTAAGGTTGTACCATCAACAGATCCAAATATTACATTTGGCATGGCATTATCTATTTTTATACTGATTTTATATTACAGCATCAAGCATAAAGGCTTAGGCGGATTTTTATCAGAGTTGTTGTTCCACCCGTTTGGAAAGTGGCTACTACCAGCCAACTTATTACTAGAGGGTGTTGCACTAATCTCTAAGCCAATTTCATTAGCACTACGTTTATTTGGTAATATGTATGCGGGTGAGATTATCTTTATTCTAATCGCTATCATGTATAGCGTAGGTATCGGATTTGGCGTGTTTGGTGGATTATTACAAGTAGGTTGGGCATTGTTCCATATCTTAATTATTACCTTACAGGCCTTTATATTCATGACACTAACCATTGTGTACATGGACATGGCTCACGATAACGAACACTAATTTTTAATTTTTTTTACATAAATATAACAGGAGAAATAATATGGTAATGGAAAGCGCAATTTTATATGTTGCAGGAAGCATAATGATGGGCATGGGTGCACTTGGTGCAGCGATTGGTATTGGTCTATTGGGTGCTAAAGTACTAGAAGGTGCAGCACGTCAACCAGAGCTAATTCCAATGTTAAGAACTCAGTTCTTCATTTTCATGGGCCTAGTAGATGCGGTACCAATGATTGCTGTTGGTTTAGGTCTGTACGTACTATTCGCTGTTGCATAAACTGTCTTTAACGTTTTAATCTAAGTACAAGGTAAGTCTTATGAATATAAATGCTACATTAATTGGTCAATCAATTGCATTTTTTATTTTTATCTATATGGTCAAGCAGTATGTGTGGCCACCGCTTATAGCGGCCATGGAAGAGCGCCAAAAGCGTATCGAAGGTGGTTTGTTAGCAGCGGAACGTGGATTATCTGAGCAGGCAGAAGCCGAGCAAAGAGCAAATGAATTGATTAGCCAGTCTAAAGACCAAGCTTCTGAAATTATTGCTAACGCGTCAAAGCAAGCGTCTAATATGGTTGAAGAGGCAAAAGATGTTGCCTTACAGGCAGCTGAAAAAGTTAAGTCGCAAGCAGCGGCAGAGCTTGAGCAAGATAAAGTGCGCGTTCGTAATGAATTGCAAGATCAAGTATCAGCTTTAGTTATGCAAGGTGTTAATGCGGTTTTGTCTAAAGAAGTAGACGGTAAAACGCATAAAGCCATGTTAACTAAATTGTCACAAACACTATAGTAAGCTATTATGGAATTAGTCACAATCGCCAAACCTTATGCAAATGCAGTTTTTGAAATTGCACAGCAAGACAAGTCACACGATGACTGGAAGGCTGTATTAGAGGCGTCATCATCATTAGTTGTTGATGAGCAGATGCAAGGTTATCTTGATTCTCCAAATGCGACAAAACAAGATAAAAGTGCCACTATTCAAAGGTTGGTTGCTAGTGTGATTAGCAGAGATTTGACTACCAAAGAAAATGAGTTTTTATCATTAATCTTGGACAATGATCGTGCGCCAGCCTTACCAAGTATCTTGGCTTTATTTGAAGACCAGGCTAACACCTTTGATGATGCGAAAGCATTTGATGTGATTAGTGCCTATAAATTAACGGCGGCTGAAGAAAAGAGTATTGTTGCTAGTCTGAGTGAAAAGTACAATGCTAGTGTTAGTATTGAAACAACAATTGATGATTCGCTGATTGGCGGTCTGATTATTAAACTAGGAGACAAGGTAATCGACATGTCGATTAAAGCTCGTACAGACGAGCTAAACTTGCTTCTTACAACACATTAATTATAAATTTATATAAAAGGAAGAGTTATGCAATTAAACGCCAGTGAAATTAGTGATTTAATTAAAAAACAAATAGAGGGTTTTGATTTTGCAGCAGAAGCGCGCACTGAAGGCACAGTTGTTAGTGTTAGTGACGGTATTGTTCGAATTCATGGACTGGCTGACGTACAATTTGGTGAGATGCTTGAGTTCCCTGGTAACACCTTCGGCATGGCGCTTAACCTTGAGCAAGATTCAGTAGGTGCGGTTGTATTAGGAGACTACCTACACATCTCTGAAGGTGACATTGTTAAATGTACCAACAGACTGGTTGAAGTTCCTGTTGGTGAAGCGATGCTAGGACGTGTGGTTAATCCATTAGGTCAACCGATTGACGGTAAAGGTGCAATTGATACAAACAACTCTCTTCCGTTAGAAATTATGGCACCAGGTGTGATCGAGCGTAAGTCGGTTGATCAGCCAATTCAAACAGGTGTTAAGGCAATTGATGCGATGGTTCCAGTTGGCCGTGGTCAACGTGAACTTATTATTGGTGACCGTCAAACGGGTAAAACTGCTGTTGCAATTGACGCTATTATTAATCAGAAAGACACAGGCATTCGTTGTGTTTATGTAGCGATTGGACAGAAGGATTCATCAGTAGCAGCCGTTGTTCGTAAATTAGAAGAGCACGGTGCATTAGAAAATACAATTATTGTTAATGCAGGTGCAGCCTCATCTCCAGCACTACAATACATTGCACCATATGCAGGCTGTTCAATGGCGGAATACTTCCGTGATCGCGGCGAAGATGCACTAATCGTTTATGATGATTTAACTAAACAGGCTTGGGCTTACCGTGAAGTATCATTACTTCTTAAGCGTCCACCAGGACGTGAAGCTTACCCAGGCGATGTATTCTACTTACACTCTCGTTTATTAGAGCGTGCATCGCGTGTGAATGCAGAGTACGTTGAGCAGATGACTAACGGTGAAGTTAAAGGCCAAACGGGTTCATTAACGGCGCTACCAATTATTGAGACTCAAGGTGGTGACGTATCAGCATTTGTACCAACGAACGTGATTTCAATTACAGACGGTCAAATTTTCTTAGAAACTGACCTATTTAATGCGGGTGTACGTCCTGCGATTAACGCTGGTTTGTCAGTATCTCGTGTTGGTGGCGCTGCCCAAACAAGTATTATTAAGAAGTTGGGTGGTGGTATTCGTCTTGACTTGGCTCAGTACCGTGAACTACAAGCATTTGCACAGTTTGCATCAGATCTTGATGCTGAAACTAAGGCGCAAATCGATCGTGGTCAACGTGTAACAGAGCTAATGAAGCAGAAGCAATATGCACCACTATCAGTGGCAGAATTAGCAACATCTTTATTTGCAGCTAACTCAGGTTCATTGGATGACCTTGAAGCAAATAAAGTCGTTGATTTTGAGGAAGCATTATTAAACTACATGGGCTCTAATCAGTCAGCATTAATGGATAACATTAATGCAACAGGCGATTATAACGATGACATTGCTGCCCAGTTACAAGCGGCAATTGATGATTTCAAGGCAAACCACACTTGGTAAATAAATAATATGGCAGCTGGAAAGGAAATTAGAACGCAGATTGCGAGTATTAAAAATACTCAGAAGATCACATCGGCCATGGAAATGGTGGCAGCGTCTAAAATGAAAAAATCTCAACAAAGAATGGAGGCATCACGTCCTTATTCTGAGAGAATTACAAAGGTGATTGGCCACTTGGCGAATGCACATCCAGAGTTTGAACATCCTTATATGAAAGAGGTGGGTGAGCTTAAGCGGATTGGAATTATCATCATTTCCAGTGACCGAGGCTTATGTGGCGGTTTAAATACTAATTTATTTAGAAGTTTATTAAAAGAAGTTGCTGACTATCAAGCCAAAGGAATTGAGGTTGATATTTGCACGATTGGTAAGAAAGCCACTTCATTCTTTAAAAATTCTGGATTAGGAATTAAGTCGGTATTGACAGATCTTGGTGATGCGCCACACTTTGACGACCTATTAGGTACTGTTAAGGTCATGTTAGATGCTTATGATAATGATGAAATTCAGCAATTATCAGTAGCTTATAACAGGTTTGAAAATACCATGACTCAGGTGCCAACGACAGCACAGCTCATTCCAATGATTGCTTCAGAAGCTGAAGGCATGAGTCATCGATGGGACTACATTTATGAGCCTGATGCAGAAGAAGCATTAAGCGCTTTGTTGGTTAGATATATTGAGGCAATTGTTTACCAGGGGTTGGTTGAAAACATCGCTTGTGAACAATCTTCACGAATGATTGCTATGAAGAGTGCAACTGACAATGCTGGTGATATGGTTGACGAGTTAGAATTGGTTTACAATAAAGCAAGACAGGCTGCAATTACTCAAGAGATCTCTGAGATTGTGAGTGGTGCAGCAGCAGTATAAAATTAAAAAAATAGAGTTTTAAAAAAGGAAAACAAAATGAGCAGCGGAAAAATTACACAAATTATTGGCGCGGTTATCGATGTCGAGTTTTCGGCAGATAGCATTCCAAATATTTATGATGCCTTGATTGTTACAGAAACAGGCCTTACATTAGAAGTACAGCAACAATTGGGTGACAACA
Source organism: Candidatus Thioglobus sp. (assembly GCA_018644675.1). Taxonomy (GTDB): domain Bacteria; phylum Pseudomonadota; class Gammaproteobacteria; order PS1; family Pseudothioglobaceae; genus Thioglobus_A. The sequence continues at coordinate 10,485 of JABGQC010000008.1, forward strand.
CAGTTCGTGCAATTGCCATGGGTGGTTCTGAAGGTCTTAAGCGTGGTATTGAAGTGACTAACACAGGTGCGCCTATTCAGGTTCCAGTTGGCACAAAGACACTGGGTCGCATCATGAACGTATTGGGTGAACCGATTGATAATGCCGGTGAGATTGGTGAAGAGTCAAGAAATGCTATTCACCGTTCTGCTCCTGCTTATGATGAACTTGCTCCTGCTGCTGAATTATTAGAAACAGGTATTAAGGTAATTGACCTAGTTTGTCCTTTCGCTAAGGGTGGTAAAGTTGGATTATTCGGCGGTGCTGGTGTTGGTAAAACAGTAAACATGATGGAGTTAATTCGTAACATTGCGATTGAGCACTCAGGTTACTCAGTATTTGCTGGTGTTGGTGAGCGTACTCGTGAGGGTAATGACTTCTACCACGAAATGAAAGAGTCAAACGTACTTGATAAAGTGTCGTTAGTATATGGTCAAATGAACGAGCCTCCTGGAAACAGATTGCGTGTTGCTTTGACTGGCTTAACAATGGCTGAGGCATTCCGTGATGAAGGTCGTGACGTATTGTTATTTATTGATAATATTTATCGTTACACGCTTGCGGGTACTGAAGTATCTGCCCTATTAGGTCGTATGCCTTCAGCAGTAGGTTACCAGCCGACACTTGCATCAGAAATGGGTGCATTGCAAGAGCGTATCACTTCAACTAAGACAGGTTCAATTACATCAATTCAGGCGGTATACGTACCAGCGGACGATCTAACAGATCCTTCTCCAGCGACCACATTTGCCCACTTGGATGCAACGGTTGTATTGTCGCGTCAAGTAGCAGAATTAGGTATTTATCCAGCGGTAGATCCACTAGATTCTACTTCTCGTCAGCTTGATCCGTTAATCGTTGGTCAAGAGCATTATGATACAGCTCGTAGTGTTCAAGGTGTATTGCAGCGTTATAAAGAATTAAAAGACATTATTGCGATCTTGGGTATGGATGAATTGTCTGAAGAAGATAAACAAGCGGTATCTCGTGCTCGTAAGGTTCAGCGTTTCTTATCTCAGCCTTTCTTTGTTGCTGAAGTATTTACAGGCTCACCTGGTAAGTATGTTTCTCTTAAAGACACACTTTCAGGTTTCCAATCTATTATCAATGGCGAACTTGATGACATTCCAGAGCAAGCATTCTACATGACGGGCTCTATTGAAGAGGTTCGTGAAAGAGCTGCGGAGAAAGCATAAATGTCAATGATTCAGGTCGATATCGTAAGTGCTACAGAGTCTCTTTACTCAGGTGAAGTGAAATGTGTATTTGCGCCTGGTAGTAATGGTGAGCTAGGTATTTATCCTCAGCATTTACCATTACTGTCAACGCTACGTCCTGGTGAAGTTCGTGTTGAAACAGATAAAGGCATGGAGTCAATCTATGTTTCTGGCGGTATTGTTGAGGTTCAGCCTTCATTGGTTACGATCTTTTCCGATACGGCGATTCGTGCCCACGACTTAGACGAGTCTAAGGCATTAGAAGCAAAACAAAGAGCTGAAGAGGCTATGGCTAACGCGGATACGGATCAAGACATTTCATCAACTCAAGCAGCGCTTGCAGAGTCTATGGCTCAATTGCAAATAATTTCTAAGATGAGAGGAAAAAAACTTTAAAGACAAATAGCTTTAAAATTTACAACCTTGTTGTTGACCACTTGAACGCCTTCTTTTTGAAGGCGTTTTTGTTTTAAGCTTGATCCAAAAGCGTATTCACCTAATTCACCATTAGATTTCACTACTCGGTGACAGGGCACTTCAGGTGCATTGGGGTTTTTATTCATCGCTGTTCCCACCGCTCTATATGCTTTGGGATGGTTTATGAGTTTGGCTAGATTTTTATAGGTAATTACTGAGCCAGATGGTACGTTAGCTTTAAGTGTTTTGTAGCAAAGTCTTTGAAAATCTGTCATACCAAATAAGAACTCATGGCGGAATCATACTTGTCTTGTGCTTTTAAGATAAAGTCACAAGCTTCTCGAACCGCACCATGGCCACCACGTTTATCGGTAATTAAGCAGGCGTTGTCTTTGACTAATTCGTGTGCATTGGCTACAGCAATTGGCAGACCTATATTGCGCATCACCGGCAGGTCAATAATGTCATCGCCCACATAGGCCACTTGTTCAGCATTTAAAGAGAGTTTTTCTAAGAGCTCATTGAAGGCAATGAGCTTATCACTTTGGCCTTGATAGAAATGCTCGATTCCTAAGTTTTTCATTCTATGAGCAACATTGGGCGTGTCTCTAGCACTGATGACGGCAGGTTCTACACCATTTTGTTTGAGTAGTTTAATGCCCAATCCGTCTAATGAATTGAAGCGCTTAAGCTCAATACCCTCGTCTGAGAAATATAAGCCACCATCAGTTAATACGCCATCAACATCAAAGATGATGAGCTTGATGGTTTTAGCTCTTAGGTAAGCTTTGTTTAGTAATTTCATATGACTTTACTCCATTCAAATGCAGGGCCAGGGTCAGTTTTTCTGCCAGGTGCAATATCACTATGGCCAACAACATCGCTAATCGGATAGTGAGATTTTAAAGTTGATAATACTTGATTTAGTCTATCGTATTGTTGTGTTTCATATTCGATATGATCAGCGCCTTCTAGCTCGATGCCTATTGAATAGTTATTACAATCTGGAATTTTATTAAATATAGACGCCCCTGCATGCCACGCACGCTGATCAAAATCAACAAATTGTGTCACGCTTCCGTCTCGCTTGATAAGCAGGTGTGCTGAAACCTTTACTGTTTCGATTTGTTTGAAATATGGATGTTTACTTGCGTCAAGCTGATTAGTAAAGAAATCTTCAATATAGTTGTTGTTAAATTTGCCTGGTGGCAATGAGATGTTGTGAACAACAACCAGGGTTATGCTGGCCTTATCTGGACGCTGATTGAAGTTTACAGTAGGTGAGTATTTTGCAATATCTAAGCGATGATTTGTAATCATGACTAAGATTGTACGCGATTAAAATAGCGCCCTCTTAACATTAACCTAGGGGATTTTGCTTGGTCAGTAAAGGTGGATCGTTTGTGCAAGATATTGTTGCACAAAAGACCTTGGTTGGCATGCATTGTGTGTTTGAAGTGATAAGGTGTATTACCGGCTAAAAGCTTATCAAGTAACTCAACAGCTTGTTTGATTTCAGCGGAATCGTAAAAAGCAACGTTTTTCTTCCTCTGGGTGTAGCGCATGTATAGCTCACTTGTTGCCTCATCTGTAAAAAAAATTGGCCCAATAGAACTTTTACGTCGAGTTTGGCCATCAACCATATGTGCTGGTATAGTCATGGCTTGTGAGTGAGTGAGGGCTGCTGTAACATCTGGATTTTCTTCTCTTAGGAGTAGATAGGCCATTTGCTGGTCAATCCATTGGTTTTCACCTCCTTGTTGTGCCGGATTAACGCAGAACAAAGAAAAGGCTCGAATCCGATCTTCAACCGAATTGTAGTAGCCATCTGTATGCCAGCCAATGGCTCGATTTGTATAAGGAATAAATTCAGCCTGATTTTGATCGACACTCTGGGTAATGTGAGCTAAGCCCTGGTTTTTAACATACAGATGTTGATCATAAGATTCAAGCCCAAATTGCTGATTAAAGCTAACAATGCTTAATTCGTAGTCTTGTTGGACGGGCGTGCTGAATAACGCAAAGTTATTAACTCGACATAAGTGGCTTATTTGATCTTTTTCAGATTTTAACAGCTGATTGGGATTGCTAACTTCTACTAAGCAATGTTCAATATTAGTCTGGGCATTGGCAAGTTTTTCATCTCGCCAAAATTGGTAGTCATCTGTTGAAGTGACTACATTAGCCATTAATGCGCTTGTTGATAAACCATTGTTGTGCAATTGATAAGATGTTGTTAATCACCCAGTAAAGTACCAATCCTGATGGGAACCACAAAAAGAATATAGTAAATACAAAAGGCAATGCCATCATAATTTTTGCTTGCATTGGGTCAGGTGGCGGCGGGTTAAGCTTCTGTTGTACAAACATAGATGCACCCATAATGAGTGGCAAGATATAGAATGGATCTGGAGCGGCTAAATCGAGCAAATACCAGAAAGGCGTTTGACGCAATTCGACCATTTCTAATAGCACCCAATATAGTGAAATAAATACTGGAATCTGCACTAAGATTGGTAAACAACCGGCCGCTGGATTAATCTTTTCCTTGCGATACAACTCCATGGTCTTTTGGCCCATTTTTTCTTTGTCATCGCCATAAGTTTCTTTAAGTTTGGCCAATCTTGGAGATAGTTTTCTCATGCCAGCCATTGATCGATAAGATTTTTCACTGAGTTTGTAAAAGGCCAGCTTGATTAAGATGGTAAGAATAATAATGGCATATCCCCAAGATCCAACATAGTCATAAATCCAGTTAAGGATTTCAGAGAGTGGCTTGGCAATAATAAACAAAATGCCGTAATCTACTGTTTTATCGAGTCCTGGCGCTAGGTTATCTATACGAGATTGCTCTTTAGGGCCAATGTATAAAGCATTAGTACCAAGTGTTGTGGTTGAACCAGGCGCAACACTTTGAGCGGTATTTACAATGGTTAGTAGGTATTTGCCGTTGTTAACTTTGGCAGAGTAATTGTGTGTTTCTTGTGCCTGTGGAATCATGGCAACAAAGAAATAGTGCTGAATCATTGCCAGCCAGCCGCCCTTGGAGGTGGTTTCTGGCTGTTCATCAAACTCATCAAATTCTATTTTTTCATAGACTTCTTGGTCGTCATACTTTGCACCGCCAGTATAAGTCGGCATCATCATATTAGACTGATCTAGTGCATTGCGCACGAGCTGGGTGTAGCTAGTAACATCAATATTATTATTTGAGTTGTTGTTAACTTGGTAATCTATATTAACAACATAACTACCTTGAGTAAAGTGGTAGTTCTTGGTGACAATAGTGCCATTTTCACCCGTCCATACCAGTGGCACTACTAAGCTATCTCCTTGCATTTGGTAGTGTGTTTGAGCCGAACTAAATAGCGAATGATGAGTTGGCATTTGCTCGCTTGGTAGTAGTCCGCTTTGTGCCTGGAACAATTCATTAGGTGTGTCGCTGAGCAATTGAAAGCTTACTTTTGAATTCAGCTCAATAGGATAATCGTTCAGCCATGCATTAGTGATCGTTCCGCCTTTTTGGCTAATTTCTAGTGTTAGTAAGTCTGTACTAACCGTAACAAATTCGCCACTATTTGATTCTTTGCTAAGTGGGACGTCAGGAGTTGCTTCTGTGCGAATTGCACTTGGTACATTTGCATTGGCGCTTTTTGTTGCGCTTTTGGTATTTTCAGTTTTTGCTTGATAGAGTAAATTGCCATTGGCGTCAACAGCGTGCTGTCTATCCCACTGCTCATTGAGCAGGAAAATACTAAGAAAAATTGCAATAATTAGGAAGAATTTTTGATTGTTCATCGGGTTTAATTTTAATTAAAGTTAAATTATTTTTTTGGTACCGGGTCGAAGCCGCCTTCATGCCAAGGATGGCACTTGCCTATGCGTTTTGCACCAAGTGCAAAGCCCTTGATAAGTCCATGCTCCTTGACAGAGTCATAAGCATATTGCGAGCACGTTGGCTGAAAGCGACAATTTGAGCCGAGCAAGGGACTGATAAACAGCTGGTAGAATTTAATTGGTATTAGCAATAGTTGGCGCATTTATTTAGCCACCACTTGATTAAACAGACTTAGCAAATCTTCTGCTATAGCAGCATTACTAGCCGGCTTAGCATGCTTAGCCATCACTACAAATTCCCAGTTATTAAGCTGTGCTTGGTTTAGTCTAAAGGTTTCACGCGCTAATCGTTTAAAGCGATTACGTTCAACCGCTAGACGATGTACTTTTTTAGAAATTGCCAGACCGAGTTTTGCTCGAGAATCATCTGTCTTAATAGACATAACCTGCCAATATTTTCCCCTAGTCATTTTTCCATTATTAAAAATGGATTTATATTCGCTAGGTTTTAATACTTTAGATTGGCGGGTTAATCTAAAAGACATCTGAAAATTAGGATTAAGCTGTTAAGCGCTTACGTCCTTTTCTTCTGCGTGCGTTAACAACTGCACGTCCTGCTTTTGTACTCATTCTTGATCTGAAACCGTGCTTACGCTTACGCTTAATAACACTCGGTTGAAAGGTTCTCTTTTGCTTCATAATGGATATTGTTCAATAAAATCTTGCAATTTTACCATAACTTAATGAGATTTGCATTAACTGTGACGAATATAGCTTCTATAGTTATAAGGTGCTACAATGACACCTATTTTAAATTTAAAGCAGGTTTTTAATGGATTTGGTGTATTGGTTGATGTTGTTAAAAGCGCCACATTTGGGCGTTAAAACATTTTATAAGGCTTTGCAATATTTTGAGACGCCTCAGCAAGTTTTTCTTGCCAGTTCTCGTGATAGACTCAACTCTGGGTTATTTAAAAAGCCAACTCTGGCTTATCTTGAGTCGGCCGATAGTTCACTCGTCAAGGCAGATCTTGACTGGATGCAAAAACAGGATTGCCACATCTTAACATTAATTGATGAGCGCTATCCGTCACAACTTAAAACCATTTCCGATCCGCCACCAATACTGTATGTTAGGGGAGAGGTTGCTTGTCTAAAGGAGCCTCAATTGGCAATTGTTGGAAGTAGAAATCCAACTACAGGTGGAAAGCAAAATGCTCAACAGTTTGCAGCTGACTTGGCCAAATTAGGCCTAGTGATTACCTCGGGTATGGCTAGCGGTATCGATGCACAGGCACATATTGGTGCATTAGAGCAAGGTGCAAAAACCATTGCCGTATGTGGTACGGGGCTTGATAGAATTTATCCAGCCAAACACAAATCTTTAGCCCATCAAATTTCTCTACAAGGTGCGCTTATCTCAGAATTTTCAATTGGCACATCACCAATGGCCAGCAATTTTCCAAGGCGTAACCGACTGATTAGTGGTCTGAGTCTTGGCACGTTAGTAGTTGAGGCGAGTATTAAAAGTGGCACCATGATTACCGCCCGACTGGCTGCCGATCAAGGTAAAGAAGTATTCGCCATTCCAAGCTCAATCCACAATCCCTTGGCTCAAGGATGTCACTATTTGATTAATCAGGGTGCTAAGCTGGCTGGTTGCGTAAATGACATTGTTGAGGAGCTTCCAGAGGGCTTATTGAATGATATACTGCCACAGAAATACACCCATTCTATAAAAGAGATGGACAAAACAGGGTCTAAAGTATTAAAATGTCTCAGCTATGAGCCTTTGAGTGTTGATCAGCTGGTTGAAAAAACCAAGCTCAGCCCACAGATAGTTGCCCAGGAGTTACTCTTATTAGAGCTGGAGAGTAAAGTGGAAAAGACAAATGCACAAGGTTACGTATTAATTAAATAAAATTTATGACATGACACACAATATTCTCGACGTTCTTACATATATGTTCGACTACCTTTTCGAAGAGGCGGAGCAAGACAACGCACACGAAATTAATGATAGCGAATTAAAAGCACACTTATCAGATGCAGGATTTGATGTTGTTGGTATTGATAAAGCACTCAGCTGGTTGGAAAATATTGCCACCCTGCAAGATGGAAAAATCAAACCATTTGATCTGATTAATCAAACCAGTATGCGTATTTATACGGATGCAGAGCAATCCAAACTAGATGCTAAGTCACGCGGGTTTTTACTATTCATGGAAAACGTAGGCCAGCTAGATGCTAATCAACGTGAAATGATTATCGAACAAGTGATGTCGCTTGGCGATACAGGCATTGATCTGGAAGATCTTAAATGGGTAGTTATGATGGTATTGGGTAATAGCACAGAGGGTGAAATATCCGCCCAATGGCTAGAATCCATTGTATTTCTTGATGAAAACCGAACCTTACAATAATGGCTAAAAATCTAGTTATTGTTGAGTCCCCTGCCAAGGCCAAGACGATTGAAAAATTTTTGGGCAAAGACTATGTGGTCAAATCAAGTATTGGTCATATTCGTGACATGCCTAAGAAGAACATGGGTATCGATATCGAGAATGATTTTGAGCCTACATACGAGGTAACAGCAGACAAAAAGAAAGTGGTTGCTGAATTACGCAAAGCGGTTAAGTCGGCAGAAAAAGTATATCTAGCAACGGATGAGGATCGCGAAGGTGAGGCCATTGCCTGGCATTTACTAGAAGCACTTAAATTACCAAGGAATACAGCTAGAATCGTATTCCATGAAATTACTAAAGGCGCTATTACTGATGCTATTGTTGCGCCAAGAATGGTTGATTATCATTTGGTAGATGCACAACAAGCGCGCCGAATTATCGATCGCTTAGTGGGTTTTGAAATCTCACCAGTACTCTGGCGTAAAATTTCAGGTGCGCGTTCAGCAGGCCGTGTGCAATCCCCAGTGATGCGTCTTGTGGTGGAAAGAGAAAGAGAGATTGCTCAACACACTTCGGTATCAACTTACAAGGTTAAGGCTGAGTTGGTTAACGAGAGTGGCGAGGTGGTTGATGTTAAGTTAAGCAAGGATTTTAACTCTAAGCAAGAGGCGCTGGAATTTGCAACCAAGCTTTTATCGGCAGATTTAAGCGTTGCATCGATTGAGAAAAAACCTTCAAAACGCTCACCAAAAGCACCTTTTATTACCTCGACGCTACAACAAGAAGCTTCACAAAAATTGGGTTTTTCGGTTAAACAAACCATGACTATTGCCCAAAACTTGTATCGTGAAGGTTCGATTACCTACATGAGAACAGACTCCTTTACTTTGTCAGAAACTGCAATTGAGGCAGCTGGAAAAGTTATTGAACAAGAGTTTGGCGCTCAGTATCATCATGTTAGACGTTTTAAAACAAAAGACTCTGGTGCACAAGAGGCGCATGAGGCGATCCGCCCAACAGATCTAACCAAGCCAAGCATTTATGGCGTAGATGAGCAAACAGCTAAGCTTTACAGTTTAATTTATAAGCGTACATTGGCATCGCAAATGAGTGATGCTCAGTTGCAAAAAACCCAAATCAAGGTTAACGTATCAAACGCAGATGAGCAGTTCTTAGCCAATGGTGAAATTTTAACATTCCCTGGTTTTTTAAAGGTTTATGACTACCTTTCTGCCGACGACAAGCTTCTGCCTGATTTGAGTGAAGGTGACGCTTTAACATTAGCCGGCTTCTCTGCGAGAGAGAGTTTTTCTCGTGCTAAGCCGCGCTATACAGAGGCCTCTTTAGTTAAAAAAATTGAAGAAATGGGTATTGGTAGGCCATCAACTTTTGCCACTATGGTGTCAACCGTTCAAGATCGAAACTACGTCACCAAAGAGACGCGAGAAGGTGTTGAGCGTGAGTATGAATTAATTGAAATTGAAGATAACGCAGTAGTAGAGTCAAAACCGAGTGAAATCACAGGTGCTGAAAAAAATAAACTATTCCCGACTAATGTTGCTTATTTACTGAATGATTTCTTGGTGAAAAATTTCAGCAATATTATTGATTATGAGTTTACAGCCAAATTAGAAAGTGATTTTGATACGGTGGCAACTCAAAACGTTCCATGGAAGCAGGTAGTTAAGAATTTTTACGACCCTTTTCATGCTCAAATTGAAGCGGCAGCAGACATCTCTAGAGAAGAAACCCATGGTATGCGTGAGCTGGGCGAGGATCCAAAATCTGGTAAGCCAGTGAGTGTTCGATTTGGTCGTTACGGCGCGTTTGCGCAAATTGGTCATAAGGACGACGAAGACAAGCCAACCTTTGCAGCTCTAAGAGGCACATTGGACATTGAAACCATCACATTGGATGAGGCGCTTGAATTGTTTAATATGCCTAGAACAGTAGGAGAGACTGACGATTTTGGCATAATTAAGGCTAATTATGGTCGCTTCGGTCCTTATATTCAATATGGCAAAAAATATGTTTCTCTCAAAGAGCATACGCCAGAAGAGGTGGATTTAGCAACGGCATTAGAGCTAATCGCAGCGAAAGAAAAGTTTGATGCAGAGCGTGTAATTAAAACCTTTGACGAGTCTGAAATTCAAGTTTTGAATGGTCGCTTCGGCCCCTACATTTGGAATGGCAAAAAGCGTGGTAAAGGGCAAAAGAATATCACCATTAAAAAAGTTTTTGGTGATAAAGAGCCTGCTGATTTATCTCTTGAGGAATGTAAAAAAGCGATTGCTGGAAAGCTTAAGCCCAAAGCTAAAAAAGCGAAAAAGAAAGCGCCTAAAAAAGCCACTGCCAAAAAAGCGACCAGAAAAACTGTAAAGAAATCAGCTAAAAAACCTGTCAAAAAAGCTAGTAAAGAGTCATAGCCTTATTATCACACAGCCTTTTTTGGCTGTTGCGGTGTAAAATGCAAAGCATTTATTATTAAATACAAAGAGTTATGTTGTTAATTAGCGAAATAATAATTGCCAATCCACAAATTGATGATTTTGAAGAGTTGGTTTCTGTACTTAAAACCATTTCAAAGGCGTCAGATGAGCGTTTTTTCCGTATGGATGTTAAACCTGATTATCAAAATACCCCTGACAACTGGGAGGACCGCCTTGAGGCGGCATTTTACTAATGGGAAAATACCTCAATAAAGAGCAAATTTTTGACGCTGAAGACGGTGAAGATTTGTATGCAAATGAAGAGCAGCTATTCGCACGCCTTGAGTTTTTTGAAAAACAATTAGCAGAGCAAACAGCAGAAACAGCGGTTGAAGACAGAATTAACACCCTGCTCGAGATTGCTCGTATTCAGGTGGAGCGCTATAAGGGTGCAGATGCTTGGGAGAAGGCTATGATGGCTTTTGATCTTGCCAAGGACAATGAGCTCTGGGAGCAGGCAACAGAAGCTTGCGACGCGATGTTTTTGTCCGAAGGTCCTGATGCGCTAAAAGCATTAGGCCATGCGCTTTGGTTAGGCATTACTTTCCCAATTGATCCTGAAATTACCGTGGCTATGCTCCAGCACCTGGTGGAAGAGTCTCCAAAAGGCGCAGATACCAAGGCTTACGCAGCGGCAGTGGCACACTATATTGTCTCCATTCGTCGCGGTGCGGATGATGATCTTACTTTCTTTGCCTCGCAGATGATTGCTTCAGTTGCGGATGAACATTCACACGTAACTGACCAATCAACGTTTGATTTATGGCGCAGGACCTTGCAACTTGATAAGCCGGAAGTATTCTTGCCTAAGCTTTCTAGCGCGGTTGATCAGTTGGTTGGCGATACTTGGTGGGTTGATCGTGATGCTATTAGAGCAAAACTCGACGCTGAAGGTAAATAGATGAAAATTAAAGTTTGCGGATTTACTCAAGCACAAAATGCATACGACGCATCCATGCTCGGTATTGATGCGATTGGACTGGTTTTTTATGAAAAATCACCACGCCATGTTGAAGTTGAACGTGCTTTAGAAATTGTTCAGGCTTTACCGCCTTTTATTAATAGAGTTGGGCTTTTTGTTAACGCAGATTCACATTTTATAGATGAAGTGTTGTGCGAAGTGCCGCTCGATACCTTGCAATTCCATGGCGATGAAACTCCTGAAGATTGCGCGCAATATGCCATGCCTTTTATTAAAGCTTTGCGGGTTAACGAGCAAACTAATATCGAGCAGTTAGCACAAGCATACCAGCAGGCTAGTGGCTTGTTGCTAGATGCCTATAATCCTGACACTTATGGTGGCACAGGTGAGCGTTTTGATTGGACACTAGCTAAGGTCGATATTGACTTACCGATTATCTTAGCAGGAGGGCTAAACCCTGACACTGCTCAGCAAGCGGCGAGTCAAGTTAGCCCATACGCACTGGATGTTTCTAGTGGCGTAGAAAGCGCAAAAGGCATTAAAGATCTTGAAAAAATTAAGCAATTCATTAAACAAGCAAATTTATGAGTAATTATAATTTACCAGACGATAACGGCCATTTTGAGCAATATGGCGGCGTATTCATCGCAGAAACATTAATGACAGCAATTACAGAATTGCAAAATGCGTACACAAAGTATAAAGATGACGAAGAGTTTATTCGTGAATTTGAGCATGACCTCAAGCATTATGTAGGGCGTACGACGCCACTTTATCATGCACAAAATTTGAGTAAAAAGCTTGGCGGTGCACAAATTCATCTTAAGCGTGAAGATTTAAATCACACGGGTGCACATAAGGTCAACAACACCATTGGCCAGGCATTATTAGCCAAACGCATGGGAAAAACACGCATTATTGCCGAAACCGGTGCAGGCCAACACGGCGTTGCAACCGCAACAGTAGCAGCGCGTTTAGGCTTGGAGTGTGTAGTTTATATGGGCGAGGTAGATGTCGCTCGCCAAGCTTTAAATGTATTTCGCATGAAGTTACTTGGGGCAACTGTGATCCCGGTGACTTCTGGGTCAAAAACCCTAAAAGATGCTCTAAATGAAGCCATGCGCGACTGGGTTACCAATATTGATGACACTTTTTATATCATTGGTACAGTGGCAGGTCCGCATCCTTATCCAATGATGGTGCGTGATTTTCAAAGCATTATCGGCAAAGAGGCAAAAGTGCAATTTGCCGATCAAATTGGTGGTTTGCCTGATGCCTTGGTGGCTTGTGTTGGTGGCGGTTCAAATGCCATTGGACTTTTTCATGAATTTATTGATGACAAGTCAGTTGAAATTTATGGCGTAGAAGCTGCTGGACATGGTCTTGAAAAAGGCCCAACAGCGCACGCTGCACCTTTGTGTGCAGGAAATGTAGGGGTCTTGCACGGGAATCGCACTTATCTCATGGAAGATGAAAATGGCCAAATTATTGAAGGTCATTCAATTTCAGCTGGATTGGATTATCCAGGAGTGGGCCCTGAACACGCATACTTGAAAGATTCGGGACGCGCGCAATACGTAGCAATTACCGATAAAGAGGCGCTTGATGCTTTTCATACACTTACCAAGGTTGAGGGTATTTTGCCAGCACTAGAATCTTCGCACGCCGTGGCTTACGGCATTAAGCTAGCTCAAACACTTGACAAAGACAAACACATTATTATCAATCTTTCGGGTCGTGGCGATAAGGATATTCATACGATCGCTGAAATCGAAGGCATTCAGTTTTAGAATATAATTTTTCATAATCACTGCGGCAGTTTCCATACTTGAGGTCTTATGTATTAGTTAATATACTTCGACTTTTGCGCGCATTACTTCCTTGCGATAATAAAAAAATACCATCCTAAAACACCTCTAAAGTTAGTTTTTATCAAGGATTTTTCTATCAAAAATTTAGAAAATTTTATAAATTTAATCTAAATCAATCTATTTTTTCTTAAAAATGAGAATTTTCGACTGATTTATGGCTAATATTTTCATTATTTCAGTTAAAAACACCATATTTATTGAATTTTATGTGTAATTTGAGCTAAATGTGCCCATATTTGGTATTTTTTTATTAAAAACACCATTTTAATAATTTCCGAATTTTTAATCTGTCAATGTGGCCTGCAAGGTACAATTGTGGTTCGATTGTTTTTCTTGAGGGGTGAAAATGCATAAAAAATCAACGATTAGTTTATTAATGAGTTTTACTGTCGGCTTGAGTATTGTCTTTTCTTCTGCGGTTTGGGCAAAAAATCCTAACATGGCAGTTAGTAAGAGAGATAGTAATGGTGATGGAAAAGTCAGCTTAGATGAATGGGATAAGCCAGAATTTATTTTTGATAAAATTGATTTTAATGGTGATGGGTTTATAACTGCACAAGAGTTTGCAAAAAAATGGGGTATACCTATGCCTGGTGTCGGTGATGCAAGTGAGAGAATTACTGATGAGAAAGCAACGTTAATATTCTTAGCGGGTGGAAAACATTGTCGAACAAATGTAAGTAGCTGGGAGTTTGAACGAATGGACAATATTACAGTAATAATCCCACCGTGTGATGAGGCAGATGATATTGATCTGGATGAGATTAAAACGCCCATTTTCGTTGCTGGTATAAGCACAGGCTCAATCAAATCTATCAAATACTACAATAAACATCCAGAAAAGGTTTCTGGAATTATTTTGTTATCAGGGATAGCAAGTCGTAAATGTAAATGGTGTGGCAGTTTGTACGATACAGATTATAGAAATGTTAACGTACCAGTATTATTTGTTAATCATAAGTATGATAAGTGTCCTAGTACAAAAGATATGCATATTACAAAAAGGTTTAAAAATAGTCTGCCTTCAGAAGACGCTACAATAACAATGATAACTGGTGGTTATGATCAGGGCGGATCTTCTCCTGCAAGTCAATGTTTTAAAAACACCCATCACTCGTTTTCTGGAAACGAGCCTGATGTAACTGATGTTATGAATAATTGGATTATGAAACGTATTGATTAGACGGTATTTTTAAATTTTTTATTTCGTATGGTCTAAGTGTAAATTACACATTGGCGGCAGCATAGAGAATAGTAGAGTGTTTTCCTATCTAGAGTTAGATGTGAACTTTGCAGAGATGGTTGAAGAAAAAATTGCTAAAAATGGTAAAAATCATTTAGTTAAGTAATGGATGTTGCGCTAGCTAGCATTCAGTCATGCTGAGTGCTAAGCCGCCAAGAGAAGTTTCTTTATATTTGCTGGACATATCAAGCCCTGTTTTTTTCATGGTTTCAATACAGCGATCTAGGGAAATTAAATGCTCTCCACTTTCTTTTAGTGCTAGAGAAGCGGCGAGATAAGCGCTAATTGCACCAAAGCCATTGCGCTCGATACAAGGAATTTGTACCAAGCCCTTAACAGGATCGCAAGTTAGCCCTAGGTGATGCTCGAGTGCAATTTCTGCGGCGTTTTCAATCTGTGCAGTTGTGCCTCCTTTAGCAGCGCATAGCCCAGCTGCAGCCATGGAAGAGGCGGATCCGACCTCCCCTTGACAGCCCACTTCAGCCCCTGAGATTGAGCTTTTGTGTTTGATTAAGCCGCCGATAGCTGCTGCAGTTAATAAAAAATCATAGATTTGCTGCTGATTGGCATTTTGGTGGTGCACTAGATAATACAAAATAGCCGGAATAATGCCAGCAGCGCCATTAGTTGGCGCTGTTACCACCATGTGACCTGAAGCATTTTCCTCATTTACCGCCATGGCGTAAGCGCATAGCCAATCATTTACATCAGCATTTTCCGGATCTTGTTCGAGCTGTTGGTGTATATTTTTGGCGCGTCTGGGCGTATTTAAACCGCCAGGCAATGTGCCTTCACCTTGCAAGCCTTTTTCAATACAGATCTCCATGGACTGCCAAATTTTATCCAAACCTTGCTCTAGAGATTTCAGAGAAAGACTTTGGGTTTCGTTGGCTTGTTTCATTTTTGCAATTGAAAGCTTGCTTTCTTTTGACATGGCCAGCATGGCATTGGCAGAGTCAAATGCGTATGGAAATTGTGCTTTAGACTGGCTAAGCATCGGGGCTTGGAGTTGGTGAATATCTGCCAGCGTGGTGATAAATCCACCGCCAATGGAGAAGTAAGTCTGTGTCAGGAGTATTTGGTCTGATGCATCCAGCCACTCAAACACCATACCATTTGGATGCTCAGGTAGTGAGTGTTGTGTATCAAAAATAATGGATTTTTCAGCGTCAAATTTAATGCTGCAGTCTGACTCCAGTGAAATTGTTGTTTGATGTTGTAATTGATTCGTGAGGCTGTCTACGTCAGAGAGAGATAGATCCTCTGGTAAATAGCCATGCAATCCTAAAATAATGGCCGAATTAGTTGAATGGCCAATGCCGGTATGCGCCAAAGAGTCTTTTAATGTGCAGCGTAGGTGGGTTCCCATTTGAGTAGGCTGCAACCGTACGTGACTGACAAAGGTATGCGCTGCTACCATTGGCCCCATGGTGTGGGAGCTTGACGGCCCAATGCCTACCTTGAACAACTCTAAAACGCTAATAAACATAAAAAATACCAGTCGATGCTGTCAATAGTAATGACTCAATCATACTAGTATATTTTTGCGACATGATTTTATTTGGCTGATTGTATAGAGCCAGAATCTATGTTTTAACTTTTAGCCACCAAAATAGTAAAATAAATTGAGCAATTAATAGCGGCACAACAGACAATAACACCACTTCCCAGCCAAAATTAAACACAAACCAGCCTGCAGACAGAGAAGCGATGGCTTGAAGACTAAAAATTAGGAAGTCATTAACAGACTGAACTTTAAATTTTTCAGCATCGATGTAGGAGTTTGGCAAGAGGCTGGTGCCACCAATAAATAAGAAATTCCAGCCCAGTCCTAATAGAATTAAGGCTACCCAGTAATTATTGAGTGCGTGACCTGAAAGAGCAATGGCGATACAGACAAAATACAACAAGACCCCAATAAGCATCATTTTGCTTAGGCCTAATAGTTTTACAATCCAAGGGGTGAATAGCGAAGGTAAAAACATGGCGATGACGTGCGACTGGATGACAAACTTGGTGTGTTCTAGTGAAAATCCATCAATGACGTGCATGCTCATCGGTGTGGCAGTCATGATATAGCTCATCACCACGTAGCCAATTGCTGAACTGGACATGGCAATGATAAAGACTCGCTGCTTCACAATGGTGTGTAAGCTTCTACCTGAAGATGAATGATTTTCAGAAGCGACAGCATACGGTTGATAAAACCAAAGCAATGTAAAGGCCATTATGAAGCTCAGGCTGAGTAAGGCAAAAGATCCAACAAATTGAGTGCTGAATAAATCTTGTCCTAGGATGGCGATTTCAGGGCCTAAATAGGCAGAAATTAAGCCGCCAACCAGTACTGCTGATGTGGCAGTGGCGCTTAAGTGGTGATCAACACTTTCAATTGCTGCAAACCTAAATTGGTTCATGGTGGCGGTGGTGACGCCAAATAGAAAAGTGGCTGTGCAAAATAGATAAAAAGACTGGATGTTGAGAGCGGTAATGGCCAGTGTAATAATCACCAAGGTATAAATACAAACGCCTAGAAAAGTTTGGCGCCTGCCTAGGTGTGACATAATGCGATTTATTGGAATGATAAAGCTTGCCGTGCCAACCACCAGAAGCGCGACTGGTAGGGTTGACAGGCTATCCATGGGCGCTAAATTTTGACCAATAATACCGCCTAGAAAAATCACAAAGACGCTGAGTGACATAAATAGTGCCAGCCCAGCGGTTAACAGCCAGACATTTTTAGGTAGGGTGAGCATTTATTTTTTGACTGGTCTGTTCCAACTCGGAAAAACTCGTTGCTTAGATCTGCTCAAGGTTAGTTGATCCTCTGGGGCGCTAGCAGTAATGGTAGATCCTGCACCAATGGTGGCATTTTTACCAATAGTAACAGGGGCGACCAATTGCGAGTCTGAGCCAATAAAGGCGCCATCACCAATGATAGTTTGATGCTTGTTGACGCCGTCATAATTACACGTAATTACTCCGGCACCGATATTAACATCAGCTCCTACGGTAGCATCGCCGACATAGCTAAGGTGTGAAATTTTTGAGCCTTTACCGATAATGGACTTTTTGACTTCGACAAAGTTACCAACTTTAGCGTTTTCTCCAATGTCGGCTTGAGGGCGAACACGGGCAAATGGACCGATTGAAGCGCCGTTGCCAATGACGGCATCTTCAATGACAGAATTTGCCAAGATAGTCACATGATCGCCAATTTTAGAGTTTTTTATACAACAATTAGGTGCAATTGTTGTGTTATTTCCCAGAGTGACAACCCCTTCAATCAAGGTGTTAAAGTCAATTTCACAATCTTGTCCGAAGCTTAGATCACCACGACAATCAAAGCGTGATGGATCTTTAAGGCTAAGACCTTGTTGCATATATTGATCAGATTTTTGCTGTTGGTAAATACGCTCAAGTTCGGCTAGCTGAACTTTGTCATTCACACCCGCAACTTCAGACTCATCTATGGTAATTACAGAAGCAACAGTTTTGCCATCGTTAACAGCCGACTCGATGATATCAGTTAAGTAGAGCTCGCCTTGAGCATTGTTTGCATCTAGGCCGCTTAAGTATTTTTTGAGCAATGCCGTTTGAACTGCCATGATGCCGGTGTTTACTTCACATACTTTGAGCTGCTCAACGTTTGCATCTTTTTGTTCAACAATGGCTTGAATGGTTTCGTTGTTACGAATGATGCGCCCGTATCCTGTTGGATCTTCTAAGACCACCGACAGCAGGGCAATGCCTGAGGTTTTAGATGCATCGATTAGTTGCTCTAAGGTTGTTTGCTGAATCAAAGGCACGTCGCCATATAGAATTAGGGATACTGAATCCTCTTCAATATGAGGAGTTGCCTGTTGTACGGCGTGGCCAGTGCCGAGTTGTTCTACTTGCTCAACCCAGTTGATTGAATCATCATTAATTGTTTGTTTAACTTGATTGCCACCAAAGCCATAAACCACATGAATTTGCTGGCTAACTAGTTTTGCTTGTTTAAGTACGTGTCCTAAGAGGGTATTGTCTGCCAAAATTTGCAAGACCTTAGGTTTGGATGAATTCATGCGCGTGCCTTTGCCCGCTGCCAGAATAATGGCGTGAATGTTAGTCATTTAAAAGTCTTCAACAATAGGGTTTTGATCAAGATAGCTTTCGGTAATGCCGGGAACAATAAAGCTAATGGTGGCGATAACTTGCCCGTCTTTACGTCCGACGCTATAAGTGGCGGCGCGCATTTGAATAGGAGCATCTTTAAAAATATCGGAAAAATTACGAGATTTTCTAGACTGCTCTACAAACTCTTGTTTGCTAATAAAGGTGTACTTGATACTATGTTTTTGATAGGCTTCGTTCTCAAATTCTGCAATCATTTTTGTGAATTCATCTTTATTAAAGGTATTGGCACTGACTTCTAAAATGTCAAATTTTTCCTTTCCGTCTTCAATTAAGACTAAATCAAACTGAGTTTTCAGTACGTGAAACATTTTTTTGACCTTGCTCACTTCAGATAAAGGTAGAACAAGCGCAGTAGAAACTAGGCGGTCGTTAAGAAAGCGAAAGGCTAACTCGGCATCTTCACCCGCCAAGGAGTGATTTTTTAGACATAATGTGCCTTGTTCATATCTGTCAGAGCAATCTTCGAGTACGTGGGCTTTTTGCAAAAAAACCTTGGGCATGCCCACCACATATTGCTTGTAGAGTCGGATTTGTTCACCGGCTAAACTGGGGATACTGAAAATAGTAAATAGAATTAATAATAGAATGCGTTTCATACAGAAAAATCGTTTTAACTTGAGTTATATTGTAAACGCATAAGCCTTTAAATACAATAAAATTAGCCTTTATGAGTAACGCTTGTTTTCACTGCGGACTGGAAGTAACCAGTCGTAATCGCATCCAGATGAATATTGACCAAACACCCCAAGATTTTTGTTGTGTGGGTTGTGCTAGCGTTTGTCAAACAATTCATCAAAGTGGGCTGGGTGAGTTCTACACACAGCAGACCAGCTCGGTTTTGCCGGCAGTGGCACTCGAGTATCCGCTTGAGTTTTACGACGCGCCAGCCTTTCAACAGCCTTTTTTAGAATCGGCACCTTCCGGTGAAAATATTATCACCCTGATTAGCGACACCATTCATTGTGCCGCTTGTGTATGGCTGATTGAAAAAGCCATTGGCTCGTTAGCAGGGGTAAATTGGGTGCGTGCAAATTTAACCGACAAGCGCATTCGACTAAGCTGGAGTGATGGCGATATTCATCTATCTCAAATCATGCAGCGTTTGGCAGATTTGGGTTATAGCGCCATGCCGTTTGAGCAAAATATAGCAGAGCAGTTGGCGAATAAGTCCAATCGGGCCATGCTTTATAGAATTGGGTTTGCCGCCTTTACTATGATGAACTTATTGTGGATTTCTGTTGCCCTATATACCGGTGCCAGCGAAGGTAAGTATCATCAATATTTCCAATGGTTGGGGTTTGCTCTAGCGACGCCCACACTTTTTTATTCAGGATTTGGGTTTTTAAAGAGTGCTTACAACGGGCTTAGAAATGGTCTAATGAATATGGATGTACCCATTAGCATTGGCGCACTGACGACTTATTTTTATTCTGTTTATGTACTGCTTGGCTTTTCGACTAAAGGCGAGGTGTATTTTGATACAGTGGTGAATTTTATTTTTGTAATTTTGATTGGACGCTATTTAGAGGGTTCGGCCAAAAAATCCTCTATTTCAGCGTCTAGCTCTTTGCAGCAACTACAGCCTAAAGTTGCCCTGGTGATTAAAGATAAAGACGAAATTATCACCCCAGTTGGAGCGATTAACATCAATGACAAGGTGCTGATCAGACCGGGTGAGCGAATTCCAGTTGATGGATGTGTGTTTTCAGGCATGAGTGAGGCAGATGAGTCGCTACTCAGCGGTGAATCTAGGCCAGTGGTAAAAAATCTAGGTGATGAGGTGTTTGCAGGGTCGGTTAATGGTCAGGGGGCGTTAGAGATAGTTGTAACCAAAACGCTAAAGCAATCGGTTTTGGGCAAGATTGTGAGCTTGGTAGAAAACACCCAATATAGCAAAAGCGCCATCGTTTGTAGTATTGATAAAATTATTCCGTATTTTGTTGGTGTGACGATATTTCTTGCGCTGGCCACCTTTGTTTATTGGTATCCACATGACTTTGATTTGGCCTTGTTAAGTGCCACGAGCGTGCTGATTATTACTTGTCCTTGCGCCTTTGGATTGGCCACGCCAATGAGTATTGCAGTAGCTAGTGGTGCTGCCATTAAAGAAAAAATGCTGATCAAAAATAGTGACGCCTTAGAGGTGTTAAATCAGGTTGATTGGGTTGTTTTTGATAAAACAGGTACACTGACTTTGGGTGAATTTAAGGTTGAGAAAGTGGTTCACGCTACCGTTAAACAATTAAACAAACAACCCGATTTAATGCAAATTATGGCCAGCATTGAAAAGTATTCAGAGCACCCTTTGGCGCAAGCTATAGTGGTTGAAAACCAACACGCATTGTTAACAACGAATGACTTTCAATCCGCGCCGGGCCAGGGTGTTAGCGCTAGTATCGATGGAGTCTCTTATAAAATCGGCAAATTGTCGTTTGTGGACAGCGGCCAACAGGTGGACACCGACATGCTAAAAAACTCTCAACAAATTGAGTTGCAAGGTTCTAGTTGTATTTGGTGTTCGACTCAAGACCAGGTGCTGGGGTTTGTAGCGTTATCTGATCAGATTAAACCAGATGCCAAAGCTACAATTACCCAACTACTCGCAACTGGCAAACAAGTTAGTATTCTCAGTGGCGATAGCCAAGTGGTGACACAAAAAGTGGCGAAATATTTAGGTATTGAACATGTGGTGGCGCAAGCACTGCCAGAAGATAAGGCGAATTATATTAAGCAATTGCAGCAGCATCATCGCGTCCTCATGATTGGCGATGGAGTGAATGATGCACCTGCATTGGTGCGGGCTGATACCAGTATGGCAATTGGCTCTGGTAGTGATGTGTCCATTAATCATGCAGACGTCGTTTTGTTAAAATCAACATTAACCCCAATTTTAACCATGATGAGTTTGGCTCAACGCACCAGTCAAGCCATCAAACAAAACATTACTTTTGCATTGTTGTATAACGCACTCATGGTGCCTTTAGCAATGATGGCAAAGGTAACACCGCTATTTGCAGCTATTGCAATGCCCATTAGTTCACTCATCGTGATTGGCAATGCGGCGCGACTTAGAAAGAAATAAAAACAAACTGATAAAAAATAAAGCGCTACGAGCACAAATAGTATATAATTCGCTCTCTTTTGAGATTTAAACTTATATACAAACATGAAAACAGATATTCATCCTAATTATGACACCGTTAAAGTAGTTTGCTCATGCGGTAACACATTCGATACTCGCTCAACGGTAGGCAAAGAAGAATTACATTTAGATGTATGTTCAAGCTGTCATCCTTTTTACACAGGTAAGCAAAAAATTATGGACAGTGCTGGACGTGTTGAGAAATTTAAATCACGTTTTGGTGCATTCAAAAGATAAAGCGAATGCATTTAAGCAAAAAGCCACATTTATGTGGCTTTTTTTATGCCCGATTGAATAGGATATATAGCCAAATATCGTTATAATTATGGCATTCTTTTTTTATCCATGAGTCTATGTCATTCGATTACCTTAACGCACTATCAAAAAAGCCAACAACACGCACGCCAATTTGGGTGATGCGTCAAGCAGGGCGCTATTTGCCTGAGTATCGCGCTACGCGCAAACAAGCTGGCGATTTTATGAGCTTGTGCAAAAATCCAGAGTTGGCTTGTGAAGTCACCATGCAGCCGATTGATCGTTTTGATTTGGATGCGGCCATTTTATTTTCAGATATTCTTACCATTCCTGATGCGATGGGATTAGGGCTATATTTTAGCGAAGGTGAAGGGCCGAAATTTGAACGACCAATTCAAAACCTGGCAGACATTGAGGCTCTCCCTACAGAAGTCAACAATGATTTGACTTATGTTTTTGATGGCGTTTCCACCATTAAATCTGCTTTAAGCACTCGTGCGCCACTCATTGGATTTAGTGGCAGCCCTTGGACATTGGCCACTTATATGATTGAAGGTGGTAGTAGTAAAACCTTTGCTAAAACCAAGGCCATGCTTTTTAACGAGCCACAAATGTTGCACCTATTATTAGACAAACTCGCCAGCAGTGTCATTGCTTATTTAGATCAGCAAGTGCAAAGTGGCGCGGATAGTTTGATGGTGTTTGATACTTGGGGTGGGGTTTTATCCAAGCAAAATTATCTAGATTTTTCACTGAACTATATGCAAAAAATTGTGAATGGTGTTAAGGCTAAACATCCAAATACACCGATTACTTTATTTAGTAAAAATGGTGGTAAGCATTTGGGTGAAATTGCTGCTACGGGTTGCGATGGTGTGGGTATTGATTGGACAGTAGAGCTGGGTGATGTTGAGCGCCAAATTGGTGATAAAGTCGCCATTCAGGGTAATCTGGACCCCGCAGTTATGTATGCCACGCCTGAAATTATAAGAACTGAAGTTAAAAAAGTGCTAGACCAATTTCAAGGCGATACAGGTCATATTTTCAATTTAGGCCATGGCATTACTCCAGACGTTAACCCAGAGAATATGAAAGTTCTTGTTGATGCAGTGCACGAATTTAGCGCCAAGTAGTCATGTCAAGATTATCATCAGTATTTGCTGACTTGCCAAAAGGGCATAAAGCGTTTATTCCCTTTATTACTGCTGGAGATAGTGGCCTAGATAATACTTATGAGTTAATGCTTACCCTGGTAAAAAATGGTGCCGATATCATCGAGCTTGGCGTGCCTTTTTCTGATCCAATGGCAGACGGCCCTACGATCGCCAAATCTCATGAGCGTGCAGTGGCAGCAGGCGTAAGTTTGAGAGATGTTCTGACTTTAGTGGAAAAATTCAGAGTAGTCAACAATACAACGGCCATTGTATTGATGGGCTACTTAAATCCAATTGAGGTTTATGGCTACCAAGCTTTTGCTAAAGACGCCAGCCGAAGTGGTGTTGATGGTGTGTTAGTAGTGGACATGCCACCTGAAGAAGCGCACGATCTCAAGCAAAATTTAGATGTGACAGGGGTTGATTTTATTTTCCTAGTCGCACCAACAACAACCGATGCACGCATTGAATTTTTGGCAACAATTGCCTCTGGCTTTGTTTACTTTGTCTCTCTCAAAGGGGTAACAGGCGCTGGGCATTTAGATATTGATGCAGTCACCCATAACCTATCCAGAATTAGGCGTCACATTAGCCTGCCGGTTGGCGTAGGCTTTGGTATTAAAGATGCACAAACCGCCAAGGCCATCTCTACTAATGCCGATGCGGTTATTGTTGGATCGTCATTGGTTGCATTTGTTGAACAATATGCAAGCGATAAGGATAAAATGTTAGAAAGCGTTGGAAATTTAGCAAATGAAATTTCTGCTGCCATTAAATAATTAAAACAAGGATTTAGACATGAGCTGGCTAGAAAAAATCTTACCGTCAATTACTAATGTTGTTAAAAAGAATATTCCAGAAGGATTATGGAGTAAGTGTCCAAAATGTGAATCGACTATTTATACTGAGGAGTTGCAAGAGGCGGTATACGTTTGCCCAAAATGTGATTATCACATGCGTATCTCAGCTCGTGTTCGACTTGAAAGTTTTTTAGATGAAAAAGGCCAAGAAGAAATTGCACCAAATCTAGTCGCTGTTGACCCGCTAAAATTTAAAGACCAGAAAAAATACAAAGATCGCTATTTACAAGCGCAAAAAGCCACTAATGAAAAAGACGCGCTGATTGTTAAAACCGGTACTTTAGAAGGCATGCCAGTAGTGGTTGCTGCATTTGAGTTTAAATTTATGGGTGGTTCGATGGGTTCAGTTGTGGGCGAGAAATTTGTCCGTGCTGCCCAGGAAAGTATCAAAACCGGCGCACCTTTAATTTGTTTTTCTGCCTCAGGTGGTGCGCGCATGCAAGAAGGTTTGTTCTCACTCATGCAGATGAGTAAAACTTCATTAATGGTAAAGCTATTAAGCGATAAAAAAGTACCTTTCATTTCCATCTTGACAGATCCAACCATGGGTGGCGTTTCAGCCAGTTTTGCCATGTTAGGCGATATTCATATTGCTGAGCCAAACGCTTTAATAGGTTTTGCCGGCCCTAGAGTGGTGGAGCAGACTGTGCGCGAGGAATTGCCTGAAGGCTTTCAACGCAGTGAATTTTTATTGGAAAAAGGTGCTATTGATCTAATCATTCATCGTCACGAATTGCGTAAACAAGTGCACACCCTATTAAGCGCAATGACGTTTAATAATGGCTAACTACTCCATTCATTACAAACTTAGTCATGCAAATGGCGCCTTGGTAGACGAGGCCTGGGATCAACCTTTAGTATTTGAGGTGGGCGATGGCCAACTCGACCCTTGTTTAGAAAAATGCGTACTCGATGCTAAATTAGGTGAATTACAAACCTTTTTACTCGGCGCTTCTGAAGCCTTTGGCGAGTGTTATGATGAGGCTTTCCAGTTTATGTCACGTGATGACTTTCCAAAAGACTTTAACTTTGAGCTAGACGCAGCAGTTGAATTTGAAACCCCAGCGGGTGATGCTTATGTTGGCTGTATTGACCAAATTGAAGACAACCAGATTCGGGTGAATTTTAATCACCCACTGGCAGGTGCAGATGTGTCGTTTCAAGTTAAAGTCCTTAACATAGCATCGTGAAAATCCTCTTAGCCAATCCCCGTGGATTCTGCGCGGGCGTTGATCGTGCTATTGAAATCGTAGAGCGAGCATTAGCCTTGCATGGCAAGCCGGTGTATGTGCGTAATGAGGTGGTGCATAATAAATTTGTCGTGAATGATCTTAAGTCCAAGGGCGCTATTTTTGTTAAAGAAATTAACGAAGTGCCCGATCAGCAAGTGGTTATTTTTAGTGCGCACGGCGTTTCTCAAATGGTGCGCACTCAGGCACAGCACATTCATGCAACTATTTATGATGCCACCTGCCCTCTAGTTACCAAGGTGCACAAGGAAGTGGCGCGCAAGCAAAAGCAAAATCATCAGGTTGTTTTAATTGGACATAAGGGTCACCCCGAAGTAGAAGGCACTTTGGGACAATCAAGCGAAGGTCGGCAAGTGGTTTTGGTTGAGGATGGCAAAGATGTTGCTCAGTTAAACATTGGCACGGATGACAATATTTCTTACACCACTCAAACAACACTATCAGTAGACGATACTCAGCATATCATTAGCGAACTTAAGGATAGGTTTCCTAATATCAAGGCGCCAAAAAAAGACGACATCTGCTACGCGACTCAAAATCGACAAGATGCAGTTAAAGCTTTAATGCAATCTGCTGATGTGCTATTGGTACTCGGCTCTAGAAATTCCTCCAACTCAAATCGATTACGTGAGATTGCCGATAAAATGAACATCCCCGCTTATCTGATTGACGGCGCAGATGAAATTAAGCAAGATTGGATAAAAAATGCCAATATTGTGGGAGTGACGGCAGGCGCTTCAGCGCCAGAAGTGCTGGTGCAGGAAGTGGTTAATTATTTGTATGATCACGGTGCAGATGAATTGCAAGAAGTAGATGGCGCACAAGAAAACGTGCACTTTCCCGTGCCAGAAGAATTAAGGTAGTGTTATAGGCCTTGCCTATGATGAATTAAATAAAAAACAGGAGAACGAGCAATGGAAAAAACAGCACTCATTTGCGGATCATACGCCTTTGATTCAATTATGGTCTTTCATGACCAATTTAAAAACCACATTTTGCCAGATAAGGTGCACATGTTAAATGTCTCATTTTTAGTGCCTACTATGCGTAAAGAGTTTGGTGGTTGTGGCGGTAATATTGCCTACAATTTACATTTATTGGGTGCTAATTCAATCCCTATGGCAACCGTGGGCGAGGACTTTACACCCTACATGAATTGGATGGAAAAACACCACATGAACACCACGCATATGAAGGTTGTTAAGGATAGTTACACCGGGCAAGCTTTTATTACCACGGATATGGATGATAATCAAATTACCGCTTTTCATCCAGGTGCCATGAGTAATTCGCATGAAAACAAAGTGAGCGATGTAAGTGTGGCAGATATTGGTATTGTATCTCCTGACGGACGCGACGGCATGATTGAACACGCCAAGCAATTTGCAGATGCTGAAATTCCTTTTATTTTTGATCCTGGACAAGGTATGCCAATGTTTTCGGGTGAGGAGCTAATTACTTTTATTGAGCAAGCAACCTATGTAGCTGTTAATGATTATGAATCACAAATGTTGCAAGATAAAAC
>JABGQC010000008.1:37386-51197 GCA_018644675.1 Candidatus Thioglobus sp.
AAATTATTTGAGTTAAGACGTTCACTAGATACTTACGAGCGTGAAATGGGTTTTGACAAATTGTCAGAAGTAGAAAAAGCAGTTCTTGAGTTTGTCATGCACGCTAAAGATGCTAATATTACAAAAATCACTAAAGATCAATACTTTCTAAAGTATTCACTCTCTACTATTAAAAGAGCTGTGGGCGTTTTATTGAGTGAAAACATCATTGCTGCAACACAATCTAGCGCCGATAAGCGTTCGATGATTCTAAGCTATAACCTTAAGTAACACCGCTACATCAGAGAAAGCGAGTAAACTAATCATTTATTTAATGGTATAAAATCATCATAAAATCCTACCTACAAGAGTACTTTATTGAAAACGCCATTGCATTTGTGAGTGTTTTTTTGATGGCGTACGTGATGATTTGGTTTGGAACGTTTGAAGTAGGTGTGGGTCATTATTTATATTTACCACTCGGCGCAAAAATATTGATGTATTTGCTGTTCGGCTATCGAGTGTTTCCGGGCATTCTTGCCGGTTGTATTGCTGCTGGCGTACTACTCTTTAATTCTTGGGACGACCAACTGCTTATTGGCACGATGGCCGCATGCGCGGGCGCAGTTGCACCAATTATAGCCATGTGCCTGATGAAGCAAACTCGGGTGAGCAACTTCTCTAACTTAGGCCAAGTTGATTTTAGACATGTCTTGTTTTTAATTGTCTTCGCATCAGTGATCAGCGCCTTGCTCAAGTTCTTTGTGTATATGCAAGACCTTACGCTTAGTCTTGATGCAGTTACCTTTATTAGCCATTATATTACTGGCGATGTCCTCGGTGGATTGGTGGTAATTTACTTCACCTTGCATGTTATTGTCCCATTAATTCAAAGGTTTTTAGGAAAAAATATAGCCTAATTTCAAAGTATAATTTGCGCCATACTAACCTTAGGCTCCATGTGTGTTAATTATTAAGTACAATCTAGTCGCCCTTACCTTGTCTCTTACCTCTTTATTAATGGTAGAGGGTTTGGCGAATGACAGCTTTGCCAGTGGCAATTTGCTATTTTTACCGATGGGTGCGAGTATTTTTTCTTACCTGTTGTTTGGTTTTGGCGTTCTACCTGGGATAGCAATCGCCAACACTTTGTTCGGATATTTCTTTTGGGACAGTTGGTCTGGCTTAGGTTTTCCAGGGTTTACAGGTCATGTGGTAGTTGGCTCTTTGGCGCCAATAGCTGCCATGTTAATGATGAGACTATTCAATCTATCAAACTTCTTTGATGGCCAAAAGCTGAATTTTCGCCACGTTGTTTTTCTGGTCATCCTTACCGCTTTCATTAATACTTTATCTAAATTTTTTATCTATATGAGTGTGTTACCAATTGCTCCAGATCCTGCTATATTTTTCTCAACTTATCTGATAGGAGATATGCTGGGTGGCTTGGTGTTTGTTTATGTGGTAAGTAGAATATCAACATTTTTAATTAAACAATGAAGCAATTTCTCACTTACAACCTAATTGCCTTTTTGGCGGTGCTCATCTCCAGATTAATCATTGTGCCTTTTGATCACGTGGATATTTCCATCGGTAATTATATTTGGCTACCAATGGGTGCGGCTATACTTGCGCCTTTGTTATTTGGTTTTAAATCTTTACCAGGCGTGGTGGCGGGCTATTTTCTAGCCACTTTTATCAGCAAAGGTGGCGTTTGGGAAGCAATACATATCTATAGCTACTTAGGAAAGCTGATTGATAGTGTCGCACCGATTGCCTCAATTTTAATGATGCGATTTTTTCATTTGTCAGATTTCTTTGATTCTGGCAAGATTAACTACGCGCATGTCATGTTTTTGGTGATTTTGGCCTCGTTTGTAGCAACAGTGGCTAAGGTGTTTGTTTATCCAATGAATGGCAAAATTATTCCCGACCCCTCGTTATTTATCCAAACCTACTTAATGAGTGATATCTTGGGTGGCGTTGTATTTATCTACCTAATATTTAAATTTTTCACCCCGCAATTGATAAAAAACAAGCTAATTTAGTTTTTGCAGCAAATTTTCTATTAGCTCGATTTGCCCAATATCTTTAGACATGGTTTTTCTTGATTAACTGACGACACATTGATGCATTATTGCATTAATTGACGCTGCATTCAGCAATCATTAAAAAATAAGCTGAAGATATGTAGGTGTTATTTTGATTCTATATTAATTGTTTAATATATGTGAAAATAACCCCACTTTTAATTAATCAACATTAAAGCATGCACAACACTACGTTCAAACAATTTATCCAATATAACTTAATCGCCTTTATTGCAGTTTTTGTATCACGCTATATGATTATTCCGTTTGATCATTATAATATTTCTGTAGCCAACTATCTTTGGCTGCCAATGGGCGCCTCGATTCTTTCGATTTTATTGTTTGGCTTTAGGGCGTTTACGGGTGTTTTGTTAGGCTATTTGGTAGCAGCTCTTATAATTAAAGGCGGATTTGATATGGCTTACATTAATAGCTACCTGGGTAAAGTTATTGATAGTCTGGCGCCAGTTATTGCTATTTGGATGATGCGAAGTATTCGCCTGTCTAACTTTTTCAACTCTGGAAAGGTGAACTATACTCAAATCCTGGTGTTAATTATTTTGACCGTTGTTCTTGCCACGCTGGGTAAGTTGATTGTCTACCCAATGAATGGAAAAATTATCACAGACTGGATTTGGTTTATGCAATCTTATTCAATGAGTGGCATTTTGGGCGCGATTGTCTTTATTTTTGCAACGCTTAAGATTTTTTCAGCTAAATTATCCAAATATAAGCTAATTTAGCTTTTTTAGCAAATTTTCAACCAGCTCAATACGCCTGATGTCTTCAGGCATGGTTTCTTTCACAATTAACTGATTTTGACCCTTTAACTGGTAGTTTTTAGGCTGTTTTTGGATTAATTGGATGATTTTTATCGGCTCCATGGTGTTTTTAGTGCCAAAAGTGATGATGGCTTTGTCTTCATACAGGCTAATTTCATCAATTCCGATTTTTTCGCAAAAAAGTTTTAGTCGCGTATTGGCAAATAGATGTTTGGTGGAATCTGGCAATAAGCCAAATCGGTCAATCATCTCGATTTGTAGTTCTTTGAGCTCGTTGTTAGTCTTGCAGCTGGCAATGCGCTTGTAAAGTACGAGTCGCTCATGCACATCTTCTAAATAATTTTGAGGAATGATAGATGGTAGTCCGCAATCAATTTGAATCTCGTGATTAATCGGATCATCCAAATTAATTTTGCGCCCTTGGCGCATCGCATCAATCGTGCGTTTGAGTAGATCGTGATAAAGATTAAAGCCAATTTCACTGATTTTTCCAGATTGGTTGTCGCCAAGCAAATCTCCAGCGCCACGAATCTCCAAATCATGATTAGCCAGCATAAACCCGGCGCCTAGCTCTTCTAAAGATTCAATGGCATCTAAGCGTTTTTTGGCATCCTTGGAAAGTGATTGATGCGATTTAATAACCAAGTAGGCGTATGCCCGATGATGCGAGCGCCCAACGCGCCCACGTAACTGGTGTAGTTGCGCCAGGCCAAAATTATGTGCATTATTGATAATAATGGTGTTGGCATTTGGAATGTCAATGCCAGTTTCAATGATCGTGGTACACACTAAAATTTGAAAACGCGCATGATAAAAATCACTCATGATATGCTCAAGTTCTCGTGTTGGCATTTGTCCGTGAGCAATACGAACATGAACATTAGGCATGAGCTCTGTTAGGCTTTGCGCCATATTATCAATGGAGTCAATATCATTATGCAAAACAAAAATCTGTCCGCCACGATGTAGCTCACGGGTGACAGCCTCTTTAATATTGTCGTCTTTCCATTCTTGTACGAATGTTTGGATTGCACTGCGTTTAGCAGGTGGTGTGGCAATGATAGAAAGCTCTCTAAGTGAGCCGAGTGCCATGTTTAAAGTACGCGGAATTGGCGTGGCCGTCATGGTAAGAATGTCACTTTGACCACGAAGTTTTTTCAGTGCCTCTTTTTGCTTAACGCCAAAACGGTGCTCTTCATCAATAATAATAAGTCCTAAGTTCTTATACTTAATACTGCCTTGAATGATTTTATGGGTGCCAATAACAATATCAACTTTTCCCTCATTGAGTTTTTCAATAACAAGCTTTTGCTCTTTCGGGGTTTGAAAGCGAGATAAGGCGGCAATTTCAACAGGGTAGTCAATAAATCGATCAATAAAGGACTGATGATGTTGTTTGGCGAGTAGTGTGGTTGGCACCAAAATAGCAACTTGTTTTCCGGCCTCAACCGCTAAAAAAGCAGCACGCATGGCAATTTCTGTTTTGCCAAAACCTACATCGCCACACACTAAGCGGTCCATTGGTTTGTGCGAGCGCATATCCGCCAACACCTCGCCCATAGTTTTAAGCTGATCAGGGGTTTCTTCAAACGGGAAGTTGGCAACAAAAGAAGAGTAGGCATCATTTGGCTCAGGAAAAGCAAAGCCAGTTTGCGATTCACGTTTGGCGTATATTTCTAGCAGTTCGGCGGCAACATCGTGCAAAGCCTCTCCAGCTTTTTGCTTGGCTTTGCTCCATTGTGGCGTGCCTAATTTGTGTAGTGGTGCGCTGTCAGGTGAAGCGCCGGAATAGCGTGAGATTAGGTTAAGCGAGGTCATTGGCACCATGAGTTTGGCGCCACCGGCATATTCTAATTGTAAAAAATCTTGTGATAGGCCGTCATAAGTTTGAGTTTTTAGGCCTAAATAGCGTCCAATACCGTAATTTTCATGCACTATTGGATCGCCCGTTTTAATCTCTACTAAGCTCTTAATGGCTTCATCAAAATCTTTGTGCTTAGCTCTGCGCCGGCGCTGTTGTTGGACAACCTCTTGTCCAAATAAATCATCCTCAGTAATGATGGCAATATCTTGGCCTAGCAACCCTTGAGATAGAGTCTGGTGAGTGATGTTGAGTAATTTATCAGTCGATAAGAAGTGCTGCCAATCTTGGACAGTTTGCGCTTCAAGATGATGATTGCTTAGTAGCTCCTCTAAAACACTTTGTCGACCTTGTGATTCGCAAACAATCAGGATTTTTTTCTTAAATCGATCGATAAAGCTAGACAGTTTGGATAAAGGACTTTTTACTTGAACATCTGCACCGCTGTGTGTCGCAAGCGGGTCTATCCGTAACGGTGGTAATAATTTTGATGCAAAGTTCAAATTTCCCGGCTTATCTTCTAGTTTTGATGTGCCAATAACTAATTGCTGCTGCTGTTTAATGGCAGAAAATAAACACTCTTTACTTAAAAATACACGATTCATGGCCAGTGGCGGACGCTGTAAATCTTGTTTAGCATGATCAAATCGAGACTGAATATCGGCATAAGTCTGATCGACTAATGCAGAAAATCCAGCAGTTGTAGCGATACTTACGTTGCTGGGCAGGTAGTCAAATAGGGTGTTGGTTGCGTTAAAAAACAGGGGCAGGTAGAATTCAATACCACCGGGCAATCGGCCTTCACTAACCTCGTGGTAAATAAAACCCTGTCCATCAAATGCCTGTGTGTAATTTTCTTTAAATAACTCAATGCTAGTTTGATCAGTGGAAAACTCGCGTGCGGGTAGTAGTGCGATTTTATCTACTTGCGCTTCGCTACGCTGAGTTGAGGTGTCAAACGTTCGAATGGTTTCTATTTCTTGGTCAAATAAATCGAGTCGATAGGGCTTGCTAGCACCCATTGGGTAGAGATCAATCAGTGAGCCACGAATATTAAACTCACCATGCTCCATGACTGTTGTTACCCGGTTGTAGCCAATTTTTAGCAGTTTTTCACTGAGCGAGGCTGGATCTATATCATCGCCAATTTTAAGGTCAAAGCTATATTTTTCACTAAATTCAATCGGACACAAATAAGAAAACAAAGTTTCCAGTGTGGTGATGACAATTCCATTTTCAAGTTGTCTGAGTTTAGACAGAGTAGAAAGTCGATTTGAGGTGATGTCAGGGTGAGGTGAAAACTGATCATATGGCAACACCTCCCAATGATCAAACTTCAGAATGTCTAACTTGGTATTGTAGAAATTTAAAGCTTGATAGAGCGTATCTTGGTGGGCAATATCATTGGCTATAAACAAGACAACCTGGGGCTGTTGCTGAACATATTCAATGAGGGCCAGCGCATCTGCACTACCGTATAAAGAGCCCCAGTAGCTTTTCTGTCCTGAATTTGAAACAGGGGTTTTATTAGGATATAGGTAGGACATGGTGCTAGAGTGCTGAGCTGAGGATATCAATGCCTTCGTTTTCTAAGAGTTTAATCAGCTGAATCAAAGGCAGGCCGATTAATGTATTTGGATCTTTGCCTTCTAGACTGCTAAATAGGCTAATACCTAAACCTTCAGATTTAAAGCTGCCAGCACAGTTGTATGGCTGTTCTTTTTTTAAGTAGCTTTTTATTTGTTCTGGTTTAAGGGATTTAAAAGTTACCTTATAAGTTTCAACAATTGTTTGTATATTTCCACTATTTGTGTTTAAAAGACACAAACTAGTCATAAACGTGACGGTATTTCCTGAGCACTGTGTTAATTGTTTGACAGCATTTTCATGAGTATGCGGTTTACCGAGTACTTGGTCATCAACACCTAGGCCATTTTGTAAGGTGGCCACTTGATCTGAGGCGATGATTAGCCCTGGATGAGATTTGGCCACTTCTCGAGCCTTATCTTGAGCCAAACGATAGACTAATTGCTCTGGCGTTTCCTCTGCTTTTCTTGACTCATCCACATCAGGTGAATGAGTAGAAAACGCCAAACCTAATTTGTTTAACAGTTCTTTTCGAAAAGGCGAAGAGGAGGCGAGGATTAATGCCACAAGTGTTTCCAGTGTTTGTAAAATAGAGTTTATTTTACGTTATTTGAGGCTTTTTCATGCGCTTATCCATTATTGTTGCTATGGACGACAATCAGCTTATTGGCAAAGACAATGCGTTGCCATGGCATTTGCCAGCTGATTTGGGTTATTTTAAAAAAACCACCACTGGTAAAACCGTGCTCATGGGGCGCAAAACCTATGAGTCTATTGGCAGACCGTTGCCCAATCGACGTAATGTAATTGTCAGTCGTAATACTGATTTCCAGGCGCCGGGTTGCGAGGTAGTTGCGAGTATTGATCAAGCACTTGAGCTAGCAAAGGATGATGATGAGGTAATGGTGATGGGCGGTGCCTCTTTTTATGAGCAAATGCTACCGAATGTTGACCGACTTTACATTACTCAAATCGAGGGAGAATATGAGGGAGATGCGCATTTTCCTAGTTTTAATCGTGAAGATTTTTTTGAAAACTTTAGACAGACGCATCAGCCCGATGAAAAAAACCAACACACGTATCATTTCACTATTTTGGATCGGAAATGAGGCGATTCCTCACGTTAGTGAGTAGTTAACATTGGCTTGATTTTTCATAAAATAATTAAGCCGTCTAAGTTCGGGAGGTTTTGCCTCTAATAAAATTATAATTTACAGGAGTTTTTTGTATGCGTTTATCGATTATCATGGTGTTATTCTCAACACTACTACTATCAAGCTGTGTATTAACCAAAGTTGTCACTGTGCCGATGCGTATCGGTGGCGCGGTGATTTCAATCGTGCCAGTGGTGGGTGAGGGTATTGATGAAGCCATTGACGAGGCAGCTGATGTTATTGATGCTGTGCCAATCTAAAGAAATATTTATTGGCATAAAAAAAGGGTTGCTTTAGCAACCCTTTTTGTTTAACTACTTCTTAGCGTTTTCAGCCAAGACTCGTTTAAAGTCTTTCGGCATGACTTTAATAAAGTGTTTTAACTCTTTACTCCAGTTGTCTAGGATGCGTTGTGCCACTTTTGACTCTGTATATTGAGCATGACTAGAGATAAGTGTTTTGAGTTCTGCTTGCGCTTCATCATCCATTGGGTCTAAATCAATCATGACAGGATTAACCATATCTTTAAACGTATCATTTGGATTGTAAACATAAGCGATACCACCACTCATACCCGCACCAAAGTTACGACCAACTTCTCCTAGAATCGCCACGCGACCACCCGTCATATATTCACAACCATGATCGCCAATACCTTCAACTACTGCACTTACGCCAGAGTTACGAACACAGAATCGTTCTGATACGCAGCCAGATAAGTAAATTTCACCACCTGTAGCGCCATAGCCACAAACGTTGCCAGCAATAATTTCGTCTTGCGCATTAAAGGTTGAGTTCTTAGGCGGATAAACGATAACCTTACCACCTGATAAGCCTTTACCGACATAGTCGTTCGCATCTCCTTCAACCTCTAGTGTAATGCCTTTAGCAGTAAATGCACCGAGTGACTGTCCGGCAGAGCCGTTAAATTTCACATGTACGCTGTCCTCTGCTAGCGTGTTGCCACCGCGCGCTTTTACTAAGCGCGAAGATAGCATTGCGCCAACTGCACGATCAACATTGGTAATTTCACTCTCAATTTTGACTGCTTGAGCACCATCAACAACTGACTTAGATTGTTCGTACAAAGCATTGTCAAGTTGTAGTTCTAATTGGTGATCTTGAATCTGGGTTTGATAAGTGCCTGCATTAGCATGTGGCTTTTGTGCAGGAGTTAATAGTGCATCTAGATTAATTGTGCCTTGCTTCCAGTGTTCAATTGCTTGATTCATCTCCAGCATATCTGCACGACCAATCATCTCATTAACGGTTTTAAAGCCGAGATCTGCCATAATTAAGCGTAATTCTTGTGCCACCATAAATAAATAGTTAACAACATGCTCAGGTTTGCCAGTAAATTTTTTGCGCAATTCTTTGTCTTGTGTAGCAATGCCAACTGGGCAAGTATTGAGGTGACATTTACGCATCATGATACAACCCATGGTGATCAGTGGTGCGGTTGAGAAGCCAAATTCTTCTGCACCTAATAACGCACCAATCGCCACATCTCGACCTGTTTTTAGCTGGCCATCAGTTTGGATGACCACGCGTGAACGAAGATCGTTCATTACTAGTGTTTGGTGAGTTTCTGCTAAGCCAAGTTCCCACGGCAAGCCTGCATGTTTAATAGAGGTTAGGGGTGATGCGCCTGTGCCGCCATCATGGCCAGCGATAACGATATGGTCAGATTTTGCTTTGGTTACACCTGCAGCAATCGTACCGACACCAACTTCAGCAACCAGCTTTACACTAATGCGCGCTTCTGGATTTGAGCGCTTAAGGTCAAAAATAAGTTGCGATAGATCTTCAATTGAATAAATATCATGATGAGGTGGCGGGGAAATTAAACCCACGCCCGGTGTTGAGTGGCGAATAGCAGCAATGCCTTCATCAACTTTAGCACCTGGCAGCTCGCCACCCTCGCCAGGCTTGGCGCCTTGCGAGACTTTAATCTGGATTTCATCAGCATTGTTTAGGTAATCAATAGTAACACCAAAACGACCTGATGCCACTTGCTTAATGGCGCTACGGCGTGAGTCTCCGTTGGCATCTGGTGTCCAACGCTTGGCATCCTCGCCACCTTCTCCGGTGTTTGATTTACCACCTAAACGGTTCATGGCAATGGCTAAAGATTCATGAGATTCTGCAGAAATTGAGCCAAAACTCATTGCACCTGTAGCAAAGCGTTTAACAATTTCTTGTGCAGACTCAACCTCATCAATAGAGATTGGGTTGCCCGGTTTAAATGACATTAGTCCGCGCAAGGTTGAGTTGCGTGTGCCTTCTTCATTGGCGTGTTTTGCAAATGCCCAATAAGCTGATTCGTCATTATTTCGTGCAGCTAATTGTAAGTTGGAAATAGTTTTTGGATCCCACATGTGGGTTTCACCACCACTACGCCAGTGGAATTGGCCGTTATTATCTAGTGAATCGGCTTGATACGCCTGACGATGGCGTTTTTCACCTTCGTTTTGCAAGATGTTAAAACCCACTCCGTCAATTCTAGATGCAGTTTCAAAGAAGCACTTATCCATCACTTCTGGTGCCAAACCGATTGCTTCAAAGATTTGCGCACCTTTGTATGACTCCAAGGTGGAGATGCCCATTTTGGCCATCACTTTTAACATGCCTTTTGCAACACCTTTACGGTAAGCGGCAATAATTGCATCATCACTTTCGATATTAATCATATCGTCACGACGTGCTTGCCATAGTGCTTCAAATGCAAGATATGGGTTAATGGCATCAGCGCCAAATCCAGTCATTAGACAGAAATGATGCACTTCACGAGCCTCACCTGTTTCAACGATGATACCAACTTGAGTTCGCTCAGAGCAAGCCACTAGGTGGCGATGAAGCGCTGAAGAGGCTAATAAGCTTGAAATAGCAACACGGTTGGTGCCGATATTTCGATCTGATAAGATGATCAGACTGTGACCGTCTTTAATGGCTTTTGAGCCTTTTGCACAGATCTCATCAAGCAGAGTGGAGATTTTCTTGCCTTCATTAACATCGTAAGTAATATCAATGGTTTTGCTGGTCCAGCCTAAATGGTTACAATGCCTAAGTGCAGCAGTTTCTTCATTGGTTAAGATTGGATGATCTACCACCAAACGATGTGCATTTTCAGGATTGTTGGCTAGTAAATTACCTTCAGGTCCAATCGAACAGCGAAGTGACATAACCACTTCTTCACGAATAGAGTCAATGGCAGGGTTGGTTACTTGGGCAAATAGCTGCTTAAAATAGTCGTAAATAATGCGTGACTGGCTAGATAAACAAGCCAGTGCAGAGTCGTTACCCATAGAGCCAACAGGATCACGCAGCTCGTTAACCAGTGGCAATAACATGAATTGTAAAGTCTCACTACTATAGCCAAAGGCTTGTAGGCGATGGATCAAAGAGTCAGGATGAAAGCCGTGAGCTTCTTTTTCACAGCCTAAGTCTGATAGATGAATTTGCTGAGAATCTAACCATTCTTGATACGGATTTTTAGCGGCAAATTCGGCTTTAATAGCCTCATCATCAATCAGCTCGCCTTTGTCAAAATCAACTAAGAACATCTTTCCTGGACGCAATCTACCCTTGGTTTTAACATTGTCTGTTGCCACATCCACCACACCCACTTCTGATGCCATGATAACGCGATCATCGTGTGTTAAGTAGTAGCGTGAAGGGCGCAGGCCGTTGCGATCTAGAACTGCGCCAATTTGATGGCCATCAGTAAAGGCGATCGATGCAGGGCCGTCCCACGGCTCCATGACGTTTGAGAAATACTCATAAAACGCCTTTTTTTCGTCACTCATGTTGGTGTCGTTTTGCCAAGCTTCAGGTACCATCATTAGTACTGCCTCTTGCAAAGATCGGCCATTCATCATTAAAAATTCTAATACGTTGTCAAAGCTACCAGAGTCAGAAACTTCCGTTTCAATAACGGGTAGGGTTTTCTCAAGATTATCAGCAAATAGCTCGCTTTCTAATGTGCCTTCACGAGCACGCATCCAGTTATAGTTACCTTGGCGTGTGTTAATTTCACCATTGTGAGACATATAACGACAAGGCTGAGCACGATCCCATGAAGGGAAAGTGTTGGTTGAGAATCTTGAGTGCACCATAGCAAGATAGGTTGAATATTCAGGATTGGATAAATCTGAGTAAAAATCCAACACCTGAGATCCCATCAGCATGCCTTTGTAGATAATAATACTGGTTGATAAGCTACATACATAAAATAGCATTGCCTCAGATAATGAATCATCAGTACGAATTGTGTGCGCTGTTTGTTTTCTAATGATGAATAAAGCACGCTCAAACGCTTTGGTGTCGATACCATCAGCTTTGCCAATAATGAGTTGTTTAATAACGGGCTGCGATTCTCTAGCAATATCACCAACATCAGCTTTTTGAGTGTCAACTGGCACTTCTCTCCAGCCAATAAATGTTTGGCCTTCATTGGCAATTGCAGACTCCATTAAAGCCATGCAATGTGCACGCTGTGTGTCGTTTTGCGGCAAGAATACATTGCCAACACCATAGTCGCCTTGGGCGACTGTTTTGCCAAAGGTGGCGTTAATTTCAGTGGCAAAAAAACTATGTGGAATGTTGGTTAAAATACCCGCACCATCGCCGGTATTAGCTTCACAACCACAGCCACCACGGTGATCCATTCTGCTTAACATTTCTAATGCATCAAGTGTGATTTGGTGAGAAGGCTGACCCTTAATATGGGCAATAAAGCCAACGCCACAATTCTCTTTTTCATTGTTAGGTGAGTAGAGTCCGTGAGCTTTTGGCAAGTGTAATAATGGGGTTTTCATAGGTATAAATTTACAAAATAAAAAATCAAAAAAACCTCATAATTATAACCTAAAACAGCTATTCATTTCGCCTGAAATCCCTTAGTGTCAAAGTGTATTTCAAAGATAGATTAAGGTAGAATATTTGTTAATTATTGATTCTAAAAAAGACACACTCATGTTAGCGGTTATCTCCCCCTCTAAAACGCAAGATTTTTCCATGCCGGATATACAAGAGCACACATTTACTCGTCAATTAAGCGAGTCAGAAGTGCTGGTTAACCTTCTTAAGAAAAAAACTCAGGATGAGCTTTCTAAGTTGATGTCTATTAGTGAAAAATTAGCAAAATTAAATTACGATCGTTTTCAAGATTTTTCAACACCCTTTGATTTTAATAACGCCAAACAAGCGCTCTTGGCTTTTAAGGGTGATGTGTATAACGGTATTGATGCGCCTAATTTATCCAAGAAAGACTTGATTTTTGCACAAGATAATTTACGCATGCTATCAGGTCTGTACGGCGTCATCAGGCCGCTAGATTTAATTGCACCGTATCGATTAGAGATGGGTACTAAGCTGAAGAATACTAAGGGCAAAAATCTTTACGAGTTTTGGGGCGATAAAATCTCCAAATTATTAAATGAAGACGAGCCAGAGGTGATTATTAACTTGGCTTCTAATGAGTATTTTAAAGGGATTGATCAAAAGGCGTTAAAGGCGCAAATTATTAATATTGTCTTTAAAGAGTTCAAAGGTGATAAATATAAAATTATCGGTATTTATGCCAAACGGGCGCGCGGTCTAATGGTGCAATTTATGATTAAAAACCGCATTAAAAATCCTCAAGATTTAAAGGCATTTAAGCTGGAAGACTATCGTTATCAAGAAGACATGTCAGATTCTACAACATGGGTATTTACGCGCGGATAAAACCTTTTATTCCAAAACAGATTTGCGTGTTATGCATGCAATATTCAGACTTTTGCGTTTGCAAAGAGTGCGAGCAAAGTCTAGTAAGCACTCAGCACCGATGCCAGTCTTGCGCCACAGTGCTTAAATCTAGTTTGCATTTTTGTGGTGCATGCCTAGCCAAGGCACCTCCCTTTTCCAAAGCCTATACTGTGTATGATTACTCAGGCAGCTGTACCACACTTATCAAGCATTTTAAATTTGACCATCAGCTTTGTATTGGAGATTTTTTTGCGCATAAATTGCACGATAAATACTTGAGAATTATTAGCAAACAAGGTGAATATGACGCCATTATCCCGCTACCACTTAGCAAACAGCGCTTGCGTGAAAGGGGCTACAACCAAACGCATGAGCTATTAAGGATTATTGCTAAAAAATCAGATATTTTGATCGATCAAAAAAGCGTTAAACGCATCAAGGCAACACGCGCTTTATCTACGCTAGACCTTCAAGAGCGACAAAGTGAAATCAAAAATGCCTTTAGTGCACAGGCCATGAATTATCAAAAGGTATTATTGGTGGATGATGTGATGACGACTGGCTCAAGCCTGAATGAACTGGCAAAAACCGTGCTTAAAGCAGGCGTTGG
>JABGQC010000034.1 GCA_018644675.1 Candidatus Thioglobus sp.
TCTTTGTTTGAAGGTTTTCGGACGCGGGTTCGATCCCCGCCATCTCCACCAAATTAACAAAACCAACTCTTTTGAGTTGGTTTTTTCACTTAATATCGAGCAACTCTTCCATCCTCGATGGTAATGTTGGCAGTTGCAATATACCATGCACTGGATAATCCACTGCATCAAGCACGTGAACAAACTTTATTTCCTTCTTTTTCGACAATACGATTACCTTGGTATTGGGGGAATACTTAATAAGGCTGACCAGCAAAACTTCTAGGTTGGATTTATAGATACCACTATAATTAGTGCTATAGGCATAGAAAAACTCAGCCACAATAAGTGCCACAGGCTGTTTTTTAATCAGGGCAATTGCCTTACGAACACTATTAACACGCAGCTCAGAAAACCCTTTGTGTTGATACAAATCGCCAAAATCTGGAAATAATGGCGACTCTACAATTGAAAGAACAACCAGGCCAGGTGCCATGCTAAGAGTTAAACCTTTCCTCTAATCAGGTAAACAACAATCGCAATAATAAAACCAAGGATAAATAATTCAAACATCGGCTTAATTATTGATTGAATAACACGCTACACCGCCCTTTTGCGAGCCGGCTGCAAACATGCAGCGTGTGTTTGGATTATCAGCAGGAATCCACTCATAGACGCGAATATTCCAGCCTGCTGTTTCGATTAAATACTCGGCGCTTGGCTTAACGGTTTGAGTACCCATAGTAGTCATCTTCTCCCAAAGCCCTGCTTGCGCAGATACCGATAATAGCAATGTAATTAAGAGTGTGATTAGTTTAATTTTCATATTATTTTCCTCTGATATTTTCTAGATTAACGCATACCGCGTTGCTTTTTAATTAGCTCGTAAGCACTAATAATTTCTTGAGTTTTTTCTTTAGCTATAATCATCATCTCTTCTGGCAAGCCTTTGGCAACTAGCTTATCCGGGTGATGCTGAGCCAATAATCGGCGATAAGCACGCTTTAGTTCTTTATCAGTTAGGCTTTTGTCCACACCCAATATTACATACGCATCATCAACCGATAGTTGACTCGTATGGCCAGTGGTAGCGGCAAACTGCTGGATTAAGTTTTCTAGCTCTTGGAGTGAGAAGTGTAGTTTTTGCGCGATATATTTAAGCGCATCGCGCTCTTTATCATCCAGCACACCATCGGC
Organism: Candidatus Thioglobus sp.; assembly: GCA_018644675.1. Taxonomy (GTDB): domain Bacteria; phylum Pseudomonadota; class Gammaproteobacteria; order PS1; family Pseudothioglobaceae; genus Thioglobus_A. The sequence goes on from JABGQC010000034.1 coordinate 1,177, forward strand.
ATAAGTAGCTTGAATTTGAATTTCTAAAAACATACGCACCAAATGCGTACGCCTATGACTCTCAAGGCGAAACTGCTCAAGCACTTCGTCTAAATTAAAGCTTGCTTGTTTGCCTTGATTAAACAGCTCTTTTGCGACTTTTTGCATATCCTCTGCTAACTGCATATGCTGCATGACTTGCTGTGCTAAGAGTATTTCGGATTTTGATACTTTGCCATCAACTTTAGCAAGATAGCCCATTACTGAAAATAAACTACTAAAAAATGCCGCTTGGACGCGCTGCTGATCGCCTAGATGATAGCCTTTATCAAAGCCACCAAAACTGGCTTTATTTTTAGAAAAATTACCGGCAAATGCTGCACCAAGCATGGCACCTAATGGCCCACCCAACATAAAACCAAACGCTCCACCTAATACTGTTGTCCACCAACTCATAATAACCGCTCTATTTAATTGTTAAAAACTAAGCTATATTTAAGGCTGATTTTAGATAATTGCAAGTAAAAAACAAGAAAATTTGCATATTAAATAGAGCGTCTTTTACTTATCTGTTGATTTTTGCTTGTTATTTTTAGGTTTTTTCCTAGGCTTAGAATCCCAAAAGCTTTTTTTCTTATTGTCCTTTTTATCTTTAGAATTGCTGTTTTTTCCGTATCGTGGTTTATTACGGCTTTTGTCCTTTTTTGGTTTTTTCTTCTTGGGTGATGGTTGATTTTTAAGCGACTCTGGTAAATTATGATCTGGGACAAAATCATCCACCATAATACGATCTAACTTATTTTGAATCAAACGCTCAATATCAAATAGTTGCTTAGCTTCATCAGCACTCACCAGTGAAATTGCCTCACCTTTAGAACCCGCTCTACCCGTTCGACCAATACGGTGCACGTAATCCTCAGGTACGTGTGGTAGATCAAAATTAACTACATGCGGGAGATCGGTGATATCAATACCACGTGCAGCAATATCTGTTGCTACCAAAACATTCACCTTGCCATTTTTAAAATCTGCCAAAGCTCGGGTACGTGCACCTTGAGACTTGTTTCCGTGAATAGCGGCCGCTGTAATGCCTTTTTTGCCAAGCTGTGTGGCGATACGATTCGCCCCATGCTTGGTGCGACTAAATACCAATACTTGATACCAACCATGATCATCAATAAGCTTGGTTAATAGGGCTTGTTTTTTAGATTTGTCAACAGGATGAATCCACTGCTTAACAGACTTAACCGTTGTGTTACGCACTGCAGTTGAAATTTCAACTGGGTTATGAACAAGGGACTTTGCCAGTTTTCTAATATCATCTGAGAATGTTGCTGAAAACATTAACGTCTGTCTTTTATCAGGCAATGTCTTTAAAATTCTCTTAATGTCTGGTAAAAATCCCATATCTAGCATTCTATCAGCTTCGTCAAATACGATAATTTCAAGCTCGTCAAACTTGACTGCATTTTGAGAATGAAGGTCTAATAATCGCCCTGGCGTTGCTACCAAGATATCCACGCCACCCCGCAGTTTTTGCATTTGTGGATTAATCTTAACTCCGCCAAATACCACGGCTGATTTAAGTGGCAAATGCTTGCCATAAGTGCTAACGCTGTCTTGCACTTGGGCGGCAAGCTCTCGTGTTGGCGTAAGTATTAGTGTACGAACCTGGTTTGACTTTGTAAGCTGACCTTTTGATAAAAGCTGCAAAATCGGTAGTGTAAATCCAGCCGTTTTACCGGTGCCTGTTTGCGCTGCTGCCATCACATCCTTACCTTCTAAAATTAAAGGAATAGATTTCTCTTGAATAGGTGATGGTGTATCGTAACCCTTCTTTTTAACTGCTTCTAAGATGGAATCCGATAAGCCTAATTTTGTAAAACCCATAATTGCTTGCTATCAAAATAAAGCCGTCTATTTTACCTTTACCTGACAAGTGCAACCTATAATACTATGCATGAATAATTATCAAGCTATTAAGAGCCCTTGCATTGGGATTTGCAAATACAACAAAAACAACCATTGTGTAGGCTGTAAGCGTCATAGTGATGAAATCACGGGCTGGATTAACTACTCAGAAGATGTCAGAAAAGCCATCATAAAAGACCTAAACGAGCGCAATATTGATGCTTGAATTGCAACAACACTCAATCATATGTCCTTATTGTGGGGAATTTGTTGCGATAGAGGTTGATTGTTCTGAGCCCAATCAACACTATATTGAGGACTGCTCAGTCTGTTGTCGACCTATTAATATCCATACAACAATAGACTTCGATCAACAAGTTCACGTATCAGTGACTCATGAAAATGAATAGCAACTAGGCCATTTCCTCGGGCGTTCTAGCTTTAATGGTTAGCGCGTGCAATTCACCAGAATCAATATTTTCACGTACAGCAGCAAGCACCATCTTTTGCCTGGCCAATAACGACATACCCTCAAAAATAGGCGACACAACTACGGTTGAACAATTGCAGCCATCGCCTTGCATGGTAACAGTTGATTGCTCAACTCCCGCTTCTAGTTTTGTTTGAATTTCATCTAAAGTCATTACTACGCTCCGAACATGCCCTTAAGCATAAAGAAAAATATGATTGACATTAACGCACCTGCAGGCAATGTCACTAACCATGAAAGGAAAATCTTGTTAATCATTCGTGTATCCAATGCCGCCATACCTCGTGCCAAGCCAACACCCAAAACCGCACCCACTAACACTTGCGTGGTAGACACTGGCAAGCCTGTACCAGATGCAATCACCACTGTTGCAGCGGCAGCTAAAGTTGCAGCAAAACCACGCGATGGGGTAAGCTGAGTAATACCTGTACCTACTGTAGCGATCACTTTATGACCATAAGTTACTAATCCAAAGACAATACCGCCACCACCAACCAGCAAGACCCAAACTGGCAAAGAACTTTTTGCACCAATTAGACCGCCACTTTCAATCACACCATAAACAGCTGCCAACGGGCCAATGGCGTTTGCAACATCATTTGAGCCGTGAGCAAAAGCCATTGCCGCTGCGGTGATAATCATCAGTACGCTGAAAATTCTTTCCATTGAGGTAAAGTGGAAATCTTCATTTTCATTTGGATCAACCTCAATACGCCTAATGATAATGGTGCCGACCAGGGTAACAACCAAGCCAAAACCAATGGCTAGCATATAGCTTGTTCCTAAATCATAATCCAAACCAACATGCTTAAGGCCCTTGAAAATAGTCACAAGAGAAATTACAAAGCCAACCAAAAACATATAAAACGGCACATACTTTTTAGCATTATCAAAAGGATGTTTGGTATCAATAATAAGATCCTGCAAACTTCTGAAAAGCATAAAGGCGATTGAGCCCGCCAAAATTGGCGATACAATCCAACTCATGGCAATATTACCAACCTTACCCCAGGCAACGGCGTCAACACCCACACCTACAGCGCCAAATCCAACAATGGCGCCGACAATGGAGTGTGTCGTTGATACCGGCCAGCCAAGGTTAGAGGCGATCATCAGCCAAGCGCCTGCCGCTAGTAATGAAGCCAGCATGCCGTAGACTAATAAATGCGGACTGTCGGTAAAAATATTAGCATCTAAAATTCCCTTGCGAATAGTAGCTGTCACCTCACCACCAGCCAAAATAGCACCGGCAAATTCAAATATAACCGCAATAATAATCGCTTGTTTAATAGTGATTGCGCCCGAACCTACTGACGTTCCCATAGCATTAGCTACATCGTTAGCGCCCACACCCCAAGCCATAAATAGACCAAATACAACAGCAAGAACTAATAAAATATCACCGTAATTTGCAATAATTTCCATAATATAATCCTTTAAGAGTTACTTAGCCAGTAATACTTCTAGTCGAGATCCGACCTTTTGTGCAGCATCTGCCAGCTCGCCTAGCCACTCAACAGCACGGTAATAAAACATAACATCAACTGGGGGCAAGTCAGCCTCTAATGGGAACAACTTGGTGCGAATCTCGTGCTGCATTTTGTCGGATTTGCTTTCCAACTCGTTAATATCACTAATAATCGAGCTAACTACCTTGCGTTCACGACTACCAAAGGCTGTTTCTAGTAACTCATCCAATTCATTAACCGCCTTTAGGGCAGTTTCTGAAGTTTTAATACAAACATTGGTAAGCTCTATAACATCTTCAAATATCTCATCAGGAAGTGTCATTTTTCGATTAATCATCAAACCAGATACATCTTTAGTTCGGTTGGCAATAGAATCTTGAATTAGCAACAAATCAAGCAAGTCCCTACGAGAAAACGGCATCATAAAAGTTGATGGCAAGCTTAAGCGTAGTTTTTTCTTGAGCACATCAGCCTCGCCCTCTTTATCACCGATTTTTGCGCGAATTTTCTCTGCCTGATCCCAGTCCTGCATATGAATGGCAACCATAAATCCTCTTAATTCGGCAATGCATGAATGCACACTAGTCATATGATGCTGTAGTGGACTGATTGGAGATTTTCCAAATAGCCCATCGATGATACTTTTGGCCATATTTGCTACCTATATTTTTTGTTGTTTAGTTAAATGCGAATTTTCTATAAAAATACACAAGTGTCAACCCCTTATTTAGTATTATTATTTGAGGGTGGTTTTTCCTGATCCTCATCAAATAAAATGCGCTGACCTTCGCCCTCAAGATCATCAAACTGCCCGCTCTTAACGCCCATCATTAAAAGGATGACAAGCACAACACCGACAAAAATCATGCTGGGTATTAGCCAATAAATTACATCCATTTTTCCCGCTCTTTTTTACTAATAATAACGTCAACCACATTTATTTTTCATTTAAAAATTGGCTTTTTAAAGAATTAACTCGTATTTTTCCAAAATACGGCAAATTTCCAACTATTTTTTGCTTGTAAAAATAAACACCTATAGTGCCATTTTCCAGAGTCAATAGACCACCCAAACTTATCAACCCTTATTATAAGGACCAATTTTAATATTATTCAAAATAATCAGTGCAATGATGGTCATCACCGCGCCCAGCACCGTACTCCAATGCCAGCTCTCGTTCAAAAATAAAACACTAAGACCAACAGCGAAAAATGGTACTAAAAAGGTAAATACACTGGCCTGTTTAGATCCTAGACGCTGAATACCCAAAAAATAAACGGTAGTGGCAAATGTTGTAGAGCCAACGGTAACAATTAAAAAGCTAATCCAGAAGTCACGGTCCATCGCCAAAATCGAGCCATGTGTTGGCTCAAAAAAGAAAATTAGATCAAAAAACGCTGTCATTAAATAAATATAAAAACTCAATGTTGCTGGTGACACTGTTTTTGCATAAGTGGTGACAATAGACATCAAAGCCCAACAAGTTGCTGCAGCTAATAAATACACGCTAGTGCCCTTCATGATTTCACTCAATTGGAACTGCCAGATATTCATGGTAACCAACACTCCCAACATTCCAAGCAATAGAGCTAGCCAATCTTTTCTTTGGGTTTTCTTTTGCTTGCTAAACATCATTAGCAAATACACCAATACTGGCATCAAGGTTGTTACCACAGCACCTGCCAAGCCTGGAGCGCCATGTTTGGTGCTTAAAAAATAATACTTAGAATAATAAATCAGTAGCACTGCCGCTATACTGGCCACTAAAAAGTGCTGTAGACTAATTTTAAAACTCAGCTTCATCCACCATAGAACTGGCACCATGGTGATCGTGGTAATAATATAACGATAACTAATAAACTCATGCACATTAATATAATTTGACAGCACATTGGCAATCGGCCAAGAGGCACCCCAGAACAACATAGCCAACACAATCCAAAGTGATAATTGACGATCAGCACTCATGACAACCCTAGCAATACACCAACGGACACCATGATAATACCGCTAATTTTATTAATGTGTTCATCCATGCCTGGCTTGGCAAATATTTGCTTAATTTTTCCAACGGCAATATTAAGTGCACTAATGCCAACAATAAGCCCAATGCCGACCGTGAGCAATACCTCTAGCGCATAAAATACACTCATTTGAGAAAGATCGACAAACGCAGGCAGAATGGCGATATAAAAGATCATGACTTTTGGGTTGGTTAAGCTGATCAACAGCCCTGTTAAAAACTCTTTGGTGTTAGTCTTATGACTCGCCTTTGAACTGAGCTTTACTTTGTGCGCATTCCAAGCGCCAACGCCCAGATAAATTAAGTAAAGTCCGCCTAGAACTCTGACGTAATCCATTAATGGGGTAATCGTTTCAGCAAATAAATCTAGTGAGAAAAGTACCGCTGCTAGATACACTAAATCTCCCAAAACCATGCCGATTGACAAATAAAAAGCCGATATAAAGCCTTGCGCCATGCTTTTGGCAAAAACCGCTAATGTGCCCGGCCCAGGAGTAATTACAAACACAAAGGCAATTAGAAATAAGGCAATAAATCCAGAGATATCCATGGGTTAATATAATGCCACAAAAACACCAACCAACATCATGGTTATGCCGGTTATTTTATTGACCTTTTGAATCACACCAGGATTTTCAATAGACCTTCTCAGCTTCAAACCAAGCAGATTTGCCAAACTCAACACAAATAGAACGGTAATACCTACCACCACAATTACCTGCATTTCAGTTGCCAGAGTCAGATTGTTTAAATCGATAAAAATGGGCAAAAATGATAAATAGTAAATAATGGTTTTTGGGTTGGTTCCGCCTACCAAAAATCCAGAAAAAAGCAAATGAGCGATTGATTTACGACGTTTATCTTCTTCAAAACTAACTCCCATTGAACGGTACTGTTGAAAGCCAATATAAAGCAAATATGCTGCGCCAAAAAATTTAACATACACCATGGCTTGCTCGATAGTTTGCGCCAAAATTGTCAGTGCAAACATAGCAATTGAAACATACAAGATATCGCC
>JABGQC010000035.1 GCA_018644675.1 Candidatus Thioglobus sp.
CAGGCTTGCGCCCATTGTCCAATATTCCCCACTGCTGCCTCCCGTAGGAGTCTGGGCCGTGTCTCAGTCCCAGTGTGGCTGATCATCCTCTCAGACCAGCTAAAGATCGTCGCCTTGGTGAGCTTTTACCTCACCAACAAGCTAATCTTACGCAGGCTCATCTGATAGCGAAAGCTTATAAATAGAGGCCTCCTTTACTACGTGTAGATTATGCGGTATTAATCCGGATTTCTCCGGGCTATCCCCCACTATCAGGCAGATTCCTACGCGTTACTCACCCGTCCGCCACTCGACGCCTGTTAGCAAGCTAACATCGTTTCCGTTCGACTTGCATGTGTTAAGCATACCGCCAGCGTTCAATCTGAGCCAGGATCAAACTCTTCAGTTCAATTCTAACTATTCAGAACATTGGCAACATTTATAAATAAATGCGCTTTGCGTTCAATTTTTTAAAAAGCTTATTTGCTTTAGTTTTTTATGTGCACTTGCACAATTTAATGTACGAGTGCCCACACAAGTTGTTTGATATATTTTTAAAGAGCTACTGCTAAAATGTAATTGTTTCGCAGTGAAAGATGGAAATTATACAGAGTTGATTTTTAATGTCAACCCTTATTTTCAACTTTCTTTGCTAAAAACTTTTTACTGTTTTGTTGCAGTGAAAGATGGAAATTATATAGCGTTAATTGTTAATGTCAACACTTATTTTCAACTTTCTTTGCTAAAAACTAATTACTGTTTTCGTGCAGTGAAAGCGCAGAATTATACTAAGATTTTTCTCTAGGTCAAGCGCTTTATCAAGTTTATTTTTTAGGGCTGTAGTTTGTCCGCTGAAACCGCCATGTTAAGCCATTTGTCGGCTTTGTCAATGTCTACAATTTGTTGATTAGCGTCAACCATTTCAATATCATTGTCGTTCCATCCTTTAATCCCCATCTTTAGTGATCGCACATTTTCAAAGCCCATCAATTGCATCGTCTGCGCTGCAAGTGCACTTCTATTGCCCGATCGACAGATAACAATGATGTTTTGATTGCGTGCTTTAGCCAACTCTGGCACGGTATCGTCATAATTCCAGACACAGGCACCTTCAAGTACACCTCTTGGCACGTGTAATGAATTTTTAATATGCATCATCTCAAATTCATGCGCCTCTCTTATGTCTAATAGAATGAGTGAGCTTGTGGTTTCGATCTCTTCTTCCAGGTCCCAGGGAAAGACTTCGTCAACTGTTTGTAGTGCTGCTTCAACTAATTGCTGATACTGATCCATAATACCCCCTCTTATTTGCAATAACCTTTTTCAGTCACCATGACTGCCACTTCAACTCGTGAGGATAATGATAATTTCTTTAAAATCGATTTAACGTGTAATTTTACGGTGCCGTCTGAAATGCCTAACTCTCTCGCAATAACCTTATTGCTCGATCCTATTGATACTTGGCAAGCCACTTCTTTTTCACGGTTTGTCAACACTTCAAACGAGGGCTCGCTTTCGGTTAGCTCATTACGTAACACCTTAGCCAAAACATGTGTCATGTCTTGAGCAACAACAATTGAGCCCTTGGCTATTTCGTTAAGTGCATCGACTAGTTCATCAGGATCCATGTCTTTCAACAAGTAACCCTGTGCACCATACTTCAAACAATCTCGCAAATCAGTTTCTTCTGTACTGGTCGTTAGCATAACCACTGGTGCTGGAATTTGACGCTCTTTTAAGATTTTCAAAACCTCGATACCAGACATCTGTGGCATACGCAAATCCAACAAGATGATATCCACCGCTAGTGATTCAATTTCTTCTAGACCTTGTGCGGGAGACGAGGCTGCACTGGCAGAGATCTCTTTTGACTCCAGTAGTGCGATCAACCCATTTCTAAACAGTGCGTGATCATCAATAATATATATATTCATAGTTCTTTACTTAGAAAAATTAACAGTAATACGGGTGCCTTCATCAACTTCAGACTCAACTTCTATCTGAGCGCCAACCCTTTGTGCGCGTTCTTTCATAATATTCATGCCGATATTATTCCCCATTATTTCACTAGCGCCTTGATCTTTTACAAATCCGATGCCATCATCCTCAATCAGTAATTGACAATATGGCTCAGCTGTTAGCAGGATTCTAACATTGCGTGCCCCTGCGTGTTTGCGGATATTAGACAAGGCCTCTTGAGTAATGCGCATAATCTGCATCTCAACTTCAGGCTCAACTCTTATTTTGCCCTTAACTTGCAAGAAAGTAGCGATACCCTCTTCTGATTTAAAACGATTAACCAGGTTCTCCAACGAGACTTCGATACCTTTGGGATCCAAAGGCACTCGAAAATTACACATCAACTCTCGCAACTCTTGATTTGCTTGGGTAATATTCGTCTGCAAAGCTTCAACTTGATGATACGCATCCAATTGCTTAGCTTGTTTTAATGAATTACCCAGTACACTCACTTGCAATTTAAGACTGTAAATTGTTTGCGCCAGGGAGTCATGAATCTCTTGCGATAGGAATAGGCGCTCTTGCGAAAGCTCCATGCGTTTAGTTTGTTCATTTAAAGTGGATTTGTCTAAAGCAATGGCAATATTTTCAGCAATAGATTCTAATAATGCTCTTTCATCAAAAGACAGCGAAGGCTCACTATCAAAAAACAAATTAAATATGCCCAGTGTTTTGCCGTGATGGCGCAGTGGAATAAAGATAGTGCCAACATCAGCAATTTCTCTAGACTTATTGCCAACACACTTACCACAGGTGTGTACACTAAACTGCACGCCCGCTTGCTTGGCCATTGCCACCTCACCACAAAAACAATCACTATTTAATATTTGAGCCTGTTGTCCTTCTGGATCAATCACGCCACGCTGGGCAACTAAATACAGCTCGCCATCTTCTGCCAGACTTCTAGCGGCGCCTGAACTAGCGCCTGTCATACTCGCAAACATACCTAAAAAATACTCAAACAACTCATCTGTTGAATGCAATTGATTGAGTTTTGATGAGACGTTATAAAGTGTCTCCAAGGAGGCGGACTTATGACTAAGACGCTGAATTTGCTTCTTAAGGATGCTTTCCATATCATCATAAAGATGCTGGTTCTCGTCAATTAGATGGTTAATAGCGGTCGCTACTGGCTGGAATGTTGTGTCGTGCGCCTCATCTAGGCGCATACTTTGGTTAGATTTAAAGCCTAATACCCAATCTTGTAAATTAGCATAAGGCAGTAGAAAGTCTTTACGAATAGATAAGTACAGACCAAAATAAACAAGCAAAATCAAGCTAACTAAAAGTATGTCAATAATATGCCCTGCACTATAAACCAGTGAAATTTCAGTGAACAACACTGGGGAGAGTAGTACAGTCACCACAAAATAAAGATAAAATTTATACTGAATTTTCATTATTTACCAATACAAAAAGAAGAAAATATTTCGCCCAATAAATCATCCGAAGAGAACTCACCAGTAATACTGCCCATGGCTTGTCCAGCATGGCGAAGATCTTCTGCCATTAACTCAATAGCGCCACCTTCGAGTTGTAACAAGGCATTATTAATAGCCTCTAAAGATTCTTCAAGGGCAATAATATGACGCTTACGCGCCAACACCACCCCTTCTGCGCCACTATCAAGTCCGGCCATATCTGCCAATTCTTGTCTTAATAAGTCAACACCTTGTATTTCTTTGGCGCAAATAGATAACTGGGTTTTACCCTGCTCAATACACCTTCCGGGACGCTCATTCGTGAGATCTATTTTATTTTTAATAACTAAGAGCTTTTTTAGATCAAGCTTTTCAGGCAATAAAGAAAAATCAGGTGATTGATCTTGGGCGTCGTACATCATTAGTACAACGTCAGCTTGAGCGATTACATCTATTGCTCTTTTAATGCCTTCCTTCTCAACCACATCTTGGCTTTCATGCAATCCCGCAGTATCAATAATATTAAGCGGCATGCCGTCTATATGTATGGTTTCACGCAACACATCTCTTGTTGTGCCAGCAATATCGGTCACAATAGCGCTGGAACGTTGAGTTAGTGCATTGAGTAATGACGATTTTCCCGCATTGGGTTTGCCGGCAATAGCCACATTAAGCCCTTCACGCAAAATAGCGCCCTGGGTGGCAGAGTGTAAGATTTCTTGAACTTCGTCTTGGATATGTTGAGCTCTTTCTTTCACTTGTTCGGATTGTAAAAAATCAATCTCTTCATCTGAAAAATCAATCGTCGCTTCCACAAAAATACGCAATTCAATAATAGCACGTGTCAATGTATTTACCTGCTTTGAAAACACACCCGATAAAGACCTAAGTGCAGATCGAGAAGCTTGCTCCGAATTTGCCTCAATAATATCAGCCACCGCCTCCGCTTGTACCAAGTCCATCTTTCCGTTTAAAAAAGCACGCTTAGAAAATTCGCCCGGCTCAGCCGGACTAGCCCCCAAAGCGATGGCAGACTCTATCAAAGAACGCATGACACTGAGTCCGCCATGGCCTTGAAACTCAAGCACATCTTCACCAGTGAAAGAATTTGGCCCCGGAAAAAACAGAGCAATTCCTTGGTCAATTTCCACATGGTTGCGATCAAAAAAAGAGCCATAATGAGCATAACGAGGCTTAGGCACAAAGCCCAACATTTTTTGAGCAATAGCCTGGCTCAACGGGCCAGAAACGCGTACCACGCCGATACCACCTTTGCCCATACTACTGGCTAACGCACAAATGGTTGATTCGTTACTACTCATATTTAGACCTGGTTAAAGTATTGTGCTAGATATTGATCAAAGCTCATGGTATCAGAATCTTCGATCTCACGCTGCTGTTTGCAGGATGCCCGCGCCTGTTCATCTAAATAGTCAAAGTGCATTTGATTAACTTCATTAGATAAAAAATCTTGGCGGTATTGTTTAGCGTAGGTATTAATATGGTCAAAAAATCCTTGACCTTGTTCTTTCATTTTGCTTAATACTTGAGCAGAGGGGGTTAACTCCGGATCATCAAAACGCTTGACGATAGCGCCCACTTCCTGCACATATGATGCACCAAATAGCGTAGCACACGATGCTAAATCTGCAGAAATCTGGGCGCCAAGCTTGGCAATTGAAATCTCCTTGGTCTGATGTTTAAGAAGCAAATCTGGCCTGCGGCCTTCATGTGCCACTAACTGATCGTTATTATCAATTTCAAACTGCTCCCTGGTGGAGATGGCTGGAGAGTCTTTTAATAAGCAAAACAACAAAAACACCTCCAAGAAATGGATTTGTTGTTCATCAATACCCATCGATAATGCAGGATTAATGTCTAGTGACCTAAGTTCAATATAGGCAATTCCCTTATCACTCAAACTGTCAAGTGGCTTTCTCCCAGGCTCTAGTAAAGGCTTAGGCCTAACCGAGGCGTAATACTCATTTTCAATTTGCAAGGTGTTTGCATTAAGCTGCTGATACTCTGAATTGACCTTAACTTCAAATTTTTCATAGTCGCTACACGGCGTTGTCATTCCCAGTTTAAGAGAGTGCACATAATGGCTTAGAGAGTTATAGTTAGCTTTAACACCAGCCTCATCTTCGCGCAAATTCTGATAACCAATATCACCCATGCGCAAGGAGGTTGCGTAAGGCTCATATAAAGTTGAGTCATTAAATTCAACCAAAGAGTGCTGGTGATACCCCTTTAAAAATGATTTACAAACAGCGGGAGATGCGCCAAACAAGTAAGGCACAATCCAGCCGTAACGCACCACATTTCGAGTCATGGCCATGTAGGCTTCATCTTTATTCTGATCTTTTTCTGACAATTCACAATATTTCTGAATAAATTTATCAGCAAACGAATAATTAAAATGAATGCCAGCAATCACCTGCATCACACTACCGTAACGATTTGCCAAGCCTTGACGATAAACCGTTTTCATCTTGCCGCGATTACTCGAACCATACTGAGCAATAGGAATATAGGTCTTTCCGCGAATAACACACGGCATACTCGCTGGCCAAAAACTCTGATCCTTTGGCAAACGGCAATATAAATAATGCTGGGTATCTTTTAAAAAATTAAGCACAGATTGTGCCGTAGGCAGTGGCGGTGTGACCAATTCAAGTAAAGACTCGGAAAAATCGGTAGTGATATTCGGGTGCGTCAAAGCACAGCCCAGAGCGCTAGGGTGTGGCGCTTGTGATAGCCCGCCTTTTCTAGAAACGCGCAAACCTTCTTTTTCAATACCCATTAAATTGCCCGATAACAATTTTGCGTGAGGCTTTAGTAATTGAATTTTTTGGTCTATGTTCAAAGGACTTACAAATTAAAATAAGCGCTATTTTACCATTAGCTTAACAAATGAAGACAATCAAGGCCGTTGTTGGCGTTTTGCACAACAAAGATCAGCAAATACTCATTGCCAAGCGCCAAGATCATCAATTCATGGGTGGATTTTGGGAGTTGCCTGGTGGAAAAATAGAGCATGGCGAATCGCCAGAAGTCGCTATTTCGCGAGAGCTGAATGAAGAGTTAGGCATAATAGTTGACAAACTCTCTCTACACCAAACCATGTTTCATCAATATGAAGACAGAATGGTTGAGTTGAGTATCTATAATATCACCCAGTATCAGCACACACCCAAAGGCATTGAGGGTCAGGAAATTGCCTGGAGCGCTGTTGATCAGTTATCAACCTTTAATTTATTGCCAACCATGAAAGCTTTTATTGACTCAATCACATTACCGACTAAATATTGGATCACTCCTTCAAGCAATCATCAAAGTGATCAGTGGATAAAAAAGTTTGAAGAAAAGCTAAAACAAGGCATTAAGCTAATACAACTTCGCAGCAAAACTAAACTAGATGACCATTTTATCAAAGAGCTTTACAACAAATGCCAACAGCATAATGTCAAATTATTACTCAATACTATTGATAAAACTTTTAATGAGGAATATTGCGACGGCTGGCATATCACCACCGGGGAAATGCTCAAACTAAATGCCAGGCCTTGTGCTGAGGATAAACTTCTCGGC
>JABGQC010000009.1 GCA_018644675.1 Candidatus Thioglobus sp.
GCACTTAGATAATAAGCACTGGAATTGAGCGCGACATTACCTGTTAATAGGTAAGTATCCCCCTTGGTAATCTCACTATGATCAGCAACCACATCTAAGTTTTTGTCAGTTGAAAGAGTTTGTTTAGGGAAAAGCAAGCGACTATCCTCACAGCTGAGTGAATACCCTTGGGCGCTAGCAGTTGTTGAGAATAAGATAAATGAACAAAGGACAAGTGAGTTTTTCATACTAATCATGTTTTTTTAAAATTCATTTATTTTAACATCAACTAAATAGCAAATAGCCTGCATATATTAGTTACATAGCTAGGACTTTATTTGGGTAAAATAACTCAGGTTTTTAACAATAATGGAAGCATTTAAATGGCTTGGAACGACAACAACAATCAAAACCCTTGGGGTGGCAACAATCAAACACCACCAGAATTAGACGAGGTGATTAAAGAATTTAAAAGTAAATTTAACGGTATATTTGGTGGCAATAAGCCCACTGGATCAACAGCAGCTCCCACTGCGCCACAAGGCAGTGTGAAATTTATCATTATTGTTGCACTACTAGTTTGGACGTTATCAGGCATTTATATTATTGATCCCGCTGAAAAAGGTGTTGTTTTGCGTTTTGGTGCTTTCCAAGAAGAAACAGCCCAAGGACCTCACTGGCACCTACCATTTCCTATTGAAACTTTAAACAGAGTTAACGTAGAGCAAATTAGAACAGCAGAAATTGGCTACCGTAATGTAGTTAAAGGCAGTCGAAACTTTGGCGGTAATGTTTCTTCGGAATCACTCATGCTTACTAAAGATGAAAATATGATTGACGCTAAGTTTGCGGTTCAATACAAAATTAATGACGCTCAAGCTTATTTATTTAATGTGGCCAATCCAGATACAACGTTACGTCAAGTATCTGAAAGTGCCATTCGTCAAATGGTTGGAAAAAATACCATGGATTTCATCTTAACAGAAGGTCGAGTTAGCATTGCTGATGACATTAAAGAAAGATCTCAAGAGTTGCTAAATCTATACCAAACAGGCTTGCAAATTACTACAGTTAACATGCAGGATGCTCAGCCACCTGAGCAAGTTCAAGCGGCTTTTTCTGATGCAGTAAAGGCTCGTGAGGATAAGCAGCGTTTAATCAACGAATCGCAAACTTATGCCAACGATATCTTGCCAAAATCTCGTGGTTTAGCAGCAAGATTACTTGAAGAATCTAAAGCCTATAAATCAGAAGTTGTTTCAAAATCTGAAGGTGAATCTTCAAGATTTAAACAAATTTTAGCAGAGTATGAAAAGGCGCCAGAGGTTACTAGAGAGCGTCTTTACCGTGAAACAATGGAAGGCGTGTTAGCAACTACTAGTAAAGTCGTGGTCGATTCAAAAGCCAACTCAATGATGTATCTGCCAATCGACAAGCTAATCAACAGTAAGCAAAATACCACCCAAGCAACTTCTCAATCAAGTCAGGAGCAGGCGCAAACGCCTAATGATGCAAGAAATGTTTTTCGTAATAGAGGAGTAAGATAATGAAAAAATTTGGATTAATTATTGTTGCCGCATTATTTTTCGTTCTTAGTTCGGCGTTATATACTGTGGATGAAACTCAAACAGCCATCAAGCTTCGTCTAGGTGAAATTGTTAGTGTTGAGAAAGAGGCAGGGCTAAAGCTGAAAATGCCATTTGTAAATAACGTGGTTAAGTTTGACGATCGTGTACAAACCCTTGATGCACCGTCTGAGCGTTTTTTAACCGGTGAAAAGAAAAACGTTATTGTTGACTCATATGTTAAATGGCGTATTAGTGACGCAGAGCAATTCTACAAATCAACCGGTGGTAATCTAGCCCGTACTAATAATCGTCTTGCACAAATTATCAAAACAGGGTTAAAGAGTGAGTTTTCAAAACGTACTATTGCCGATGTTGTCTCAGGTGAGCGTAGTGAAATTATGTCAAATATTGTAAAGCTTGCTAAAAATGATATTAGTCAATTTGGTATCGAAATTGTGGATGTGCGTATTAAACGTATCGACTTATCTCAAGAGGTTTCAAACTCGGTTTACCGTCGAATGCAAGCAGAGCGACAGCGTGTAGCAAAAGAGTTTAGATCTAAAGGTGCTGAAGAAGCTGAAATTATTCGTGCAGCAGCAGATAAAGAAAGAACTATTATTTTGGCTGATGCTTACCGTGACTCTGAAGTAATTCGAGGTGAGGGCGATGCAATCTCAGCCGGAAACTATGCGCAAGCTTATAGTCAAAATGCTGATTTTTATTCATTCTATCGTTCATTAGAATCTTATAAAAAATCATTTTCTAATCAAAATGATATTATGGTGTTAAACCCAAATACAGAGTTCTTCCGTCACTTTAATCCAGAGGTTAAATAACGAATTTATGAATACCTGGCAGCTACCTGAAGGTATTGACGAGTTGAGTGGCGAGCAAGCGCTCAATTTTGAAATATTGCGACGTCAACTAATAGACCTATATACTAAAAAGGGTTTTGGCTTAGTTATTCCACCTATGGTAGAGCATGTGGATTCACTGCTTTTAACCAGTGATTCGGTTAATGAGAAAACCTTTAAATTTTTAGATCCTGTTAGTGGCAAGATGCTTGGCGTACATGCAGACATTACTCCACAAATTGCCCGTATTGATGCGCGAAGAGCTAGCAATAATGTTGAAAAATATTGCTACATTAACGCCATCCTGCAAACCAGTGCGGATGATTTTTATGATTCACGATCACCTATTCAGGCGGGCGCAGAACTATACGGATCTGATAAAACCTCAGCTGACGTTGAAGTGATTGAGTTAATGCTAGAAAGCTTAAAAATTCTATCAATTGACTCAATCGTTATTAGTCTTGGTAATGTTGCTATCTTTGATGCGCTTATTGCGCAAGAATCGCTAAATTCAGATCAAGCAAGTGAGTTGCGTCATATTTTTGCACATCGCTCATCTCCGGACTTGCAAGTGTTTATTGAAAAATATACACTGGTCAATGCAGCCTTATTTGAATCCCTAATTAAGTTAGAGGGTGATCACACCGCACTAGCAAAAGCCACAGAATTATTTGCAAATTTTCCAGATGCACTCAATGCAATTGAAGATTTACAAGCAATCGATCAAGCACTGAAGAATATCAACATACAAGCAAGCTATGATTTGGCTGAGTTACAAACCTATGAGTATCATACCGGGGTTGTATTTTCAGCTTACAGTCAAAAATACTCTAAAGCTCTAGCACAAGGTGGGCGTTATAACGGTATTGGCGAGTCTTTTGGTCAGTCAAGAGCAGCCACAGGATTTTCATTTGATTTGAAGTTTTTATCTCAATCAAAATAGTTATCATTAAAAACAAATTAAACAGTTAGGAATTAATATGTCAAAAAATGTAGTGATCATCGGCACACAATGGGGCGATGAAGGAAAAGGAAAGATTGTTGATTTAATTACAGATAAAGTATCTAGTGTTGTGCGCTTTCAAGGCGGACACAATGCAGGACACACCTTGGTAATTGACGGTCAAAAAACAGTACTACATTTAATTCCCTCTGGCATCTTGCGTGATAACGTAGAGTGCTTAATTGGCCATGGTGTTGTTTTATCTATGTCAGCTCTTATTAAAGAATTGGGTGAGTTAGATGAGGCTGGTGTGGATGCGCAATCACGCTTAAAGATTGCTCCGGGTTGTCCACTCATTATGCCGTATCACGTAGCCCTTGATAATGCTCGTGAAGCAAAACGTGGTAAGGCTGCAATCGGCACAACTGGTAATGGAATCGGCCCAGCTTATGAAGATAAGGTAGCGCGTCGCGGGTTACGAGTTGGTGATTTACTTGATCTTGAAGCTTTTGCAGAGAAGCTGAAAGATGTCATGGAATACCATAATTTTGCACTAACGAATTACTACAATGCGCCCGCACTAGATTTTGATACAGTATTGGCACAAGCATTAGAGCAAGCCAAAGTTGTAATTCCAATGATTACAGACGTTACCGAGCAAATTCATCAGCATATTGCCAATAACGAAAACATCTTATTTGAAGGTGCGCAAGGCGCACTATTAGATATTGATCAAGGCACTTACCCATTTGTAACTTCATCTAACACCACTTCAGGCGGTGCAGTAACTGGTTCTGGTGTTGGTGTAACAGACATTGACTATGTATGCGGTATTGTTAAAGCCTACACCACACGTGTTGGTGGTGGTCCATTCCCAACAGAGTTGGTTTACGATGTTGCAATCGATAAAGGCGATGCAATTGGCAAAGTGCTAGGCACTGTTGGCCATGAGTTTGGTGCAACTACCGGACGTCAGCGTCGTTGTGGTTGGTTAGACATGGTAACCCTTAATCGCTCATTAAAGCTTAATGCAGTAACCGGAATTTGCCTAACAAAACTAGACGTGCTTGATTCTCTAGACAGTATCAAAATTTGTACTGGTTATAATTTAAATGGCAGTCTAACAACAACACCGCCATACGATGCACAAGGCTATGCCGATGCAGATCCAATCTATATTGAAATGCCTGGCTGGAATGCATCAACCATTGGCACCGATTCTTTTGACTCTCTACCGATTGAAGCGCAAAACTATATTCGTAAAATTGAAGAGCTTTCAGGCTTGCCAATCGATATTTTATCAACAGGACCAGATCGTAACGAAACACTGATCCTTAACAACCCATTTGCAGAGTAATCTATGAGCGATCCGCACCAAAAAAGAGAGGCAAAGAAGTACGATAATCCCATTCCATCAAGGGAGCACATCCTGTCTTTTTTCAAGAAAAAGCCATTATCAAAATATGACTTATTCGACTTACTAGAAGTAGAAGGCAAACAAAAAAAACCATTAACACACCGCCTAAAAGCCATGGTTCGAGATGAGCAGCTGGATTATAACAAAGACGGGGACTTTATCATTTTCGATCCAAATGCAGGTATTAAAATTGGTACGGTAGTTGCTAATCCTAAAGGTTTTGGTTTTTTAAAGCTAGAAGAAGGTGGTAAAGATTTAAGACTAAACTCACGCCAAATGCAGCTAGTTTTTCATGGTGACAAGGTTAAGGCGCGCTTAATCAGCAAGCGTGGTGATGCAAAAATTATTGAAGTATTAGAAAGTGTTAAGTCTGTTGTGGCTCGATTGCACATTACTGAAGAGGGTGCTCACGCCGTGGTTGATGACAAGCGCATTCGTAATAACATCAATATTCCAAAGATTAGTGATGAAAACACCAATGAGCAAATTGTTGTCGTTGAGATCACCAAATCACCAACATTCAAATCATTAGCAGAAGGCAGAATTGTCCATATTCTAGGCTCATACATGGATGAAGGTGTGGAAACTGACGCAGCTTTATATCGTAACGGTATTCCGATTGATTTTTCAGACGAAGCCTTAGCGCAAACTGCCAAAATCCCAGCTGAAGTAACCAAGCAAGATAAGGCAGGTCGTGTTGATATTACTGACATGAAGCTAGTCACGATTGATGGTGAAGACTCTAAAGACTTCGATGATGCAGTATTTGCCGAATCTACTGCCAACGGTTGGAAGTTAGTAGTCGCTATTGCTGATGTTTCTCATTATGTTGCTGAAGGTACGGCACTAGATGCGGATGCTATTGAACGAGGTAATTCAGTTTACTTCCCGCGTCGAGTAGTACCAATGCTACCTGAAGCCTTATCAAATGGCCTATGCTCCATTAATCCTGGTGTAGAGCGTCTATGTATGACTTGTGAGATGAACATTGATGCAGACGGAAATTTGCTTGATTATAAATTCTACCCAGCAGTTATGTTCTCACATGCGCGCTTAACCTATACCAAAGTAAGTGACATTTTAGAGCATGACAATCAAGAATTGAAAACTGAATTTAAGCCTGTACTAGACAACTTAAACGATCTTTACGATCTTTACAAAGTGTTAAAAGCTGCTAGAACCAAACGTGGTGTAATGGACTTTGACCGCATTGAATCGCAAATCCTATTTAATGATAACGGAAAAATTGATAACATCATTGCTCGCTCAAGAAATGATGCACACAAACTAATTGAAGAATGCATGCTTATGGCCAACCAGGCTACAGCAAAATTCTTAGGTGAAAATAAAGAAGATTTCTTATACCGAATCCATCCAAAACCAACCGCTGAAAAAGTAGAAGTAACCCGCCAATTCTTAACGGCCGTTGGATTAACACTTGAAGGTGGCGATCAGCCAGACTCTAAACACTTTGCTAAAGTGCTAGAGGACGCCAAAGGGCGAGATGATGAAAATATCATTAAAACGGTGGTGCTTCGTACCATGAAGCAAGCGGTATATACACCGGCTAACGAAGGTCACTTTGGCTTGGCATTTGATGATTACACTCACTTTACATCGCCAATTAGAAGATATCCAGACCTACTAGTACACCGCGCTATTAATCGTGTGCTGAACAAAAAAGAACCATCATTTGTTGGTAAATTGGTCAAAAAAGTAATTGGCAACAAAGAGAAAAAACCTTCTAAAAAGATGGTCGAGCTGGGTGCAAGCTTATCAGTTACTGAGCGCCGTGCTGATGAAGCCTCTCGTGATGTTGAACAGTGGCTTAAGTGTGAATACATGCGTGACAAAGTTGGCGAAACATTCAACGGTGTTATTTCAGGCGTTGCTGGCTTTGGTATTTTTATCGAACTAACTGAAGTATTTGTCGAAGGTATGATTTCAGTACGAGATCTTCAAGATGATTACTACAATTTTGATGACGTTCATCACCAGCTAAAAGGTGATCGCACTGGTAAAGTATTCCGCTTAGGTGACACCATTAAAATCCAAATTGCCTCGGTTAATTTGGATGACAGACAAATGGTGTTTATTCCAGTCGACTAATAAATATCATAAACAGATTGCTACAATAAGACTGCATGCATATAGAAATCGTAACAGCAGACTACCTTAATAAATCACATAAAACTGATTTGCAGTCGTTACTTAGTATGTATGCAAAAGATCTAATGGGTGGCGGAAGACCTCTTGAGCAGAATATTGTAGGTAATGTTGTAACTGAATTATCAAAGCTTAGTCATGCCTTTAGTGTACTTGTCTATGCCGATGGCAAGGCTGTAGGATTTTCCAATTGTTTTGAATTGTTCTCAACATTTCTATGCAAGCCATTAATAAATATTCACGACTTGGCTGTCATCGACAGTCACAGGGGGCTAGGCATAAGCCAGATGATTTTGCAAAAAATAGAAGACATAGCAATAGAAAAAGGTTGTTGCAAGGTCACGTTAGAAGTTCTTAGCAAAAACGAGACCGCAAAAGCTGCCTATACAAAGTTTGGATTTTCAGATTACCATTTAGACACAGACACAGGGAGCGCCCTGTTCTGGCAAAAAACACTTTAACTTAGTATAAAAAACTAATCCAGCTCGGTTCTGAGCATTGCACCGTTACTAGCATTTCTAACTAGTAATCGATATTGCTGTAACCACTTAGAGCTTAGAGTTTTCTTAATTGGCTTGAAGTTAGCTTTTCGAGTAGCAATCTCATCTTCTGATAAGTCAACACTTAGGATGTATTCATCCACATCAATGTGAATTTTATCACCATCTTTAAGTAAGCCAATCATGCCGCCTTCAGCAGCTTCAGGAGAAACATGCCCAATAGAAGCGCCACGTGTCGCACCTGAGAAACGACCATCAGTAATAAGGGCGACTTTATCACCCAAGCCCATACCCATAATTAGCGATGTAGGTGCAAGCATTTCCTGCATACCAGGTCCACCTTTAGGCCCCTCATAACGAATAACTACCACATCTCCAGCTTTAACTTTGCCACCCTTAATGCCATCAATGCAATCATCTTGAGAGTCAAAACAAACCGCACTACCAGTAAATACACGATCACCGGTAATGCCGGCGGTTTTAATCACTGCACCTTGCTCTGCCAAGTTGCCATACAAAATTGCCAAACCGCCTACTTTAGAATATGGATTGTCAATGGTATGAATAATATTGGTATCTTTAATCTCGGCACCACTGATTTTTTCATACAAAGTTTCGCCACTAATGGTTGGGTTGTCGATTAACACCTCGCCACGTTTGTTCATCTCGTGCATCACCGCATTAACGCCACCGGCAGTGTTAATATCTTCCATATGTACAGTTGAAAGCGAAGGAGAGATCTTAGCAATATGCGATACGTTTTTACTAATTTTGTTAATATCACTAAGCTGAAAATCAGAATTTGCCTCTTGCGCAATAGCCAACATATGAAGCACAGTGTTAGAGCTACCGCCCATGGCCATGTCAACAGCAAAGGCATTGCGTACAGCGTTATCATTTAAGATATTTTGCATGTTGAATTTATCTCGATCTTCCTGATTTTCCATTAAGGCAATTTCACAAACACGGCGAGCCGCCTGACGATAAAGCACTTCACGCTCAGGTGTCAGTGCCAAAATAGTGCCGTTACCTGGAAGGGCGATGCCCATTGCCTCCATTAGCGTATTCATAGAATTAGCAGTAAACATACCCGAGCAACTACCGCCACTTGGGCAAGCATTACACTCAATATCTTTAAGCTCATCATCAGAAATTTTGCCTGTTTCATGCTTGCCAACCGCTTCAAAAGCGGTGGCTAAATCAATTGCTGTACCGTCTTTTGTATGGCCTTTTTTCATCGGACCGCCTGAGACGAATACTGTCGGCACATTAACACGTTGAGCGCCCATAATCATGCCAGGTACGATTTTGTCGCAATTTGGAATAGCAATCATCGCATCAAGCTTGTGTGCGTTCATCACCGTTTCAATAGAATTGGCAATGAGCTCTCTAGAAGGTAGAGAGAATAGCATGCCGTCATGCCCCATGGCAATGCCGTCATCCACACCAATGGTGTTAAACTCAAATGGCACGCAGCCGGCAGCACGAATCTCATCTTTAATGATGGCTGCCACTTTATCCAAGAAATAATGGCCAGGAATAATCTCAATAAAAGAGTTGGCAACACCAATAAAAGGCTTGTCAAAGTCTTCATCTTTTAGCCCAGTTGCTCTTAATAAAGAACGGTGCGGTGTTTTATCAAACCCTTTTTTTACTGTATCACTTCTCATTTTCTTGTTTTCGAATAAATAAAATTTAAATTTTAGACTAAAATAGGCGTCTCTCATTAAAGTTTTAGATGCGTATATTGTGGATAAGGTCAGTCAAATTTTAAATTTAATCCAGCCTTTTGTTGACGAGGGCAAAATTTTATCTAGAAGCAAAGATGAGATTGAGCAAAATATTAATGATTTTGTCTTGTTATTTAATGATGACCAGCTCATTGCCTGCGCAGGGCTTAAAGATTGCCAAGAAGGTGCTGTGGGTGAGATTTATTCGCTTGCTGTAGCTCAGAATGTCCAAAATAAGGGGCTTTCAAAGAAACTACTAACCAAGATACTAGAAAGTGCAAAACAAAGACAATTTGCCAAAATTTTTGCACTGACTAAATTTGGCACAAATTGGTTTACAAAAAATGGCTTTACCCAAATGCAAATATCCGATCTTCCAAGTAAGCGCCAACAATATTTTAATCACGATCGCAACTCTTCAATCTTTTTTAAGGATGTAAACTAATGCAAATTAACGAGCGTATTCGTGGCTACTTGCCAGTTGTTATCGATATTGAAACAGCAGGATTTAATCATCAAACTGATGCAATGCTTGAGATTTGCGCGGTCATTATCGGCATCGATGAAGCTGGTAAATTTTACTCAAAAGAGCCTCAGCATTTTCACACCGAGCCTTTCAAAGGCGCAAATCTTGAGCCTGCTGCTTTAAAATTTAACGGCATTGATGTAGATAATCCGCTACGTGGCGCTATTAGTGAAAAGCTGGCATTAAACGATATGTTTAAAACCATTCGTACTGAGATGAAAGAAGAGAATTGCACACGTTCAATTTTAGTAGGGCATAACGCTTTTTTTGATTTAGGATTTTTATACGCTGCTAGTGATAGATCAAAACTTAAAAACCCTTTTCACCAATTCTCCACCATTGATACAGTTAGCTTGTCGGCATTGGTTTATGGTGAAACGGTTCTGGCCAAAGCCATTGCCAAAGCGGGTATTGAATTTGACAACACACAAGCGCATTCGGCACTATACGACACAGTTAAAACGGCTGAGTTATTTTGTCAGATTTTTAACCATTATGAGTTTGGCTCAATCTCAAAAAACTGATTAAATTTCAGCCTTTCTTTTTGCGCTTGATGAATATCCATTAACTCAAACTTAACTTTTGCATTTGGCTGTTTTTGTGCAAGCTTTGCCAGGTCTAATGAAAACACCGTGCCAATCTTTAGATAGCCACCAATCGTTGGCGCATCTTTTAATAGGATGATAGGCAAACCGTTAGTGGCAATCTCAACACTGCCGTAGCTCATGCCTTCAGAGATCATTTTGTCTTTTTTAATCGCAATAGGCGCACCATCTAGCCGACACCCAGTACGATCATTGGCCTGACTAACACGATAGCTTTGACTAAAAAATAAGGTTTTTTGAGAGTCGCTAAAGATGTCATACTGATAGCTGGGTAACAGCCTTAAAGCAATATCATGATCATAATTAGGAAGATATTGTGGCACCATAAAACGCGCCAATTGACCACTCGAAGGCTGGCAAGACAATACGTCATTTTTGGCTAATTTTGTGCCAATATTTTCACGCAAATTAATTGATCTTGAGCCATACAACACGGGTGTCTCAAACCCTCCTTTAACAGCTAAATAAGTACGTATACCGTGAATGGGTAAATTCCAACTTAATACATCTGATTTCTTAATCTGGATATTGCGCCAAATTGGCGCCAGTTGGCCGTTGATTTTAAAGCCAAGATCGGCACCACAAACGCAAATAAGCATATCATCAAGTGCTTTAAGCTCAACCCCTCCAAACGTAATTTCCAAAACCGCATTGTTAAAGTTATTCTCAAGTAAATAATTAGCCCAACTAAAGGCATGCTCATCCATCACCCCAGACTGACTCATGCCATAAGCGCCATGACACAGACGCCCATAGTCTTGAATGGTGGATAAAAACCCTGGCTTGATAACTTTAAAGCTCATAGTTCGCCACCAAATTTAAGATACTCATTTCGAGTAATTGAATAAAACTTAACCCGATCGCCAGTTTTAAATTTCTCTAAATTTTCAGGCTTGTCGAGTGACAGATCAAGCAAAGTTCTGCCAATGATATTCCATCCACCTGAAGAATCACTAGGATAGACAGCCGTTTGGCTATCGGCTATCCCCACGCTACCTGCAGGAATCTTAATTCTTGGTGTTGCCAAGCGCGGCGCTTGAATGCGAATATCAACCTCGCCCAAAAAAGCAAACACTGGACTAAAGCCAATTGCATGCACCAAATATTCATTTGAGCTATGAAGCTGGATAAACTCATCAAGTGAGATATTTTTTTCAGCCAATAGCCTTTCTAAATCCAATCCTGTTTCAAAACCATAATAAACTGGAATGTGAATCAAGTTTGACTGCTGATTTGAGTCTGAAAACTCAAAACCCTCAAGCATGGCTTGCACGTCAGCTGAAAATTTAAAATAGCTAGCTTTGCTCAAATCGTAGCTTACTAAAAGCGAAGTATAAGAGGGTGTTAGATCAATAACAACATCAGAAAACTGATTTTTGAGCGCATTTGCAAAATTTGCGATATTTTTAGGTAGTGAATTATCGATCTTATCACCAAAGTAAATCAGTATCGAGTTTTCCCCTGCTAGAATGATTTTATGCATTTTTAAGCCGTTTTAGCGCCTCGACAGAGGCCTTATTGTCACTATGAAAGCAAATTGTATCAATTTTGAAAGATTTATCATCAGAAAATCGATGATATTGCTTAATAATGGCATCCACACCCTCCAAAACAGCATTTTGCCCACTACGAGGTATCATGTGCACGCCGCTATAGGCTCGATCTGCAAAAACTTCATGCAAAAAACCGCCATTATCAATATTGTCGAAATTTTTAAAATGTGCTTCATTGCCCGCTTGTATCACTAAAGATAATTTAGTATCAATTGATTTAATCACTCGGCAAATAACAGCCAAAACCGAGCTTTGGTGTGTCATGTCGTGATACAACGCACCATGTGGCTTAATGTAGTCTAGCGTTGCACCGTGCTGATGACAAAGATTTTGAAAATGAGTCACTTGAGTATGTATCAAATCAAACAATGCCTCATCTGACAAACCTTGGCTAACACGCCCAAAATTTTCTTGGTCATCATAACTAGGATGAGCACCAATTTTAACGTTATTTTCTAGCGCCAGCTCAATCGCGCTAATCATGCTGTGATCATCACCCACATGTCCGCCACAAGCAATATTTGCCATCGCAATAAGCGGCATTACTTGTGTATCTGGATTAGGGCTCAAACACTCCCCAAGGTCACAATTAATCATTAACATAGGTACAAATTATAAAGTAATGAAGAGCTAAAATATGGCAGGATTAATTGGCTACATCGGCGCCTTAGCAGATGATTTATCCGCAGTTGCCGCTAAGGTTTCAGCGGGTGCTATTGATGATATCGCAAATCAAACGGCTAAATCATTATCTAAAACAGCAGGTATCTTGATTGATGATACGGCCACCATTCCGCAATACGTAAGCAATACAGCGGCAAAACGAGAACTGCCGGTTATTTGGAAAATTACCAAAAAATCATTACGCAACAAATCCCTCATGATTCCAATCGCCATACTTATTACTTATTTTGCGCCGTGGATTATGGCGCCAATATTAGTACTAGGCGGCTCATATTTAGCCTATGAGGGCACAGAATCACTTGGTGAGAAATTAGGCTTCATTAAAGAGCATGACCACGCACATGAACACTCTATACCAGACACGCAAGATTTAAGCGCAGCAGAGGATGTAACAGTGAATTCAGCAGTAAGAACGGATACCATTTTATCCATTGAAATTATCGCGCTTACTATTGCATCTGTGGCAACCGAGCCACTCTCAACCCAGCTAGGCGTACTCATCATTGTTAGTTTAATTGCCACCTTTGCTGTTTACGGCATTGTGGGCATGATTATTAAAATGGATGATGTGGGCTTTTATTTAAAAGAAAAGCAAAATAGCCTTTATCAAGGTATCGGATCTTTACTGATCAAAGGCATGCCAAGAGTATTGGCAACTCTAGCTTGGATTGGTATGATTGCGATGCTCATGGTCGGTGGTAGCATCATCATGCACAACATTGATCAACTGCATTTTTTGACATATTTTGGTCGAGAATTGCCATTCTTATTGCCGATTATCATGATGTATGTTGTTACCCCAATTAGCCTTGCTATGACAGTTGGTGTATTAATTATAGCCATTAGAAAACTCAGCCCATTTCAAGCTTAAATCAAAAGCTTGTCACTATATAATAATTATTAATTATCAACTCAAAGATACAGAAATAACATGAATCAAATTAAACAAATGTTCGAACTTCAACAAAAGCTTAATGATGCAACCAACGGCACCATCTGGACCGAAGGTGCTACTAAAGAAGGGCGTCAGATTTCGTGGTTACGCTGTATCTATATGGAGGCTGCTGAGGCAATTGACTCGTTTAATTGGAAGCATTGGAAAGATTTAGAGGCAAAGCCAGACCTTGAAAATGCCAAAGTTGAATTGGTTGATATTTGGCATTTTTTAATGTCTGAAGCCATTCATTTTGGTGATGCGGGTTTTGCTGAAATCTATAACGACATGAAGCCTGAGCGCGACACCGATCCTGAAAAATTAGTTGAGATTTTAGAAAAAATTATAGCCATCTCTGCCAGTGCCAATGTTGATCAATCTCAAAATTCTTTATACCAATTATTTGCATTATTCTTCCAAGCAATCGCACACATGGAAATGGACGTACCAGAACTGTACAAGCGCTATCTGGTGAAAAATCAGCTCAATACATTCAGACAAGACCACGGCTACAAAGATGGCTCTTATGTGAAGATGTGGGGTGAGGTAGAGGATAACGTTATCGCCTTTAAAATCATGGATGATAATCCCGATCTAACTCCTGAACAGCTCTACGAAAAATTAGAAAGCGCCTACCCAGCATAAAGCAATAATTTTTTAATTATGATCAATACAATTAAAACTGAAATTCAAAAAGTTATTATCGGTCAAGATAATTTGGTTGACAACCTGCTCATCGGTTTAATTACAGGTGGGCATATCCTGGTAGAAAGTGTGCCAGGACTTGCAAAAACCACCGCTATTAATACATTGGCAAAAGCCTTAGGTATTGATTTTAAGCGCATACAATTTACCCCAGACTTACTGCCTAGTGATCTTACAGGCTCTCAAATATACAACCCAAAAAGCGGTGAATTTAGCATCAAGCAAGGGCCAATTTTTACCAACCTTTTGCTGGCTGATGAGATTAATCGTTCGCCTGCCAAAGTACAATCTGCACTGCTTGAAGTTATGGCCGAAAAACAAGTTACCATTGCCAATGAGAGCTTTAAAGTTGATGAGCCATTTTTGGTTATGGCCACACAAAACCCGGTAGAGCAAGAGGGCACATACCAACTACCAGAGGCGCAGCTTGACCGTTTTATGCTAAAAACTGTTCTAGACTATAACACCCCAGATGAAGAGTTAGAAGTGGTTAATCGCGTAGCTGTTAATGGATTTGAGGCGGTTAATCAGGTGGCAAATATAGAAGATATTAGCGCCCTTCGATTGTCATACAAACAGGTTCATATGGATGAGGCGGTCAAACAATACATTATTGAAATTGTATTTGCAACACGCTATCCAGAAAACTATGGTCTGACTGATATCAAAGATCTCATTGAATTTGGCGCAAGCCCGAGAGCCAGTATTGACTTATTCAAAGCCAGCTGTGCTAAAGCGCTCATACGTGGCAATGATTTTGTCACGCCGCTCGATGTGGCAAGCATGGTGACCGAAGTTTTACAGCATCGAATTGTGCTTAGCTATCAAGCTCAAGCAGACAACATTAGTGCAGCTTCGATTATCCAAAAAATACTCAAGGCGATAAAAACACCCTAGACATTACCATGCTAGCTCAAGAGATACTACTACGCGCTAAAAAACATGTTTTTACCAACAAGTCAGCTGGAGAGTTATCAAAAATACGTGGTGAGGGATTAGATTTTTGCGAAATACGCCCGTATGAGGCTGGCGATGACATTCGTAAAATTAATTTCTCGGCCAGTGGTAAAACGGGCGAATTGCAAACCAATATCTTTAATGAGAACAAGCAAATCAATGTGGTGATTTGTATTGCACTATCGAGCAGCTTGCATTTTGGCTCTCAACGGCTTAAAAGTGAGGCCATTGCCGAGATTATTGCCCTTATAGGTTGCTCATCCATTAAACAACAAAACCAGACTCAGCTGGTCTTTTTTGCTGACAAAACTCAATCCTTATTCCAGCTTAACAATACCGGTGATGCGCTTCGAGCTATTGAGGCAATTTTGTCCTGGGATTTATTAAAAACCAAGTTTGATTTTCAAGAACTTAGCCACTACTTACTGCAACAGAAAAAATCAATGGCCTTTATTATTGGCGATTTTTATCATGATCATGACTATTCATTAATTGCACACAAACATCAGGCAAACGCCATAATTGTGCGAGATAAACTCGAGGAAAACCCTAACTTTGGCGCTGAGCTAGATTTAATTAATCCCGAGCATGGAGGCTGTGTTAAAGCAAATATTGGCAAAAAATTGGCTTTAAAGTATCAGACTAAACTGCACAATCAGGATAATAAGCTTTTCTCACATTTTGCCAAGCATCGCATCAATGCTGGCAAACTCTATACTTGTGATAATGCCTTTATCAAGTTAAGCCAAATTCTACGCTCATGAGTCAGTTAAAAGATATCAAGCCAATTGTTACCATTGCCGATGATTCGTTAATCTATTTTTTAGTGGTGGTTTTTATCGTACTGCTAGTCATTACCTGGGCTTATTGGCTAATGTCTAAATCTAGGCGCAATGAAGATAAAAAATTCGCTCTAGAACAATTGCAAAATCTTGATTTTTCAAATAGTAAAATCACCGCATACCACTTTAAAAAGTACGCGCAATACCTATGCAATGATGACAATCAAGCTCAGTTTGAGCAAATCAATCATGAGCTAGAAGCTTATAAATACAAAAAGCAAGTGGGCAGTCTTGATGCGAATTTAATACAAACAATCAAAGGCTTTATTCATGTTTAGCTTTGAATATCCTTATGTTTTGCTACTGCTTGTTTTGGCGGTTGCTTGCGTGTTGTTTTGTAAAGAAAAAAAACGGGCTATTTATTTTCCAAATACTGAGTTGCTTGGCAGTTTAACTAGATCTAGACAGTGGTTACTCAACACACTAAGACTGGCCATTCTTAGCTTGTTAATCATCGGCCTATCAAGTCCGATCAAAACTCAGCAAATCATATTGGACAACTCAAAAGGTCATGAAATATCCTTGATTTTAGACGCCTCCGGCTCTATGGCGCATCTAGACAAATTTAGAATTGTTAAAGCCATTATGGTTGACTTTATCTCAAAACGAAAAACTGACAAAATAGCGCTGAGTGTTTTTGCAGATTTTGCTTATACGGTTGTACCGCTAACTTATGACAAAAAAAGCGTTATCAAAATGCTGAGTAATATCGAAATTGGTGTTGCGGGTAAGCGCAAAACCGCACTGTATGAGGCGTTATTCTTAAGTTCAAAACTATTTAATAATTCTAAATCCAAGGAGAGAATTGCCATCTTGTTAACCGATGGCAAGGATAATACAAATAGTATCCCTCTCGAGATGGCCATTGAGCGTGCTAAAGAAAACAAGATCAAGGTTTACACTGTTGCCGTGGGTGATCAGCGTGACTATAACGTCGATATTTTGTCGCACATTGCTAATAGCACAGGTGCCAAATTCTTCTCAGCAAATAGTCAAAAAAGCATTGAAGATATTTACAAGCAAATTAACCAGCTGGAAAAAAGTGAGATCAATATCAACAAATATGAAAAAAAAATCTACTATTTTCATTACCCACTTAGCCTAGCTTTGATATTTTTGTGGATTTATTTTTGGCGGAAAAATACATGGAATTTGAACAAATAGCGCCGCTATATTTAGCCATTCCTGTGGCCTTTCTATGGTTTTTTATTCATAGCAAGAATAGTCATATTGAAGACTTATTCTCAGCAGAAGTGCTGAACAAAATCAGCCTTAATAATCATAAAATATCGACCAAAACACGCTTAAGGCTACTACTATTAAGCATGTTGCTAATTTTATTAGCACTTAGCAGACCAACACTTGAAGCTGGAGAGATAAAGCTAAACAAACAACTTAGTGATGTGGTGATTGCTATTGATATGTCAAAATCCATGCTTGCAAACGACATCTACCCAAACCGCTTTGAATTTGCCAAAAACAAACTACTAGCAAGCCTTGATAATATTGAAAACACTCGTCTGGCAATTTTAGGATTTGCCAATCAGGCATTTTTAATATCGCCACTAACAGATGATTTAAATAGTCTTAAATTTCTAATTAAAAATCTACGCTTAGACAGCATCAGCCTCACCGGAACCAGTGTAGCTAACATTCTAAACTCAGCCAATGACTTGTTTGACAATAGCAGCAACAAGCAATTATTATTATTGACCGATGGTGGTGATAGTAACAATTTTGAAGATGAAATTGACTATGCAATCGACAATAATATACAGGTGTTTGTATTTGACATCTCCTCCGAACGTGGCAGTAGTATTCAAACTGAAACAGGCAGTTTGAAAGATACTCATGGCAATCTGGTGATTGTTAAGGAGAATCTAGAGATTAAAAATCTGACTAAAAAAACCCAGGGAGATTACCTAAAGTACACGCTAAACAAGCATGATTTGTCAGTATTTATCAACCACTTTAAACAACATTCAAGCAGTAAAAAAACAAGCATAATTCAAAAACGTCAATTATTCTACTACCCCTTGTTACTTGCGCTGTTTTTGCTGTTTTTTGCTTTTTTCTCATTACCGAAAAAATCATGAAATTTCTATTGTTACTACTACTATCAATTAACACACAAGCCGGACTGTTTGACTTTGTTAGCATTCATCAAGCTAATAAAGCCTATGAAGATCAAAATTATCAACTTGCAGGGGATAAATTTAGCAAAATAAACAATGATGCTGCGCTATTAAATCAGGCGAATAGCCTATATAAACAAGGCTTATATAAACAATCGCTAGAAAAATACCAAGATATTAAGCAAACAGATTTAACCTTTGATCGTTTATATAATTCTGGCAATGCATATGCCAAATCAGGCAAAATCAATGAAGCGATTGAAAGCTACCAGGAAGCACTAACAATCAAAAAAGATGAAGACGCCTTATTTAACCTAGAGCTACTCAAAAAACAAAAAAGAAAGCGTAAAAAAAATAACAAAGATAAAAACAAGAAAAATAACAAACAGAAGAAAAATTCTCAAAAAAATAAAACCAAAGAAAAGCCAAAAAACAAGCAACAACAAAGAAAGAAACTCAATACAATCAAACAACAACGCTGGGAAAAATCACTCAATAAAGAACTTAGAACACTTATGATTCCTCTAACCAAACAACATGATAAAAATGCACAAAATCCTTGGTAGTCTGCTCTTATTGATTAGTGCACCTGTACTCAGCCTTAGTACAGCAAGCGTCAATCAATCGTGGTTTTATCCAGGCGATCAAGTGGTTTTAACCATTAGTTCAAATGGCAATAATATTATCTTTCCTAGTATTCAAGCAATTGAAGAAAATCCTGTTTTATATACGAGTAATGCTCAAAAAATTAGCATTATAAATAACCAGCGCTCCAGGCAAAGTAGCAAATCATTTGTTATTAAACCCCATGAAAGCTTAACCATACCCGCCTACACAGTTATGGTAGATGGTAGCGAGCAAACCACTCAACCAATTGAAATCACCCTTAAACAACCCACTCAAACCAAAGCTGGGGATGATCACATCTTAGAAATTGAAACAAACAAACAAACGATGTTTTTAGGAGATGAGCTCGAACTGAAAGTGACCTTTAAAGAGAGAAAGTCACCCTCAATGGGCGATCAAGTCAGTATTATCATGCCAGAAGTTAAAGGCTTGCTGTTCATAAAAAAACCCAAGTCTAATCAAACTACTGATGAAGATTACAACATTCATACATTAATTTATCGAGTCAGTGCTGATGACTTTGGCAATTTTACCATTCCAAGTGTGGTGGCCAATATCGCTAAGCGTAGTAACAATGTCTTTGGCGGATTTTCCTCACTAGGCCAGACTGATCGAATTAAAAAAATACACTCCAATTCACTAACTCTAAAGGTTAAGCCACTGCCAGAGGCGCTTAGAATATTTGGCAATCTAAAGATAAAAGCCAACATTGACAAAGCCAATATCAAGCAAGGACAGGCACTCAACCTAACCATTACAATCTATGGTCAGGGTAATTTTGAAGATATTGAAAAATACCATCTTGACATTGAAAATACTACTGTTTATAGCGACGAATCTGAATTTAGCTACAACCAATGGCAACAAAAATTTGCCATTGTTGCAGATCAAAATTTCACCATTCCAAGCTTTACACTAGACTATTTTGACAAAAATACTCAACGCAAAAAGAGCGTTACCACCCAGTCTATTGACGTTCAAGTTGAGGGCGCTCAAGCTGTGCAAAAGATCGCCAACAAGACAGTTAAAAAGACAGTAAACATGGCTGGCAATTTACCGGCTAACAATTTAAAATACATCTATCTGTTGCTAGGTGTTGTTATTGGCGGACTTATCAGCACCTTGCTTATCTGGTTTAAACATAAAAAGCCAAATACAGACAAAAATTTAACCAATCAAATCAAGCTTGCTAGGGGCGATAAAGCTTTGTTTAACTTGCTTTTGCCACTGAATATGGCTGAGTTAGCTGAGATATTACAACAATTAGAGGCGAATATTTATAAAAACGCCCAGCACAAAATTAGGAAAAAGGATATTATCAATGTCATCAAATCTGAACGTAAAACTCACTGAATACAGCCATGGACAAGGTTGTGGATGTAAGATCTCGCCTAAAGTTTTAGACACCATTCTAGAGTCATCACTCACAGATATTAACGATCAAAATTTATTGGTGGGCAACGCTTCTCGTGATGATGCTGCAGTTTATGATTTAGGCAATGGCGAAGCCATTATCTCTACCACTGACTTCTTTATGCCAATTGTTGACGACCCTTATACCTTTGGTCGTATTGCAGCCACTAACGCCATTAGTGATGTTTATGCCATGGGTGGCTCGCCCATTATGGCCATTGCAATTTTTGGCTGGCCGCTAGACAAACTACCACCCGAAGTTGGTCAACAAGTTATTGAAGGCGGGCGCAGCGTTTGTATTGAAGCAGGTATTTCTCTGGCAGGGGGGCATAGTATTGATGCACCAGAACCTATTTTTGGCTTGGCGGTTACTGGCAGGGTGGCAATCAAACATCTTAAAGAAAATTCAAAAGCACAAGTGGGTGACAAAATCTATCTAACCAAACCTTTAGGTATTGGTATTTTGACCACAGCGCAAAAACAAAAGAAAATCACCAAAGAGGATGAAACTCGAGCTATTGATACTATGTGTGAGCTGAATGATATTGGCGCCAAACTGGCAAAAATTGACGGTGTCAACGCCATTACTGATGTAACTGGGTTTGGCCTAGGTGGGCACTTGGTTGAGGTCTGTCAAGGCTCTAAAGTCTCTGCAACTATTGATTATCAAAAAGTACCAATTTTACCAAATATTAAAGATTATCTAGCTGACGGGTGCTCTCCAGGTGGCGCTCAAAGAAATTTTGATAGCTATGGGCACCACCTAAGCTCAATGAGTAGCGAAGTGCAATCTATCATTTGTGACCCGCAAACCAGTGGTGGTTTACTCATTATGGTTAATCATAAAGCCCAAACTGAATTTGAAAATACCATGCGCTCAGCAGGATTTACACTTGAGGCGATTGGCGAGATCATTGCCCAGAAACAAACCACGGTTAAAATCAATGCCTAAGACGCTGACTCAAATTGAAGATTTTCATACTTTAATCGTCAACCAAACTCCTTTATTTGATACACGTGCACCCATTGAATTCGCACAAGGCGCCTTTCCCAATGCACAAAGCCTACCACTAATGAGCGATGAGCAACGCGATCAGGTTGGCACGTGTTATAAAAATAAAGGCCAGGAGCAAGCCATTCAGCTTGGCCATGAATTAGTGCAAGGCGATATTAAGCAAGAGCGAGTTGATGCATGGCTTAAATTTATAAAAAATAATCCGAATGGTGCGTTATATTGCTTTCGTGGTGGTTTGCGTAGTCAAATCACACAGCAATGGATCTTTGAAGCCTCAGGTATTGACTATCCACGCCTAAAAGGGGGATACAAAGCGTTACGTCGATATTTAATCGATGAAACTGAGCGCATCATGAATCAAGTATCCCCTATTGTTATTGGTGGCCAAACAGGCTGCGGCAAAACTTTACTGCTCGAGCATATTAAACCCATGATTGATTTGGAAGGATTGGCCAACCATCGAGGCTCTGCATTTGGCAACACAACTACCGCTCAACCCACCCAAATTGCCTTTGAAAATGCATTGGCTAGCGAACTGATTAAAAAGCAAAATTATTCTCATTTGGTGTTTGAGGATGAGGGTGCTAATGTGGGTACAGTACACATTCCAGATTGTGTCAAAAACAAAACCTCACAGGCAGATTTGATCTTGCTTGATGCGACAACAGAGGAGCGCATTCAAGTAAGCATGGACGCCTATGTAATCAACATGTGTCAAAACTTTCTCACCCAAGATCATATCAATGGTTTTAATAATTTTTCTAGTTATTGGCTAAGAAGTTTAGAAAAAATTCAAAAAAGATTGGGGCTTGAGCGCTATAAAGTAATGAAACTGCAAGTCGAGAAGGCTTTAGAGATACATCAAAATACCAATAGCTTTGATGGGTTCATCCCTGTGGTTGAATCATTATTGGTTGATTATTACGATCCAATGTACAGCTATCAAATTCAAAAGAAATTAAATCGAGTTGTCTTTAAAGGGAATCAATCAGAGGTGCTTGACTATCTCAACAGTCTGTCAATTTCTTGAGGTAATTTTAATATCAGTAATAGGCTTGGCTTGGCATGCCAGAATCTCACCTTGGGACAAAGGCACTAGACTCTCTTGATGTATCACATCCCCCTTTAGTAGTTGCAATACACAAGAGCCACAATGCCCTTGGCGACACGAATAATTAACCAGCACATTGTGCTCTTCGAGCTCCGTTAAAATCGACTGCTCGCCATACACATAGAGCGATTCGGTTTTACCATTAACATTCTCAACATCAATTTTAAACATACAATCAAACTACAGTTCAAATTCTCCAAAATCAGAATCTGATTCATCCAATGTGTTATCGATCGCACTCACTAAATACGAGGTGATTTCCGTCTCTTGAGGGGCAACTTGAACATTATCAGAATCAAGCCAATGATTAATCCATGGCAATGGATTGGTGCGCTCCTCAAATAGAGGCTTAAGGCCAATGGCGCTCATACGAATATTGGTAATATATTCAAGATACTGTTTTAAAATTTCAGCGTTAAGACCAATCATAGATCCATCTCTAAACAAGTATTCAGCCCAATTTTTTTCTTGTTCACAAGCCTCCTTAAACATTGTTATCACTTCTTCTTCGCACTCGGCAGCAATAGTAGCCATCTCCGGATCGTCCTTACCATCACAAATAAGGTTAATCATATGTTGAGTGCCAGTTAAATGCAACGCTTCATCTCGAGCAATCATCTTGATAATCTTGGCATTTCCCTCCATCACTTTGCGCTCAGCAAAAGCAAATGAACAAGCAAACGATACATAAAAACGAACCGCTTCTAAGATATTAACCGACATAATGGTTAAGTACAGTTTGCGCTTTAGGCATCTGAGATCAATCGTAGTTTGCTCGCCATTTAAGTCATGCGTGCCCGCACCATGAAGCAAATATGCTTGTGAACACTTGATTAGCTCATCATAATGTTTAGAGACACTCTCAGCACGCTCAATAATCTGCTCGGTTTTCATAATGTCATCAAATACTGCGCCTGGTTCATTCACAATGGCGCGAATAATATGCGTATAAGAGCGTGAGTGGATAGTCTCAGAAAAACTCCAAGTTTCAATCCAATTCTCTAGCTCCGGCAAAGAGACAATTGGCAAAAAAGCAATATTAGGGCTACGACCCTGCACCGAATCTAATAGAATTTGATACTGTAAATTAGATAAGAAAATATGCTTTTCATTAGGTAATAGTTTTGCAAAATCCATCTTATCTTTAGAGACATCAATCTCCTCAGGGCGCCAGAAAAATGACAGTTGTTTTTCAGTCAGTTTTTCAAACATTTCAAACTTTTGCTTATCAAAGCGCGCCACGTTAACCGAATCACCAAAAAACATTGGCTGGGTTAAAGTATTGACAATTTTTTTACTAAAAATAGAATATGACATAATTAATTCCTAAATACTTTACAACTTGCAAACGCCATCAGCACAGGCGTTATCATCTTCTTTTTCAAGCATATCATCACCGCCACCATCACGTGTTGTATGATAGTAAAGTGTTTTAACACCGTACTTGTAAGCCTTTAAAAGATCCATTAAGAACAATTTCATTGGCACTCGATTGCCACTAAATTGAGCAGGGTCATAATGAGTATTGGTACTAATCGATTGATCAACAAATTTTTGCATAATGCCACATAACTGCAAATAACCTTCGTTATCTTTAATATCCCAAAGTAGTTCGTACTTATCCTTAAGCGCTTCATAATCGGGCACAATCTGCTTTAAGATGCCGTCTTTAGATTGCTTAACTGATACAAACCCTCTTGGTGGTTCGATACCGTTAGTTGAGTTAGAGATTTGTGAAGAGCTTTCACACGGCATCAGCGCAGTAAGTGTTGAATTTCGTAACCCCGTTGCTTTAATATCCTGGCGCAACTGCTCCCAATCTAGCTTCAACTCACAATCACAAAAGCCGTCTACATCTTTCTTATAAGTGTCGATTGGCATAATGCCTTGCGCATAGTGCGTTTCATTAAAAGAAGGGCAAGCGCCTTTTTCATTGGCAAGAATATTAGATGCCTTAAGCGAGTAATATTGCAAAGCCTCAAAGGTATCGTGAACCATATTATTACCCGATCCATCAGAATATTTAGCATTATTTTTTGCCAGGTAATAAGCCAGGTTAGTGACACCAATACCTAAAGTTCGGCGGTTCATACTGGCAATCTCTGCTGCCTTAAGCGGATAATCTTGGTAATCTAATAGTGAGTCTAAAGCGCGTACAATGATGTCGGTAATATCCTCTAGCTCATCGATAGAGTCTAATGCGCCTAAATTTACTGCTGATAGTGTACACAAAGCCACCTCACCATTTTCGTCTTGAACCGAATGTAAAGGTTTAGTTGGTAGGGTGATTTCCATACAAAGGTTAGACTGACGCACTGGCGCAACTTTTGGATCAAAAGCACCATGGGTATTGCAATGATCAACATTTTGCAAGTAAATACGCCCGGTATTGGCACGCTCTTGCATAAATTTGGCAAATAAATCTCTGGCCTTAATTGTCTCTTTGCGAATGGAATCATCCTGCTCATACATTTCATATAGACGCTTAAACTCAGCCTGATCTTCAAAAAAGGAGTCGTACAAACCTGGTACGTCGTGCGGAGAAAATAAAGTAATATCTCCATCCGCTAAAAAGCGCTGATACATCATGCCATTAAATTGCACGCCATAGTCCAAGTGACGAATACGATTTTCATCTGTGCCTGTATTATTCTTTAACACTAATAAGCTTTCAACTTCCAAATGCCACAAGGGATAGAAAAGGGTGGCTGCACCGCCACGAACACCACCTTGAGAACACGACTTAACAGCCGTGTGAAAATGTTTATAAAAAGGAATACAACCTGTGTGGGTTGCCTCACCATTACGAATTGGGCTGCCAATTGCTCTAATCCTGCCCGCATTAACGCCAATACCGGCACGCTGAGAAACATACTTAACAATCGCACCTGCTGCTGCACTAATGGAATCAAGATCATCGTCCGCTTCAATCAGTACGCATGATGAAAACTGGCGCGTTGGCGTACGCACACCCGCCATAATTGGCGTTGGCAGTGAAATTTTAAAGTTTGAAACGCCGTCATAAAAACGCTTAACAATAGACATTCTAGCTTTTGCTTCATACTCCTGGAATAAGCACATACCCACCAACATATAAAGCTGTTGAGGTGATTCATAAATATCGCCCGTCACTCGATTTTGCACCAAGTACTTACCTTCAAGCTGTTTAACCGCAGCGTATGAAAACTTCATATCACGCCAATGATCAATATACTCATCCAGCTCCTGGATTTCAGTTTGCGTGTATTTATTTAAAATGTCTTGGTCATAAATACCCAAATCAGTAAACTTTTTAATATGATCAAAAAGGGCAGGTGGCGTGAAAGATTTAAAGGCTTTTTTACGCAAATGAAAAATAGCCAATCGAGCTGCTAAATATTGATAATCTGGCACTTCTGTTGAAATTAAATCAGCAGCTGATTTAATAATGGTTTCATGAATATCTTCGGTCTTAATTCCGTCAAAAAAAGCCAGCTGAGCGTTGATCTCAACTTGACTCACACTTACCCCTTTTAGGTCTTGTGAAGCCCAATGCACAACCCGATGGATTTTCTCCATATCGATCAGCTCTTGCTGGCCGTTGCGCTTAGTGACTTTAATATTTTGGTTCATTTGCTCCCCCGAGTATGAAACACTACATATAGTGTTCGTAAAAGATAACTGCAACTAAATATAGTGTGTTTTGGGTTTTTTTGCAAGAGGCAAAAGTCTCAAAAAATGCTCTAAATAGCCAAACTCATTGGTGCAAAAGGGATTGCGAGATTAAAAAAAAATAAAATAATTTTTAGTCATTTTTGCTAAAAAATATCATTAATTTATGATGTGATAATATTACTTTTTTATAATAAAAAGCGCAAAGCCTGATGTGACAATAACATCAAAAATAATTAGCTAAAAATTCAACAAAAACAAGCTTGTTTTCTCTAAAAACTGACTAAATTGGTGAGGCAATTAATTGGGACTCATTCAAACCATTTTCAAGTAGAAATTCACCTAGATAAATTAACACTTCTGCCGGCGCTGAAATATAGACTTCTGATTGATTAACCATATCATGATCCAGCGAATCATAAATTTGTTTGGCGACTTTATGACAATCATTTTCGTTTGATCGATCAAACTCACAAGCAACGGTTTGATAATGATAGTCATCCATCACCGCATGCCAAGATTGTGCATGATTATCAAAATAGGGCGCAGGGTCGCTAGCAGGATAGGCCCAATAAAAAGTCATTGGATTTGACATTTCCAATGAAAAAGCATGCTCAACTAAGCTTCTAATAGGCGCAAAGCCGCCATCCCATGCAATAAATACCATGGGCTTAGTAGATGTCTCTTTAAGTACAAACACCCCCTTAGGACCAGTAAGGTCAAGCTTACTCTTGTCTTTAATCTGTTTAGAAAAAACCAATTGAGAAAATTTATTAGCTTTAATATTTCTAATATGAAATTCAAGCTCCATACCATGGCAAGGGCAAGAAGCAATAGGATAACGAGAAACCACACCCTTGAAGCTTAACTCAACATCCTGGCCTGCCATAAACTGCAGGGTTTTAGATCTAGGCGTGCGCACACTAACAATGGCCATATCATCACTAACAAAATGAATATTTTTAATTTTGATTTGAATCTCTTGGACAGGAATTGAGCGTACATCGCCAATCAAATCAACTTCAAGTTCAAGCTCAGAACCTGGTGCATGACAGCACATTAAAAATTCCTGATTATCCAGCTCATCAGCACTTAGTGCGTAATCATGGTGCTTAATTTTTTTGATATCACCGTTAATAAGCCTAGCCTTGCACACCCCACAAGTGCCATTGCTACACTCATAACGCATTGCCAAACCATGACGCAAACCACCTTCAAGAATTGAATTGTGCTCTGGACATTCAAAATTTTGCTTATTTTTATTTAGCTGAACATTAAAAATCTGATTAGACATATTTGCCATTATAAAGCGTAAGTACTACAATAGTAGTTGAACAGGGGAAGATGGGGATATCGCACATGATCAAATTTAAGGCGCTAATATTATTACTATTAAGTAGCACTCTAATGGCGAATTATTCCAACCCTTATGTTAATCAACTTCTAGAGTCTGATAATGAACCCGAGGGGGTTGTATTTGAGCTAATTGAAAGTGATAAAAAAACTTGGAAATGGGCCGCACCCATGATTAAAGACCTAAAGATACAGTTGAAAGAAAAATATCCAAATATAGAGATTGCTGTCGTGTCTCATGGTCGTGAACAATTTCAACTCTTGAAAAGTAGAGTGAAAAGCCAACAAAAAGCAATAGCTATCTTAGAGGGTCTTGTGCAACAAGAAAATATTGACTTACACGTTTGTGGCACACATTCTTCATGGTTCGGTATAAATCCAGATGGCTATATTGATATTGTTGATGTTGCTGTTAGTGGCCCTGCCAAGATTAATGATTATATTAATTTAGGCTATCAGCCTATTCAACTGCACAAGCCTAATAATTACTCACCATCTGAATAATAAAAAACAACATTATCACTTTAAAAATAAAGTTGAATCAGAAACCTAAAATACCATCAAATTTCAAGGTTTCTTTGGCCACAATATTGGCTCATATTTCTTTCACAAATCAAATATCTATTTTTAGCAGCTAAAATGAGACTCAATTATCAAGCTAGCCTGATATTAAAAAAACCTGTGAATACTGCTGTAATAGGGGGTAAATCAACTCCTTGAATTCAAAAATTAAGTACAACACTATTAGCATTAACAGTTAAAACTTTCTACATCATATTATGAATTTCTATCATTATTATTTTTACCACCTCCATATTCTCAATCATCCTGGGGGTACAATAGAATGAAAAAAATCTCTTAATACAAAAAAATATCAAAAAAATGAAAGAAGAATATTTAGTACATCCGGCAAATCTTAATTATTTAGACGATGATTTAACTGATATAAATAATCGTTTTATAAATTACGGCAAAAATAATTTTAACCAAAATGGTAAAAATTACACTGCAAATAGTAATACAGATAAATACCATCAAAAGCAACAGTCTGTTCTACAATTAATTAACGCTTATCGATTTACTGGACATCTTTTTGCCAATCTTGATCCCTTGGGTAGGGCAAACAGTAATATTACTACATTTGATTTAAATACCGAAAGCTACGGACTCACAAGTGATGATCTAAACACAGAGTTTGAAACAGGCTCTTTTTTTGGCTTAAATAAAACCACGTTAAAAAACATTATAAGTCAGCTAAAAAAGACCTACGTATCAACCATGGGCTTTGATTACATGCATATGGTTAACGTTGAAGAAAAAAGATATTTACAAGAAATAATAGAAAAAGACTACCCTGGGTTTGATTTAACAAAGGAGAAGAAAAAGTGGGTATTAGAGCAGCTTAGTGCAGCAGAAACTTTTGAAAAATTTCTACACAATAAATATACTGGGCAAAAAAGATTCTCCTTAGAAGGCGGGGAGAGCACTATCGTCGTTCTCAACCAAATCATTAATCATTGTAATGACAACTATAAAACCAAACAAATATCTTTGGGCATGGCTCATCGTGGCCGACTCAATGTTTTGGTTAATGTTTTTGGCAAAAAAGTAGACCAGTTATTTAAAGAATTTAATAACGATTTTGACTTATCAGAAGACCAAACTGGAGATGTTAAGTATCACTTGGGTTTCTCTTCTGACATTAACGTAAGTGGTGGAAAAATTCATGCATCCCTTGCTTTTAATCCATCACACCTAGAGATTGTAAACCCTGTGGTAGAGGGGTATTCTCGCTACCACCAAGAAGTGATCGGTGATAGTGATGGCTCGCAAGTTGTGCCTATACTCATCCATGGTGATGCTGCACTTATTGGCCAAGGCGTGGTAATGGAAACCCTTAACATGTCGCAGTCAAAAGGGTATAGAACTCATGGCACAATACATATAGTGATCAACAATCAAATTGGCTTTACCACCAGCAATCAGAACGATGCCCGCTCTACACTGCACTGCACAGACATCGCTAAGATGATTAATGCGCCAATTATTCATGTCAATGCGGAAGACTTAGAGTCTGTTGTTTTTGCAACAAACTTGGCAATTGATTATAAGATGAAGTTTAAAAAAGATGTAGTGATTGACTTAGTATGCTATCGTCGCAATGGGCACAATGAAGCTGACGAGCCATCGGTTACTCAGCCAGATATGTACAAACGAATACGCGCCCTTAAAACCACGAGACAAAGTTATGCTGATAAATTAATTTCACAAGGTGTCATTAATAAAAATGATGCAGATGACATAGTCAATAGTTATTACAACAGGCTTAAAAAAGGTGAGTCGGTCGTATCGACAAGTAAAGGCACAGGAGAAAATGTCTGGGATAAGTTTAAAAATAAAACTTGGCAAGATCCCTACACTTCTTCACTCAGCAAAGAAAATATTGAAAAACTAAGCGACAAAATACTAAAAATTCCAAAAGATTTTGAACTTCATCCTATTGTTAAAAAAACCCTAGATACTAGAAAGAAAATGGCCTATGGAGAAACTCCTATGGACTGGGGTTGTGCAGAAAATCTAGCGTACGCCTCTTTGGCAAATGATGGCTTTTCTATCAGGCTTTCTGGGCAAGATTCTGGCAGGGGTACGTTTTTCCATCGTCATGCAGTTTTGCACAACCAAAAAAGAATCGAATCTTACACCCCGCTTCAGCATATAAGCAAAAAACAAGGGGCGGTTACCGTTGTGGATTCAGTACTATCAGAAGTGGCTGTTCTTGGCTTTGAATATGGATACTCTAGCACGGCCCCCAATTCATTAACAATTTGGGAGGCGCAATTTGGAGATTTTGCCAACGGCGCTCAAGTTGTGATCGATCAATTTATCTCATCTGCTGAGGTGAAATGGGGGCGTCTGTCAGGGCTTGTTATGATGCTTCCTCACGCACTTGAGGGTGCTGGACCAGAGCATTCATCCGGACGCATAGAAAGATTTTTACAACTTTGCTCTCGCTACAATATGCAAGTTTGTGTACCAACAAGTGCATCACAAATCTTTCATTTGTTAAGAAGGCAGATGCTACGCGACTACCGCAAGCCACTTATTATATTTACACCAAAAAGCTTACTGAGAAACCCTCTAGCAAACTCTCCTATTGAGAAATTTACCAGCGGGAGTTTTAAAACCATAATAGGCGAGCAATATGAAGAAATTGTTAAACAAAAAGTAAAAAGAATCGTTATTTGTAGTGGAAAAATTTTTTACGAATTGTTAACCAGAAGAACAGAGGAAAAAATTACAGATGTTGCAATCATCAGAATTGAGCAGCTG
This sequence comes from Candidatus Thioglobus sp., assembly GCA_018644675.1. GTDB lineage: Bacteria > Pseudomonadota > Gammaproteobacteria > PS1 > Pseudothioglobaceae > Thioglobus_A. The sequence goes on from JABGQC010000009.1 coordinate 30,599, forward strand.
TATCCTTTTTCAAGAGACGATCTAAGTAAAGAGCTAAAAGTATTTAAAAACGCTAAGGAGCTTATATGGTGTCAAGAGGAGCCAATCAACCAAGGCGCATGGTACACCAGCAGACATCAATTTAATAATTGCGCTAAAGCTCACAACTTAACTATAAATGCAGTCGCCAGAAACGCCTCTGCAGCTTCTGCAGAAGGCAATATGAAACTACATAAAATTAACCAAAATATAATTATAGAACAAGCGTTAGGCTTGCAAGAAGTAAGCGAGGAGCAATAAAATGAAAGAAATAAAAGTACCCGTTTTTCCAGAATCCATTACAGATGCTGTTGTAGTAGAAATCAATAAAAATGTTGGCGATGAAGTAATGACTGGCGACACTGTGTTTTCTCTAGAAACTGATAAAGTCGTATTAGATGTGGTGAGTGAAGAAAGCGGAGTCATTACAAAAATTTCTGTCAAAAATGGCGATACTGTAATAGAAAGTCAGCTACTTGCAGAACTTGAGATTAAAGATATTAGCGTCAACAAAAAGGAAGCTGCAGTGGCAGAAGACAACAAAACCCCTCAAACAAGCCCTGCTGTAAGACAAGCGCTAATAGACAACGATTTATCAAAAGAAGAGGTGGCTGGCTCTGGCAAAAACAACCGCATACTAAAAGAAGATGTTACAAGCCACAAAAGCAGCACCACAACCCCAGTAGAAGACACCCCTATGAGAGCTGGAGAAAGGCTAGAAGAAAGAGTACCAATGAGTAGAATGCGCCAAACTATCGCCAAAAGGCTTCTGGATGCAACCAACCAAAGTGCAATGCTAACTACCTTTAATGAAGTAGACATGACAAGTATTATGTCTATGCGCAAAAAACACCAAGAAAAATTTGTAAGTGAACACGGTGTTAAATTAGGCTTTATGTCTTTGTTTGTCAAAGCAGCCACAAACGCCCTTAAGAAATTCCCTGCAGTTAACTCATTTATTGATGGAGATGACATTGTGTATCACGGCTATTGTGATATCAGTGTTGCTGTATCAACAGACAGAGGCTTGGTTGTGCCTGTTTTAAAAGATACTCAAGAATTATCGCTTGCAGATGTTGAAAACAAAATTATTGATTTTTCAACAAGAGCTAAATCTGGAAAATTAGAATTATCAGAAATAAGCGGTGGAACATTCACCATTACCAATGGCGGTACTTTTGGTAGCCTCATGTCAACTCCAATTATCAACCCGCCGCAAAGTGCGGTTTTGGGTATGCATAACATCCAAAAAAGAGCGGTTGTGATAGACAATGAAATTGTCATTAGAGATATGATGTATGTAGCGCTATCTTATGATCATCGCATTATTGATGGTAAAGATGCTGTAATGTTCTTGAGTCATATTAAAGACACAATAGAAGATCCAACTCGCATAGTTTTAGATTTATAACTTTAGGCAATAATATGAACTACGATATCATAATTATAGGTGGCGGTCCTGGTGGTTATGTGAGCGCTATACGCGCCGCACAATTAGGTTTTAAAGTTGGGTGTATTGACAAATGGATTGACAAAAAAAACAACCCATCTTTAGGCGGGACTTGTTTAAATGTTGGCTGTATTCCATCAAAAGCTCTGCTTGAAAGTTCTCATTTATTTAAAAACATACAAAATAGTGAGCATCTAGGCATCAAAGCCAACGCCAAAATTGATGTAAAGAAAATGCTGGCCAACAAAGATAAAATAGTGGGTGAGCTCACCGGTGGCATAGCATCACTCTTTAAAGCAAACAACATCACCTGGCTACAAGGCACAGGAAAACTGCTTAAAAACAAACAAGTGTCATTCATAGATGGCAAAAATAATGAAGAAATTCTCACTGCTAAAAACATTGTTTTAGCAACTGGATCAGTGTCTGTCATACCCCCTAATATGAAGCTTGGCAAGAGAGTTATAGATTCAGAAGGCGCTCTTGATTTGGACAAAATCCCAAAGAAGCTATGCGTTATAGGAGCGGGTGCTATTGGTTTAGAGCTAGGAAGCGTATGGAGAAGGCTTGGTAGTGAAGTTGTTATCTTAGAGCGAGATGGATTTTTGACAACAGCAGATAGCAAAGTGTCTAGAACCTCTGCTTCGTATTTTAAAAAACAAGGATTAAACATTTTTACCGGGGCTGAAGTTATCAGTGTCAGTGAAACCAGTAAATTTGCAACGGTTAAGTATAAAAAAGCGCAAGAAGAAATAACAGAAAAATTTGATAATGTTATCGTTGCAGTAGGAAGAAAACCTTATTTAGAAGGGTGTATAGACAAAGATTCTGGCGTCAAAATTAACGATAGCGGTAGGGTTGAAGTGGATGACTTTTGCCAAACAAGTGTAGAGGGTGTATATGCAATTGGCGATATTGTTAAAGGCCCAATGCTTGCCCATAAAGCATCAGAAGAAGGGGTTGTAGTTGCACAGAGAATTGCTGGACAAAAGAGCCAAATAAACCATGACTTAGTGCCTATGGTTATTTATACGCATCCAGAAATTGCATGGGTTGGTAAAACTGAAAAAGATCTAAAAACAAGTGGGGTTGACTATAAAGTTGGAGAGTTTAGCTTTATGGCAAATGGCCGTGCAAAAAGTGCAAGTGAAACTGACGGCTTCGTTAAAGTACTTGCAGATAGCAATACTGACAGAATATTAGGCATGCATATCGTTGGACACAATGCATCAGAACTAATTGCAAATGGAGTAATAACCATGGAATTTGAAGGCACAAGTGAAGATCTATCAAGGATGATTTTTGCTCATCCAACCTTGTCTGAGAGTATTCATGAGGCAGCACTTGCAGTAGACAAAAGAGCAATACACACCATTAACAAAAAGTAGGCAATATGAATTTACACGAATATCAAGCAAAAGATTTATTTAGAAGTTTTAATATACCTTGCTCCACTGGTACAACTATTACAAAAACACATGAAATAGCAGATGCCATAAAACAACTCAAAGGAAATAAGTGGATTATTAAAGCTCAGGTTCATGCTGGAGGCAGGGGTAAAGCTGGAGGTGTTAAGCTTATAGAGTCTGTTGATGAAGCGCAAGAGTTTACAGAAAGCCTTTTAGGTAAAAACCTTGTGACCTATCAAACAGATAAAAATGGGCAACAAGTAAACACCATCTTAATAGAAGAAGTCTGCAATATATCTAGTGAGTTCTATTTAAGTATGCTTGTCGATAGGGGCAGTGAAAGCATTGCAATCATCTCATCAACTGAAGGTGGCATGGAAATTGAAGAGGTGTCAAGAAACACCCCTGAGAAAATCATTACTACAAGAATAAATCCTGCAATTGGCATTATGCCTTATCAAGTAAGAAAAATATTTACCACGCTTGGGCTAGAAGGAAAAGACCTGTATAGAGAATTACAATCCATGCTTGTAAATATGATAACAATGTTTAAGCAAAACGACTTATCACTCCTTGAGGTAAACCCTTTAGTTTTAACCAAAGAAAACAATTTACTATGTCTTGATGGCAAGGTTTCAGTAGATAGTAATGCACTTTATAGACAAAAAGAATTAGAGAAAAAGCACGACCTTACTCAAGAAGATGAAAGGGAAATAGACGCTGAAAGCTTTGAGCTTAACTATGTTGCGCTTGATGGCAATGTTGGTTGCATGGTAAATGGTGCAGGACTTGCTATGGCAACCATGGATCTTATCAAGCTACATGGCGGAGACCCTGCAAACTTTCTAGATGTTGGTGGTGGCGCAACAGTTGAAAGGGTTACTAAAGCTTTGGAAATAATCCTATCCGATAAAAACGTTAAAAGTATTTTGATTAACATCTTTGGCGGTATTGTACGTTGCGATATTATTGCTGACGGCATAATTGAGGCGCTCAAGAAGATTCAAACTGATGTTAAGTTTGTTGTGCGCTTAGAAGGCAATAACGCCGAACTTGGGCTGAAAAAATTAGAAGATGAAGATTTAGATATATTGGTTGCAAAAGACCTTACAAAAGCAACCAAACTTGCAATTGAAAGCGCTGCGTTATAGGAATAAAAATGAGCATATTAATTAATAAAGACACAAAAGTTATTTGCCAAGGCTTTACTGGAGCGCAAGGCACATTTCACTCAACTCAAGCAATAGAATACGGCACAAGAATGGTAGGCGGGGTAACACCAGGTAAAGGTGGCACAACCCACCTTGACTTGCCAGTATTTAATAGCGTTGAGAAAGCGGTTAATGACACAGGTGCAAATGCTAGTGTTATTTATGTTCCCGCTCCTTTTTGCAAAGACAGTATTATCGAAGCAGCAGATTCTGGAATTGAGCTTATAGTTTGCATCACCGAAGGTATTGCAGTTATGGATATGATAGAAGTAAAAGCCGCTCTTAGATATAACAATGCCAGAATGATTGGCCCAAATTGCCCAGGCATCATAACACCAGGGGAATGCAAGATTGGAATTATGCCTGGAGATATTCACAAAAAAGGCTCTGTTGGCATCGTTTCTCGCTCTGGAACTTTGACTTATGAAGCGGTTAATCAATCCACTATTGCAGGACTCGGGCAAAGCACTTGTGTTGGCATTGGAGGAGATCCTATTGCCGGGACAAGTTTTATTGACACACTAGATATGTTTGAAAAAGATAGTGAAACAAAGTCTATTATCATGGTTGGTGAAATCGGCGGAACTGCAGAAGAAGAAGCGGCAGAGTTTATTCAAAACAATGTCACAAAGCCAGTTGTTGCATACATTGCTGGAGTGAGCGCACCAAAAGGCAAAAGAATGGGGCACGCTGGGGCGATCATCACAAGTGGTGGTGGCACAGCAGAAAGCAAATACAACGCGCTTGAAAAAGCCGGTGTAAGAACCGTTAAGTCAATTGCAGAACTAGGTGAAGCGATAAAATCAGTGTATTAACTTTAGATTATTGCCAAGGGGTGAGTTGTTAGTTGTTACTTTATCGGGAACTTTAAAGTCGCCACAGCACCATCTTCCATAAAGCGATTCTTTAGGCTGACTGTGCCATTATGAAGGTTCATAATCTTTTTTACAAATCTAAGCCCTAGGCCGTTACCACGCTTACCTGTATCAGGTCTTGAAGAAGAAAAGAAGCGTCTAAATATTTGCTTTCTGGCGTGCTCTGGCACACCTTTTCCTTGATCGTATACTTGGATAATTACGTGCGTATTTGACTCACTAACCTTAATGCCAATTATTGAGTTTATCGGGGTGAAATCAATGGCATTATCAACAATATTGGCTAACGCTTGCTCAACAAGAAGCTTCTCAGCTTTAATCGTAAATTTACGTTCAATCGTGTATTGAACATTAATCCCTCTTCGAGTGATATTACCTTTGCGACTAGGAGATTGAACAACATCTTTAATTAGAGTTTTAACGTCAATTTTTTCAATATTTTCCAGCTGATCTCTACGCTCAATGCGAGACAAGTTAAGTAGGCGATTAACCAGCATGTCCATCCTCTTATTGGCATCAAGAATATTATTAACAAAGTGTTCACGCTGAGCACTACTCATCGGCATTAGTAAGTTCTCAGCAGTAGCTTTAATGCCTGTAATTGGTGTTCTTAGCTCATGTGCCATGGTGTTGATGTATTCTTCTACATATTCTCGACCTTCAAGATCAACACGCAATTTTTCAATCGCTCGAGCTAATTCTGAAAACTCGACTTGGCGAATCTTGGGTGCTACAGCATTTTCCCCCTTGGACAGGGCGGTGGTGTATTTAACCAATTTGCCAGTACCTCTAGACACTACAAAACTTGCACCTGCTCCAAATAATAATGAAACCAAGAATAGATAGATAGCATATTCTTCAATATGTTTTTTTTGCTCCATGATGTAAGGCTTAAGATCAGCAGTCGGCTTGATGGTGGTTAGTACGCCAAATATCTCTTTATTGTGATAAATTGGCGCTGACACATACATGGCCTTTTGCTCTGGGCTAGGATTCTTAATAGAAGGGTCAATTGCACTTGAGCGCTTGCCATATCTACCTCTTAATGTGTCGTAGACATCATTCCATAGAGAGTAATCTTTACCTTTGCGAATACCAGTTGAATCGTAAATAACAATGCCATTTTTATTGGTTATATAGACTTGAAGGTTAGGATTATTTTTAGTAACTGAATAAATTTTGGCATTTAGCTCTCGATTAAGATAGCTATCAACTAAGTTATGCATTTTGTCAGTATTGATATGGCCATCTATAATATTTTCACCTGCCACTTGAGCTAAGAGATTTGCCGTGTCAACCATAACATCTTCAGCAGCTTCATCAATACCTTTAGTGACACGTAAAGACACCTTGTCAGTAACAAACCAAACAATGGCACTGGTAATAACAAAGTAGGTGATAAACAGCTTAACGCCAATGGTTAGTTTCATAATGTTAAAGAGTATCCCAGGCCTTTGTGGTTTTTGATATGCTCATTATCTACATCAATCTTGTTTAGCGCCATCCTGATGTGTCTAACATGGGTTACGATTGTGTTTTCACCAGCGCCTGTTGGCCTGTCGTGCATGATGTTAAGCAGGTGCTCTTTTGAATGAATTCGGTTTGGCTTTTCTATTAGATGCATTAGGATTTTGCACTCGGCTCTAGTAAGGCCTACAACCTCTCCATGAAACAGGATTTGGTGAAGATCTTTATTGATTTCAAATATTTGCTCAGAAGGCGTATCTTGAATTACTATAGACGCTTCAGGTTGAACTTTAACATGTCTCAGTTGTGCACGGATTCGAGCAATTAATACACGGTTGTTAAACGGCTTAGTAACGTAATCATCAGCACCTAAACCCTCAAGGCCTAATACAATATCCTCATCTGCACCTCTAGCGGTAATAATAATCACAGGTATTTCTGAGGTTTTCCTAATCTTGCGTAAAACATCAAAGCCACTAATATCTGGCAAGCCGATATCTAGTAACACTAAATCGATATTAGCCTCATCTAATTGCTTAAGCGCATCATTGCCCATCTCGCACCAATTGACTGTAAATGAGTCATTTTCTAATGAAAAAGTAATGCCTTCAGCAATTATTTTGTCATCTTCAACTAGGAGAATATTGGGCATGGCAGGGCTGTATATTTTGTTCAGATAGTGCGTATTGTAAATTATAAATAAGTAGCTTAAAAGCAACTTCATTCAAACTTCATTAACTCTACATTTTTAAAACATTGTGGATTCATTTTCAAGGGCCATACTGTGCTCATTGTTTTTAGTTAATTGGATCTTAGATATGCGCAAAAACCTCCTCCTTGTTATGTTGTTGTCAACAGGTGTTATGGCTGAGTCTACGGTTTACGTGGGTGATCAGGTCAAAATACCAATGCGCGCTAACGATACGATTGCTAAAGACAATGTTATCAATCAGCTTAATATTAATACACCAGTCACCTTGATTAAAAAACAAGCTAATGGCTGGAGTCAGATTAAGCATGATGGCAAACAAGGCTTTATGATTTCAAGATATTTAACGGATAAAAAGCCAACTAATGAATTGGCTAGCAAGCTACAAACCAAACTAGATCAAAAGAATAGAATTTATAAAATTAAGTATAAATTGGCAGAAGATTTGAGAAAACAAATTGAGACCCATGAAACTGAAATATCAAGACTTAATATTGAAATTCTAAATAATAATTCACAATCACTAGAGCTTAACAAATTACAAAATAAGTTGTTTGATCTAGATGAGATAAATACAGACCTATCTGCACAAGTTAGCTCTCTGCAATCTATTAATAGTTCACTACACACAACTGACTTTTTAACCATCATCAGTGCCGTTACCTTGTTTTTAGGGTTTGGCGTTGGCATGGGTATGAGTAGGGCGGGCAGCAGCAGAAACAGCAAGATGTACACACTATAGATTTTTAACGAACCTCAACCAACTATTAATTCCTCCCTTTTTGTTAATAGTTGAGGTACTTTCTACCGCTAATGGTTACTCCTCTTTCCATTAGCGGTAGTTTTTTTATTCAAGGATGATAAATGAGAAAAATTGTCAAACAAAGACACTGGTCACAATCAAATGTATTCCCTGTATTTCAGATAAATTTTCCAGCACAAAATCAAGATTTTGTCGTGTTGGAGGGTCATTCAAACGATACATTGTTATTTGGCCCAGGAAGATCATCGGACAGCTATCTTCCGGGTGATTGCTCTACCGTTGTTATTCATGCTAATCATCATTTTACTTTCTTACAAAACATCAACCTTAATGACCAGGTTATCTTGAGCGATCAAATGGGTATGGAATACCAATATTGCGTACTCGATGTTAGCATTATGGACATCGATCAAGAGCAGATTAAAGTTTCTAATATCGATGAACTAAAGCTTGTTACCCCTTGGCCGTTTGATGGATTTACTAAAGACAACACACTGCGCTACATTGTTACCGCTAGAAAGTATGAAACCTATCAAAACTAAATCCAACAATAAAGTAAAGCTATTCAGAATGATGGACATGGATATTACTGAGCAACAATTCAAACAAGCTAAAGCTTGGTATAAAAGCGCCAAACACACTAATATCCACTCACTTAAAAAATCTTAAATATTCCACTCTAATAGATCATAATGATCTTTATAATATAATAATATAATAATTCAATCAAATAATAGGAAAAAAATATGAAAAAGCACATATTAGCAATATCAGTAGCAACTATTTTATCAATCACAAATGTTTCAGCAGAGACACAAGGGTTTAAAAACCTTGAGCACTTAGGTGGCACTATTGGCGGTGTTATTGATGATGGCTTTAAAGGAATAGTAAATACTGTAATAGCTATTGGTGACTTACCAGAAGACACAAGAGTTTGGACAGTAGGACAGGTTGAAGAGTTAAAAGATAAAATCTGTGAAAAGCCTATAACAATTACTAAAGAGGTTCCAGTTGAGAAAATTGTTTATGTTGACAGAGAAATCATCCAAAAAGTTTATATCAAGCCAAAAGAAAGAAACTGCACCACCAAGCGCCAATCAGATCGTTTTGGCAATGTTGACGAGGTGATTAGCTGCACTGAATGGCAATAATCCTAGTAATTAAAGAATAAATCAAAGGCCGCATAAGCGGTCTTTTTTTTATCTTCATAAACAAACCATTCAAACCACATTCAAGCTTCACCTTCGTTTTAGATAATAACAGCTTTCAAATAATCGGAAGTCATTATGTCATACATCAAGCCCATTGGTGCAGTTGCTACACTCGTTGCTCTAGCTAGCCTCACTTATTCGCACTTTATTCAAGCAGATATATCATTTGCACAGAAGCCAGTTAGAGCCCCAGTTTCTTCACCGACACTTAATCCTATTAATGAAGTTGAGTTCGGATCGATTATCTACACACTAGGTGACAAATCTAAGTTTACTCAAATGGCATTAGACACCGAGGTGCAGATGGATGTCACAGGTACGATTAATAGGGTGAAGCTTGAGCAAAGCTTTACCAATCCATCAAATGATTGGGTAGAGGGTGTGTATGTGTTTCCACTACCAACAGACTCAGCCGTTGATCATCTAACTATGTATGTGGGCAATAAAACCATTGAAGGGCAAATAAAGGAGCGTAAAGAAGCTAAGAAGATTTATGACAAGGCTAAAAAGGCAGGCAAGAAAACTTCACTAGTTGAGCAGCAGCGTCCTAATATATTTACCACTAAAGTGTCTAACATCGGCCCAGGTGAAACCATCAAAATTGCCATTGAATATCAGCAGGCTGTTAAGCTTGATCATGACAAATTCTCTATTAGATTCCCGATGACCATTGGGAAAAGATACATTCCTGGCAAGCCTATATCAACTCCAAAGAATACTTTGGGCACGGCTCGTAATACACACCGTGTTAAAGACGCTTCTAAAATAACCCCATCAATCAGTAGCAATGTTCACAGACCTGTTAGCATCGCTATTAACCTTAAAGCAGGATTTAATACATCTAGTATTAATGCAAGTTATCACGACATTAATATTATCAATATTGATAAGCTAACTAAACATATCACTCTGGATAATACTAAGGGCAATAACCAAGCCGATCGTGATTTTGAATTGGCATGGCAAGCAAACAATTCTTTAACACCTGAACTGGCTTTATTTACCCAGCAAAAGGGCAATGATCATTATCTAATGCTCATGGCAACCCCGCCAGCAGATAAAGTGTTTAAGCAATCAAACACCCCAAGAGAGCTTATCTTTGTTATTGATTCATCAGGCTCTATGCTTGGATCATCTATGCTACAAGCATCAAAAGCATTGGTTCAGGCAATCAATAGACTTAAACCAACTGACAGGTTTAATATTATTGATTTTGACTCAGGCTTTGACCCACTCTTTGATAGCGCCATGCCCGCCATTAATATGAACAAGAAGCATGGTGTTCGTTTTGCTAATGCTTTAAGTGCTGATGGTGGCACAGAGCCACTTGAGGCGATTAAATATGCTTTTGATTCAAGAGAATCTAGTGCTGATAACTACCTACGCCAAATCATCTTTTTAACTGATGGACAGGTGGGCAATGAAGATGAGATATTCCGTGTCGTTCGTCAAAATATTGATGAAGACCGTCTGTTTACAATTGGTATCGGATCTGCACCAAACTCTCATCTAATGACTACTTTGTCTGAATACGGTAAAGGCACTTATACTTTCATTGGTAATATCGATGAAGTAGAAACTAAAATGCTGGAGCTATTTGATAAGCTTGAATCTCCAGCAATGACAAACATCAACATCAACTTCCCGATGGATATTAATGCTGAGCAAGCATTAGGATCCATCTCTGATTTATACAAAGGTGAGGTGATCACAGCAGTTTACAAACTCAACGCCATCCCTAGCAAGCTCAGTATTAGTGGCGATACCGCTAACGGTGTATTCACCAAAGATATTGATATTAGCGCCAATAACAACACAACTGGCATTGATGTGCTTTGGGCTAGACGTAAAATCGAGCAAATGATGCATCAATACCGAGCGCAAAATAGACGCATTGATCGAGACAAGGTGCAAGCCGATATCACCAATATTGCGCTTGAGCATCATCTGGTCTCAAAATTTACCTCATTAGTTGCAGTGGACATAACACCGTCAAAACCGAGCAATCAAGCCACAACCACCCAAGTGGTTGCTAATAAGGTTAAAGCCGCTAAAACAGCGACCAATGCACAGCTATGGATGATGCTAGGGCTTGCTCTTATTCTATTGTCAGTTGTTACTCGCTCTAGGAAAACATCATGAATAAATCAATACTACTGGCAATTATCGGCATTAGTACTTTTGCTTACGGCGCCTACATGCCGATTAAAGCTGAAGCTGCCCAATATATGATTCAATCAGCCTGGAATGTTGCTAACAAAACAGGCTATCAAGTAAAGCCTTGGAATTGGATGGATTCCCATCCTGTTATGCGACTTCAATCGACCAAGCACAATCAAGATTTAATCGTGCTTGAGGGAGACACGGGCAACGTGCTTGCCTTTGGCCCTGGGCGCAATATTGAATCAAGACATCCGGGGAGAGCGGGTACAACAATCATATCAGCTCATCGAGATACGCACTTTGATTTTTTAGAAGATGTTGCAATAGGTGATCAATTTGAAGTGGATTCAATCTATACCAAACAAAACTACCAATACCAAGTAAGCACCATAAAAATAATTGATTCTGACAAAGTAGATATAAATATTAGCAGCAACCAAGCAGAGCTCAAATTAGTAACTTGTTATCCGTTTAACGCAGTAGTTGCAGGAGGGTCGCTTAGATATGTGGTGACTGCAAACTTAGTGCAAAAATCATAACATGGCCTGGCTTGATATTTAGCCAGATTATCGTTATTATGTTGGCTATATTTTATGTTGATTTAGGCAGGGGTGAATGATGGATTCAGAGGTTTCAAAAGTAGAGGTTACAGACATTAAAATGCCATTTTTATCAATGGTGTGGTTTATGGTTAAGTGGGCAATTGCCTCTATTCCAGCAATTATCATTTTATGGCTGTTATTTGTTATGTTTGGTGGGTTAATCGGTGGATTGACACACATTTAGCTTTCAACAAACTTCAGTAATAAAACATTCAATCTTCATTTTTAGTTAGCATTTATTTTTGATAATGGTGGTTTTTAACAACAGGCATTATCATGAAAAATACAATTACATTAATCGTTCTATTTGCATGCATCTGGATTCCAGAACTTTCTGCTCGATTCTACCCAATTGAGGGCTGGATGAAAGAGCCAATATCTAATACCTTTGTAACACTATACGTCCTAATGTTTTTTGTATTAATACTTAACTTAACAAAAACAACAAAGATTGAAAAATAGCAACAAATTATGTATCAATTAAACACTTAACTTGAGTAAGATTAACCAACCATTTGGAGAGCAATGAAATTATTAATCTCACTTTTTATAACACTAACAATATCTGTGTCACATGCTGGATTCTCGGAAGGTCTAGATGCAATGCAAAAAGGTGATTATAAAACATCTATTTTTAATTTTAAGCAAGCACTTGAAGAAGAGGATATGGAATCTTTTAAACCTATGCTAACAAGATATTTAGCAATGGCTTATTATTATGCACCAGAAGGTATAGATGATGATTATAAACTAGCCTTTAAACACTATTTGGCAGCTTCTGAAAAGTTTGATTCTGGTGTTATGTTAAGACTTGGAGATATGCATTATGTCGGACGTGGCGTTAAGCAAGATTATGTTCAGGCAAGACAGTACCTTGAAAAATCAATTAAGTATAAAGAGAGTATAAGTGCCTTATGGCTTTTAGGAAAAATTCACCTACATGGGTATGGTATCGAGCAAGACTTTGATATAGCAAAAGATTATTTTGAAAGAGCTGATGCAATTGACAGTGCGAACTCTCAATTTGAGCTTGGACATATGTACGAATATGGAAAAGGTACATCCATAAACATTCCCAGGGCTCTGGCTTATTATGAAAAAGCCATTCAAAAAGGTGATACAGATGCCCAATATAAGGCCGACGTCCTATCTGGCAAGATAGCTAGTCAGGATCGCAATGTAGATTTTGAAAAAGCGCTTGATTACACATACGGATTTACCGTTCAAGTGGATTTTGATAAAGCAATTGAGTATTACCAAAAATCTGCCGATAAAGGCGACGCAACCTCTTTGTATAACATTGGCTTTGTAATTGGACTTACATCACCAACTAAGCAAGAAAAGCTTGAAACCGAGTACTATAAAAGAGCAGCAGAGTTGGGTAACATTTACGCACAGACAGCCTTATCAGATCGATACTATCTTGGATTAGGGGTTGATATTGATAAGGCTAAATCTTTATACTGGGACACCCAAGCCGCACTTCAGGGCAATGTAAATTCAATGAAGGATATTGCCTTACAACATTATCTAGGAAAAGGCACTAGTAAAAATTATCATGAAGCAATTTATTGGTATCAAAAAGCAGTAGATCAAGGCGATAAAGAATCATTATTTGATCTTGCAGAAATGCATAAAAATGGAGAGGGTTTTGATAAAAATACAGATAAAGCTGTTGAATTATTTATCAAAGCTGCTGAGCTTGGTTATGCCGAAGCTCAAGACAAATTAGCCAAATACTATCTAAGAGCCATATATGTAAAACGTGATTATAAAAAATCATTATATTGGGCCAACAAGGCTGCAGACCAAGGCGTAGCGCAAGCTTATAACACACTAGCATATTTGTACATTACTGGAAAAGACGTAGTTGAAATCAATGCAGAGAAAGCTTTTGAATATTACAACAAAGCAGCCGATTTGGGCAATGTTAAAGCAATAACTAATCTTGCTAAGCATTACTTGGCCGGCCTAGGCGTTAAGAAGGACAAGCCCAAGGCGTTCAAATTATTTAAAAAAGCAGCCGATTTGGGCAATGCTGCATCACAGCATCAAATGGGTATTTTTTATGAGTTTGGTATAGTAGTACAAAAGGATCTAAAAAAAGCAAAAGAGTGGTACGTCAAAGCAATTAACCAAAACTACAAAAAATCTCAAATGGCCTTAGCCTCTATGTACTATTATGGCGATAAAGACACCAATGCGAAAAAGAACTATAAAAAAGCAGCCGAATGGTATCGCACCGCCGCTAAAAACGACAAAGAAAATGAAGAGGATAAACTTATAGACGTAAAGATTTCAAGCTCAGGCTCTGGATTTTTTGTAACCCCAAATCATATTGTTACCAATAATCATGTCACTGAAGACTGCGATGAATTAGAGGTAAAAAATAAAAGCTATAAAGCAACTGTAGAACTGCTTGATACAGACTCCACAACAGATCTTTCAATACTAGTAACAGGTAAACCTAATAACAGCTTTTTATACCTAAGAAACCGCAAGCCAGTAGTAACAGGCGAACAATCAATTGCATTAGGCTATCCGTTTTCATCAACATTAGGTTCCGAGCTAAAAGTAACCTCTGGCAATATCGCTGCACTCACAGGTTTTAACAACAACATTGCAGAGCTTCAGCTAACATCTCCAGTGCAGCCTGGCAATTCAGGTGGTCCACTACTTGATGATAATGGCAATGTCATTGGCGTGATCGTTTCAAGATTAGAAACATCTGCAGAGATCACAGGAAG
>JABGQC010000010.1:0-13419 GCA_018644675.1 Candidatus Thioglobus sp.
AGCGGCTTGGAATGATGCTTTCGCAGCATATAAGGCTGAGTTCCCTGCAGACGCAACAGAATTTGAACGTCGTATGGCAGGCACATTGCCAGCGAACTTTGAAATGGAAATGGATAAGTTTATTGCTAAGACTCAAGAAGAAATGCCAAAAATTGCATCTCGTCAAGCGTCACAAAAAGCAATCGAAGCAATGGGTCCATTATTACCAGAGATGTTTGGTGGTTCTGCTGACTTAACTGGCTCTAACCTAACGAATTGGTCAGGCACAGTTAAAGTAAATGCAGACAATGCTGAGGGTAACTACATCTCTTGGGGTGTACGTGAATTCGGTATGGCACACATGATGAACGGAATGGTTCTACATGGTGGTTTTAAAGTTTATGGCGCAACATTCTTCATGTTTATGGAGTTCATGCGTAATGCGTTACGTATGTCTGCATTGATGAAAATTGGTACGATTTATGTTTACACACATGACTCAATCGGTTTGGGTGAAGACGGTCCAACGCATCAGCCAGTTGAGCAATTAGCAACAATGCGTGTTATTCCTAATTTTGAAACATGGAGAGGTTGTGATGCAACTGAATCTGCTGTTTCATGGAAGGAGGCAATTGTACGAGCAGATGGCCCGACTGCATTAGTATTCTCACGTCAAGCGCTAGCGCCAAACGAGAGAACGGCTGAGCAAGTGGCTAACATTGCAAAAGGTGGTTACGTATTAAAAGACTGCGCTGGCACGCCAGACGTTGTGTTGATTGCAACAGGATCTGAAGTGGGCTTAGCAGTTGAATCCGCAGCGGCATCAGGCAAAAATGTTCGTGTGGTTTCAATGCCTTGTCCTGAAAGATTTGACAAGCAAAGCGATGAGTACAGAGAAAGCGTTCTTCCAACAAGTGTTAAGCGTGTTGCAATTGAAGCGAGTATTGACAACGGTTGGTATAAGTATGTTGGCTTAGAAGGCGCTATCGTTGGCATGAAATCATTTGGTGAATCTGCACCAGCAGATCAATTATTTAAAGAATTTGGCTTCACAGTAGAGAATGTTGTAAACACTATTGATGGGCTTTTTAAAGACGGCTGTTGTGGCAGTTGTTCTTAATTTATTAAACAAGTAAAAGGAGTAGAAAGATGGCAATAAAAGTAGGTATTAACGGTTTTGGTCGTATTGGTCGCATGGCATTTCGTGCAATTAAAAAGGACTTCCCAGAATTAGAAGTAGTCGGTATTAACGACTTATTGGAAAATGATTACTTAGCATACATGCTTAAGTACGATACAGCACAAGGTCGTTTTGACGGTGAAGTAGCGGTTGAAGGCGATAACTTTATTATTGATGGCAAGAAAGTACGTCTTTCTGCTGAGCGCAACCCTGCAGACCTTAAGTGGGACGAAGTTGGTGCAGAAATCGTTATCGATTGTACGGGTTTCTTCTTAACTGAAGAATCTTGTCAAGCTCACATTGATGCTGGCGCTAAGAAAGTTGTTCAATCAGCACCTTCTAAAGACGGTACACCTATGTTTGTATACGGTGTTAACCACTCTGAGTACGCTGGTCAAGCAATCGTTTCTGCTGCATCATGTACAACTAACTGTCTTGCACCAATTGCGAAAGTTATCGATGATAACTGGGGCTTAAAGCGTGGCCTTATGACGACGGTTCACGCATCTACTGCAACTCAGAAAACTGTTGACGGTCCTTCAATGAAAGACTGGAGAGGTGGACGTGCAGTGTTTGAAAACATTATTCCTTCATCAACGGGTGCTGCTAAGGCAGTAGGCGTTGTATTACCAGAGCTTAACGGCAAACTAACTGGTATGGCTTTCCGTATTCCTTCAGTTGACGTTTCAGTAGTTGACTTAACATGTGAGCTTGATAAGCCTGCAACATACGAAGAAATTTGTGCAGCAATGAAAGAAGCTTCTGAAGGTGCAATGAAAGGTACATTAGGCTACACAGAAGAGTCTGTAGTATCTTCTGACTTCCGTGGTATTAGCCAATCTTCAATCTTTGATGCTGGCGCTGGTATTGCACTTGACGATACATTTGTTAAGGTAGTATCTTGGTACGATAACGAGTATGGTTACACATGTAACATGCTTCGTTTAGTTGAGCACATCGCTTAATAATTAAAAATGATGGCTCCGTTTATCGAGCCGTCTTTTTAACTATGCCAGATTTAATTATCAAAGACTCTCAGCTTAGTGTTGAAGAAGTTATTGAAAAATTGAAAGAAGCCGTTCCAAACAATAAGTTTGGAATTTTGCATTCTTACGATATTAAACAAACACTAGCCGGAAAAGGCCAGACATTAGAAGAAGAATGTCACGTGTTTGAAATTTGCAACCCTGTGGTAGCAAAAAATATCCTCGAGAAGGATATGAATTTGGCAAGTGTTTTACCTTGTCGAATTTCGGTATATACACTGGATGGCGCCACCAAAGTTGGAATGGCGTCACCCTCTAAACATATTGCTCAACTAACCAGTGAAGATGTATCTTCATTGATAGAACCTGTTGAGCAAGCACTGATCAATATTATTGATCAGTCAATTGCATAAACAAGTAGGAGAAAATAATGTCAGTTATCAATTTATCAGATCTAGATCTTAGCTCTAAAAAAGTTTTAATTCGTCAAGACTTAAACGTACCAATCAAAGATGGCGTTGTAACGAGTGATAAGCGTATTAAAGCTTCTGTTCCGACCATTGAAATGGCCATGAAACAAGGCGCTAAAGTATTGCTTATGTCGCATCGTGGTCGCCCAACTGAAGGTGAGTACAGTGATGAATTTACATTACAACCTGTTGCAGATCGTTTAACGGAAATTCTAGGTGTAACAGTGCGCTTAGAAAAGAACTGGTTAGACGGTGTTGAAATGGCTGATGGCGAAGTTGTACTTTGCGAGAATGTACGTTTTAACGAAGGTGAAATGGCCAATGACGACGCTTTATCAAAACGTATGGCGGCGATGTGTGACATCTTTGCTATGGATGCTTTTGGTACGGCACACCGTGCACAAGCCTCTACACATGGCGTGGCTAAGTATGCACCAGTTGCCTGTTCTGGTCCATTGCTATCAGGTGAGCTTGAAGCATTAGGAAAGGCACTAGACAATCCTAAGCGTCCAATGGTTGCGATCGTTGGTGGTTCAAAAGTATCAACAAAATTAACTGTTTTAGAATCATTGTCTAAGATTGTTGATCAGTTGGTTGTTGGTGGTGGTATTGCTAATACTTTCATTGCAGCACAAGGCCACAATGTGGGCAAATCACTCTGTGAGGATGACCTTATCCCAACGGCGCAAAAATTAATGCAAGATTGTGAAATCCCCGTGCCAACAGATGTGGTATGTGGCAAAGAATTTTCTGAAACAGCAGCTGCCGAAACTAAAGCTTCAGGTGCAGTAGTTGACGACGACATGATTTTTGATATCGGTCCAGATTCTGCTCAAGAATTAGCAGATATTATGAAAAACGCAGGCACAATTGTATGGAATGGCCCAGTGGGTGTATTTGAGTTTGATCAATTTGAAGGTGGAACAAAAACAATTGCAATGGCGATTGCTGAGTCGGATGCATTTTCAATTGCAGGTGGTGGTGATACACTAGCAGCGGTAGATAAATATGACATTGAAGACAAGGTTAGCTATATCTCAACAGGCGGCGGCGCTTTCTTAGAATTCCTTGAAGGTAAAAAATTACCAGCAGTAGAAATTCTAGAGCAAAGAGCGGCGGAGTAATACTTGATTAGAAGAACTAAAATCTTAGCAACACTGGGTCCGGCAACGGATAGACCTGGTGTATTAGAAAGTATCTTAGAAGCAGGTGTTAATGTTGTCCGTGTTAACTTTTCTCATGGCTCTGAAGCAGAGCATTTGGGCAGAGTTAAGGCGGTTCGTGAATGGGCGCATTCAAACAATACCTATGTTGGTATATTGATGGATCTTCAGGGTCCAAAAATTAGAATCGCTTCTTTTAAAGACGGCATTAAAATTACTCTAAATAATGGTGACAGCTTCGCTCTAGATGCTGATCAGGATGAGTTATCTGGCGATCAAGCGTCAGTTGGTATTGCTTATAAAACACTGCCCCAGGAAGTTAAGCCGGGTAATATTTTAATTCTTGATGATGGCAAGATTGTCTTA
Organism: Candidatus Thioglobus sp.; assembly: GCA_018644675.1. Lineage (GTDB taxonomy): Bacteria > Pseudomonadota > Gammaproteobacteria > PS1 > Pseudothioglobaceae > Thioglobus_A. The sequence goes on from JABGQC010000010.1 coordinate 4,145, forward strand.
GAAGTGAGCAATATCGAGGGCAACAAGATCAACACGATCGTAACCCAAGGTGGTATTTTATCCGACAAGAAAGGCATTAATTTACGTGGCGGTGGTTTGTCTGCGAATGCGCTGACTGAAAAAGATAAAAAAGATATCTTAATTGCGGCCAAAGCTAAAGCTGACTACGTTGCCTTGTCTTTTCCAATTAGCGGTGATGATGTGCGTGAAACTAAAGCTTTGCTGATTCAAGCAGGCTGTGAAGCGGGTGTTATCTCAAAAATTGAACGTGCTGAATCTTTAGTAGAAGAAACTATTGTTGATATCATTAAAGAGTCTGCCGGTATTATGGTTGCTCGTGGTGATTTGGGTGTTGAAATTGGCGATGCGCAATTACCAGCACAGCAAAAACGCTTGATTAAATTAGCACGATCTAACGACCGAATTGTTGTAACTGCTACGCAAATGCTAGAGTCAATGATTGAAAACCCAATTCCAACACGAGCTGAAGTGTTTGACGTGGCGAACGCGGTACTTGATGGTACTGATGCGGTAATGCTTTCAGCAGAAACTGCAGCAGGTGACTATCCTAAAAATTCTGTGGAGACGATGGCAGAGGTTTGTCTTGAGGCTGAAAAAAATCCAATTGCCAAGATGTCACATCATCGATTGAATGAATCATTTGAGTATGTTGATGAAACCATTGCCATGAGTGCTATGTATGCGGCTAATCATTTAGGTGCAACTGTTGTAGCCTCGTTGACAGAGACAGGAAAGACAGCCATGTGGATGTCAAGAATTAGTTCTAATGTTTCAATTTATGCAATGTCTGATAACGTTCAGACCCTGCGCAAAGTTACTTTATATCGTGGCGTATACCCTTGCGGCATTGATAAAGATACCAACACAGAGTGGTCAGAAGTTAATCGAAAAGTTGTCGATACACTGACAAATCGTGGTGTTGTTGAGAGTGGAGATTTGGTAGTATTAACCAAGGGAATGTATAAAGATAAATCAGGCGGAACCAACATGATGAAGATTCTTCGTGTGGGTGATGCTAACTATTAAAAAGCAATAAGAAAAGGAGAAAATATGATAATTTCATTAAGAGAATTACTAGACCACGCTGCAGAGAATAACTACGGTATGCCAGCGTTTAATGTCAACAACATGGAGCAAGTTCATGCAATCATGGAAGCGGCTGATAGAACTAATTCACCCGTTATCATGCAGGGTTCTGCAGGTGCACGAGGTTATGCAGGCGAACCGTTCTTGCGTCATCTAATTATTGCAGCAACAGAGATGTACCCACATATTCCAGTGGTAATGCATCAGGACCATGGTTCAGAGCCAGCAGTATGTTTACGTTCAATCCAGTCAGGTTTTTCATCAGTAATGATGGATGGCTCATTAGAAGCAGATTGTAAAACACCATCTTCATTTGAGTACAATGTAGATGTGACTAAAAATGTCGTTGCAATGGCACATGCTGGTGGTGTATCAGTTGAAGGCGAGTTAGGTTGTCTAGGTTCATTAGAAACGGGTGAAATGGGTGAAGAAGACGGCCATGGCGCTGAAGGTAAATTAGACCTTGATATGCTGTTAACGGGTGTTGAAGAGGCGGCTGATTTTGTTAAAGCAACGAATGTTGATGCACTAGCAATTGCTATTGGTACTTCTCATGGTGCTTACAAATTTACTCAAGAGCCTACAGGCGAAATCTTGCGTATTGATCGCATTAAAGAAATCCATGAGCGTATTCCAGATACTCATTTAGTGATGCATGGTTCATCTTCAGTGCCACAAGATTGGTTGAAGATTATTAACGACTTCGGTGGTGACATGGGTCAAACTTACGGTGTTCCGGTAAGTGAAATTCAAGAAGGTATTAAGAATGGTGTGCGTAAAGTAAACATCGATACTGATTTACGTATGGCATCTACGGGTTCAATTCGTAGGCATTTGGCTGAAAACACAGCTAACTTCGATCCACGTAAATTCTACAGAGAAGCGACTAATGCAATGAGTGATATTGTAGCAGCACGTTTTGAAGCATTTGGTGCTGCAGGTCAAGCTGATAAGATTACAGTGACTTCTTTAGATGAAATGAGTCAAAAGTATGCATCAGGTGAATTAGACGCGCAAATTAAGTAAGCAGTCTAAAGAGCAAGTATCAGAAGGGCTCGTTTATGACGAGCCTTTTTTATTGGCAAGGAAATAGATGAATCAAGAACCACATTATTCAGTCATTGTTATTGGTGGCGGTCATGCAGGCACGGAAGCAGCGCTTGCTTCAGCTCGTATGGGTGTTAACACCTTGTTGATTTCTCATAATATTGAAACGCTGGGGCAAATGAGTTGTAACCCAGCTATTGGTGGCATTGGCAAAGGGCACTTGGTTAAAGAGATTGATGCTATGGGTGGTGCAATGGCTAAGGCAATTGATCAGGCGGGCATTCAATTCCGAACACTTAATGCCTCAAAAGGTCCTGCGGTTCGAGCAACGCGTGCTCAAGCTGATCGAGTATTGTATAAAGCCGCGATTCGTTACGCACTTGAAAATCAAGAAAACTTATCTTTATTTCAACAAGCAGTTGATGATTTGGTGATTGAAAATGATGTGGTCACTGGTGTGGTCACACAAATGGGGCTCACCTTTAAAGCTGATAAAGTTATTCTAACTTCAGGTACTTTTTTGGGCGGTGTTATTCATATTGGTCAGAAAAATTTTCAAGGAGGTCGAGCAGGTGATGCACCTTCTAACCCTTTGTCTAGAAAGTTACGCGAATATGATTTGGGTGTTGGACGTTTAAAAACAGGCACACCTCCAAGGCTAGACGGACGTACGCTGGATTATTCACTTATGCAGGAGCAGCCAGGAGATAGCCCATTGCCAAGCTTCTCTTTTATGGGTAAACCTTCTGATCATCCAGAGCAAATCTCGTGTTTTATTACTCATACAAATGAGCGGGCACATGATTTTATCCGTGCAGGTCTAAAAGACTCGCCAATGTATACAGGCAATATTGAAGGTATTGGACCGCGTTATTGTCCTTCTATTGAAGACAAAGTGGTGAGATTTGAAGAACGTAATTCTCATCAAATTTTTGTTGAACCAGAAGGTTTAACCACGAATGAGGTTTACCCTAATGGCATCTCAACCTCATTACCCTATGAGGTTCAAGTGGATTTTATTCACTCAATCAAAGGCTTTGAAAATGCCCAAATTGTGCGCCCTGGCTATGCCATCGAATATGACTTTTTTGATCCGCGCGGCTTAAAGCAAACCCTTGAAGTTAAGCGTATTGCTAATTTGTATTTTGCTGGTCAAATCAATGGCACCACGGGCTATGAAGAAGCGGCTGCCCAGGGCATGTTGGCTGGTATTAATGCAGCCTGTGCCGTTCAAGGTAAAGAGGCTTGGCTACCAAAGCGTGATGAAAGCTATATTGGTGTGATGGTAGATGATCTTATCACCAAAGGTACGAATGAGCCGTATCGTATGTTTACTTCTCGTGCAGAGTATCGACTGCTTTTGCGAGAGGATAATGCAGATGAGCGCCTTACCCCTGTGGCTAAAAAGTTAGGGTTAATTGGTGAGGATAGATATCAGGCATTCGAGCAGAAATATGAGGCGATTGCTCAAGAAAAACAACGTCTAGAAAGCACCTGGATCCAAGCGAGTGATACACAAGCAGGTGAAGTGCTAGGTCAGAGGCTTAACCATGAATATTCGTTATTAGAGCTACTTAAGCGTCCAAAAGTTAATTACAAAATTTTGAGTCAAATTGATTCTGGCAAGCCTTATTTGGTTGATAAAACTTTAATTGGCGTGGTGGAGAATCAGATTAAATACGCAGGCTATATTAAACGCCAGATGGACGAGATTGAGAAATACCGTAAAAATGAAAATACCATCTTACCAGCTGAGATGGATTACCAGAGTATTCAAGCCTTGTCTGCGGAGGTGCGCCAAAAGCTCACACAGCACCAACCAGAAACTATTGGTCAGGCGAGTCGAATACAAGGGGTTACCCCTGCCTCCATCTCAATTTTATTGGTTTATCTTAAAACTTATAAAAGATCATGACTGATGAAAGCTTGCTCATCGAGGGTGCAAAACAAATGGATATTGATCTTAGCCAGGAGCAAGTATCAAAATTATTAAAATATCTGGCACTCATTATTAAGTGGAATAAAACTTATAATTTGAGCGCTATTCGTCACACTGAAGATGGGATTAAAAAGCATTTGTTAGACAGCCTTTCGGTGGTTTCCTATATCCAGCAAACGCCATTATTGGACGTAGGTTCTGGTGCTGGTTTGCCCGGTATTGTGATTAGTATTATGAAGCCGGAGTTGAGCGTGACCGTATTAGATACGGTTGGCAAAAAATGCCGTTTTATGCAATTTGCCAAAGTTCAGCTGGGTTTAAATAATTTAACGGTGATCAACCAACGTGTTGAGAATTTTCAACCAGAGCAGTGCTTTGGGCAGATTACCTCTAGAGCATTTGCAGAGGTTGAAAAAACCTTAAGTCTAACGCAGCACTTATTGTGTGATAATGGTCATTACTTACTCATGAAGGGAAATCGTTTTGCAGAGGAGGCGCTTGAAAACTTTACAATTCAAGCCCATCAAGTGAGTGTTCCATATGTGTCTGACCATCGATATTTTTTAGAAATACAACCTAATTAAACATGAAAAAAATCTTTTATTATTTATTGGCGTTAATACTTGTTGCGATTATCTCTTTAGTAATCTGGTTTGATACCATTGCTAAAAATGCAGTGGAATCTTATGCGCAAAAATCAGTCGGATCTTCTGTTACGGTTGGTGAATTTAGAAGTGACTGGGATCAATTCCAGGTTAACATTGATTTTATTGAAGTGGCAAACCCGCCCAACTTTGCCAATAAAAACGCCTTTGTTTTAAATCATTTGAGCGCTGCTCTTTCTGAGCAGAGCCAGGACAAGTTAGTGGTATTAGATCAGCTCGAATTTGACGGCTTGTTGTTTACATTAGAGCAAAACAAGGATCAAGTTAATTTGGTTGAGCTGCTTAAGCAGTTAAATCGTAAGCCTAAAAATACGCACAAAAATGTTTCTACTGAGCATTCTCCAAATCAAAATAATAATTCTTATGAGTCTTGTCGAGTGAAAATTAAACAGCTAAATTTTGTTAATACTCAGTTATTCATTGATACCCAGTGGTTCAAAGAGACGGTTGTAGTACCGAATGTAATGATTACTGATTTTGGCGGAAAAAGCGGAATCCCTTTGGATCAGGTTGGTTCAGAGATTATGAAAGTCGCCTTATCTCGCATTCAGGCTGAGGTTGAGAAAAAAGGTTTAAGACTTAATGAGCAAGAAATTAAAGAAGGTATTAATCGTCGACTACAGGGAAAGCTTAATACTCTAACGGACGAATTAGACGGCAAAGCCAAGAATTGGCTAAAAAAATTAGGTCTGTAATATGCATATTGTTGACTCCCATTGCCATATAGACCGTGTAGACTTTGAACAGTTCGGCGGTAGTGTTGAAAGTATGCTGGCGCATGCAAATGACTTATCTGTTAAAGAATTTCTTTGTGTTTGTATCGATTTAGAGCATTTTGATGAGGTTCTTTCATTTGCTAAAAATCATACTCAGATTTACGCCTCTGTGGGTGTGCACCCGACGGAGCAAGAGGGCAAAGACCCAAGTGTTAAAGAGCTATTAGCGTTGGCAGATAACGACAATGTTATTGCCATTGGTGAAACAGGACTGGATTATTTTCATGTCAAACAAGAGTCTGCAGATTGGCAACGTGATCGATTTAGGCGTCATATTGCTGCGTCAAACCAATCTGGTAAGCCGATGATTATTCATACCCGTGAAGCTAAGGCTGACACCATTCAAATCATGACCGAAGAAAAAGCGCAAGCAGGTGTGATGCATTGTTTTTCTGAAGATTGGGCGATGGCCAAAGCGGCACTTGATTTAGGTTTTTATATTTCGTTTTCTGGCATTATTACCTTTAAAAGTGCACAGGCGTTGCGCGAAGTGGCTAAAAAAGTACCTGCAGATCGCCTACTGGTAGAAACAGATTCGCCTTATCTAACCCCAGTGCCTAATAGAGGTAAGCCAAATTCTCCCGCCTACACTTATTATGTGGCTGAAAAGCTGGCCGAAATACGAGGGGTGAGTATTGAAGAAATTGCCAGTACCACCACTGATAATTTTAAACGTTTGTTTTTCTCATAATAATGGCTGTTTCTTTTCAAACTATTGACGAATTTTCTGCAGGCCAGCGCCTGGATAATTTTTTAGTTAAAATTCTTAAAGGTGTGCCCAAGTCGCATATTTATCGTGTGATTCGTAAAGGCGAGGTTCGAGTTAACAAAGGCAGAAAAAAAGCAGACTATAAGCTTCAACAAGAAGATATTGTGCGTATTCCGCCAATTAGCGTAACTGAGAAAAAACCTGCGCATGTTTCAGACAGTCTTAAAAAAATATTGATGGACGCCATTATTTATGAAGACAAGGGTTTGTTGATTATCAATAAGCCAAGTGGTGTGGCTGTTCACAGTGGTAGTGGTGTGGACACGGGTGTTATTGAGGCGCTTAGATCAGTATACAAAGAGCCTATTGAGCTGGTTCATCGTCTAGATCGTGCAACTTCAGGCGTGCTGCTCATTGCTAAAAAGCGTAGCGTGCTTAAAAATCTGCACGAGCAGCTTCATCAACATGAAATGGAAAAGCGCTATACCGCCTTGGTAAAAGGGACGTGGTCAAAAAAACGCCACACCATTGATGCGCCACTTCATCAGAATTCAAGATACGCAGTGGTAGACAGCAAGGGTAAACATTCAGTGAGTCATTTTCAGCCACTTAAAAATTTCACCCAAGAGGATTTTTCCGCTTCATTGGTGGAAGTCACCATCGAGACGGGGCGTACTCATCAAATTCGAGCACATGCAAAATATGCAGAACATGCGATTGCCTGTGATGATAAATATGGCGATAAGGAATTTGATCGACAAGTGAAATTTCGAGGACTTAAGCGTTTGTTTTTGCATGCGCATCAGCTTACCTTTACCAATCCATTAACAGGTGACATCCAAAAGGTGCAAGCCCCTTTGTCTGATGAGTTGACACAATTTTTAGCAAAGTTATGAACGCCTATTTTCGTTTAATGCGTCTAGATAAGCCAGTAGGCATTTACCTACTTTTATGGCCAACTTTATGGGCTTTATTTTTGGCCGCAGGTGGTTGGCCATCAATCAAACTGACGGCTATTTTTATTTCAGGGGTTGTATTGATGCGTTCTGCAGGCTGTGTGATTAACGACTATGCTGATCGCAAAATTGATGGATTTATTGAGCGTACTCAAAATCGACCAATCGCCTCAGGAGAAGTTAATGCCGCCGATGCTTTAAAGTTATTTTTTGGCTTGATTGTTGTGGCGTTCATTTTGGTGTTGTTCACTAATACACTCACTGTGCAGTTGGCACTAGTTGCTGCTATTCTGGCCACTTTGTATCCCTTTACCAAGCGTTGGACGCACCTGCCTCAGTTTGTTTTAGGTGTAAGTTTTGCCATGAGCGTGCCTATGGCTTTTGCAGCGACTAATGGTTTTGTGCCAGGTGCTGCTTGGTGGATTTTTTTAGCCACCGTTATTTGGACCGTTATTTATGACACTATGTATGCCATGGCGGATCGAGAAGAAGATCTAAAAATTGGGGTTAAATCCACCGCTGTTTTATTTGCGCAATACGATCGATTGATTCTGGCTGGATTACAAATTGGGCTTATTGTTATCTTATTAAAAATTTCGGAAATTTTTAAACTGGGAATTTTCTACGATTTTTCTTTGTTTTTGAGTGCCTTATTAATGATATATCATCAGTTTTTAATCAAAAATCGGCAAAAAACAGCCTGTTTTAGAGCTTTTTTACATAATAATTACATTGGACTGGTAATTTTTATTGGAATAGCGCTATCGGTTACCCAATCAGCGCTTTAGCGCTAAAAATTTCGCATTTTTTCAAAATATAGTGCCTTAAATACTACTTTTATTGCACTTTTTCATCAAAAATACTTGACATAAGTTAATAAACACTCTAAATTGTTAACAATCCAATCACAAAGATTGGGTTGTTAATATAACTAAAAGGGGAAAACTATGTTTGATACTGCTATAGGTACAATCAAAAAACTAACCGAAGCGGGTATTGCATTAATTGCTTTAGCCATCGTGGTTCAGGTAATCTTCGGTACGGGCGCTCAAGGCGTACCATTTATTGGTGGCGATGTGATCGGCACTATTACAGGCATCGTTGCCAGTCTTGGTTCACACGGACTGGTCGGTTTAGCAGCGGTCGCTGTTATTTATGCTTTATTCACGCGTCGTTAATTTAGCGATATAAACAACCAAAAAAAACCCGCCGTAAGGCGGGTTTTTTTTGTTCCTACTTAACAATATAGGTCCAACTTATGCCTAAAAATTCATGGATAGCATTTCTTGATTTTTCAAAATCCCTAATATTTGGGACGGATAATAATGATTTATTCCCCCCTTTGAAATCCGTTGGTGCTGCTATTGGATTCATGCCCATATTTTCAAATAATTTAATGGCTCTTGGCATGTGTGATGACGAAGTTACTAGTATAAATGGCTTGTTGCCAATAATTGATTTAGCAAACACAGCCTCTTCTTGAGTGTCTCTTGGGGCGCCATTAATGATCAAGCTATCATTGGAGATGCTTACTATTCTAGCAATTTTCGCATTCATCTCAGCATTAGACGTGAAATTACCCGGCCCTGCATATCCAGTAAAAATAAGCTTTAAGTTGGCTTTATCGATTTGTTTAAAAATGCTAATACCTTCAATGGTCCTTTTAAGGCTAGCATTACCAATTTGACTTGATAAAGGTTGGTTCTGATTATCATAATGACCACCGCCAAGTACGTGAATATATTCAATGTTCTTATTACTGTATCTATATTGTGGATACACACTCTCTAATGGTTTAATTAGATTGTTAGCTATTGGTGGATAGCTTAATAGTAATAGCAGAGATATAGAAAAACTTAAAAAAAGTTTAGCTTTTGTATAGCTAGATTTATATAAAAAATATAAACCAATAATGGCTAATGTTAGAATTAATCCTAAAGGCTCAACAAAAAAAGCAATTACCTTCTTTGTTAAAAATAAAACCTCCATTAGGATTTTATTAAATCCCTCTTAATAACTCATTAATACTTGTTTTAGAGCGAGTTTTAGCATCTACTTGTTTAACGATAACTGCAC
>JABGQC010000010.1:13519-45060 GCA_018644675.1 Candidatus Thioglobus sp.
TTAATACTTGTTTTAGAGCGAGTTTTAGCATCTACTTGTTTAACGATAACTGCACAGTAAAGTGAGTATGAGCCATCTTTAGAAGGCAGGTTGCCAGAAACCACAACTGAGCCTGCAGGGATTCTACCGTAAGTGACTTCACCAGTTTCACGATTAAAGATCTTAGTAGATTGACCAATGTAAACACCCATTGAAATAACAGAGCCTTCTTCAACAATCACACCTTCAACAACTTCTGATCGAGCGCCAATAAAACAATTATCTTCAATAATTGTTGGACTAGCTTGCAATGGCTCCAAAACACCACCAATGCCAACACCACCTGATAGGTGAACATTTTTACCAATTTGTGCACATGAGCCAACTGTTGCCCAAGTATCAACCATAGTGCCAGAATCAACGTAAGCACCAATGTTGACATATGATGGCATAAGTACTGTATCTTGAGCAACGTATGAACCACGACGTGCACTTGCAGGCGGTACAACTCGAACGCCAGTTGCTTTAAATTCTTCAGGTGTCATGTCGGCAAATTTAGAAGGTACTTTGTCGTAATATTGAGTAAAGCCACCTTGCATAGGTACGTTGTCTGCAATTCTAAAAGATAGTAATACGGCTTTTTTAAGCCACTCGTTGACAACCCAGTCGCCAACTGCTTGTTGCTCGGCAACGCGAGCTTCGCCAGAATCAAGCATACGAATTGCCTCGTTAACAGCTTGTTTAACTTCAGGTGTTGCAGTTTGTGGATTGATGTTTGCTCTATCTTCAAAAGCAGCTTCGATAATCTCTTTCATGGTAATTTTGGTCGTAAAAAATTGGACATTATATCAGATACGTAATTTTAATAGGTACTAGGCAGTTTTCTGAACTTTATTTGATTTCAATCAAGAAAAAAAATAAGAAAAATGTTATGATATCAGCGTTGTTTTAAACCGTAAAAAAGGCTGCCATGAGTGATAACAAAATCCAACTTGAAACTTTGTATGAAGAGGGAGATCTTTGGGTACAAAATCTTGGTGATGAAACGATTCATGCCAAACGAATGGGTGGAAAATTTAGAAATTTTAAATGGCTAGCTATTATTTTTTGGACCCCTTTTTTCATTGGCCCTTATCTTACTTGGAATGACAAACAAGCCATCTTGTTTGATATGGAAAATAGACAATATCACTTATTTGATATTACTATTTTTCCACAAGATATTTGGATGCTAACGATGGTGCTGCTTTTTTTAGCGATATTATTGGCAGCCATGACCACTGTGCTTGGTCGAGTTTTTTGCGGTTATTTTTGTTTCCAAACAATCTGGACTGATATTTTTACCTGGGTAGAGACTAAGGTAGAAGGCGCGCCAATTAAGCGTCGTAAGCTAGATAAAGAATCAATCAGCTTTTCCAAGATAAGAAAGAAAGTTATTAAGCATGCTATTTGGATGTCTATTGCCTTATTTTCCGGCATAACTTGGATGCTGTATTTTGGTGTTAGCTGGGCAGATTATTTTAATGCTGATATCACTACAATGACATTAACAATCACCATTACTATTGCTTCAGGTGCGTATATTTTTGCCGGCTTTATGCGTGAGCAAACTTGTATGTGGGTTTGTCCATATGCACGTATTCAAGGTGCGATGGTTGACAATCAAAGCATTATGCCAACTTATGATTATTATCGCGGTGAAAACCGTGGCAAGCTCAAAAAAGGTAAATTTGTTGAGGGTAATGGCGATTGCATTGATTGTAATCAATGTGTGGCTGTTTGCCCAACAGGGGTTGATATTCGTAAAGGCCAAGAATACGGCTGTATTACTTGCGGATTGTGTATTGATGCATGTGACGTGGTGATGGAAAAAGTGGGTAGGCCAAAGGGTTTAATCCGTTATACCTCTTTAGCCGAGATGGAATTTAAACAGGCGCCTAAGCCTCTGTATAAAAGGTTTAGGGTTATTGTCTATGGTTCAATTTTGGTCATCGCTTTATCAATACTGGCTTATGGTATGAGTACACTAGCCTCAATGGATCTAAAGGTTTTGCACGATAGGCAGCCATTATTTGTGCAGTTATCAGACGGCTCTATTCGTAATAAGTACGAGCTTAAGGTTATGAACAAAACCGATAAAGATATGCAGGTTGCGATTAGTTTTAAGAGTCCGATCAAAGGGTTGACATCTAAAGAGACACTAGGCTCAGTAATGATCCCCACGGGTAATGTGAAATCTATTTTTGTGTATTTGTCTGCTTATGAAAATAATGTGGGTGATGATTACAAGGTAACTTTTGTGGTTAAAGGTGTTCAATCTACATTAGAATATGACACTTCATTTTTCACCCCGAGAAGCATGCGATGAGTGTACAAAAATCCCCTGTAATGATGCTAATGTTGGTTTTGTTTATTGCCCTAGTTGGCGCGACAGTTTGGCGTATTATCACCGCCCTAGAAACCCACCCAGGCATGGTGGTGGCTGATGCATATGAGACAGGACAGCGTTATGGAAAAACCTTGGAAAATCGCAACAAGTTAGTTGAGCAGGGTTGGAAGTTAGAGTTGGCCTTGCCTGAAAAAATTACTCATGGCGTTAAACAGGTCTATCGAGCGGTTAGCACCAAGCAAGATAAGCGCCTTAACAAGGCTGATGCGACTGCTTATTTTTATCGACCACTAGAGATGAAACATGATTTTTCAATGCCAATGTCAAAGACTGACGATGGCGCTTATCAACTAGAAGTGATTTTGCCACTCAAGGGTCGTTGGGATTTGTTGGTTGAAATTTCTAAAGGTGATTTTTTGCAACAAAACTCTGCCAGGATGTTCGCTCAATAAAACAAGTTTTAGCTTTGGCTGGAGTTAGAAATTAGCCAGTTACCCTAGTCTTCATGACAGTGATTATGATGATGCTCATAAGTGGCCATCAAATCATCCATTTGATCGGCAAATAAATCATTAAATTGAGAATCTTTTAAAATGGATTCTGGCTGCCCCATGCAACAAATATGATGATATAGGCACAATACTTGAGTTGATTCTTTCATAACTCGGTGCAAGTCATGCGACACCATTAGCACTGCACACCCCTGCTGTTGGTGAATATCTTGAATGAGCTTGTACAGATGCATTTGGCCGTTGACATCTAAATTCTGGGCGGGCTCATCAAGAATAAGAACATTGGGCTTTGCCAGCAAAGCTCTTGCTAGCAACACGCGCTGCATCTCTCCACCTGATAAACGCTTTAATTCACTCTTGAGAATTGATTCGATACCCGTTAGCTTAGCTGTATCTTCTAAAAATTGAGCTGATACTTTTTGATTAAGTTGTAAAAATCCAGTGACAGTAATTGGGATAAATTCATTGGGTATGAATTTTTGTGGTGTATAGCCTAGGCGAATTTTGGCCGATTTTTTAACGTGGCCCGTATCTGGCTTAATCAAGCCCAATAAGATTTTAATCAAAGAGCTTTTGCCGGCGCCATTTGGGCCGATTAGGGTGATAAATTCACCCGCTTTAAGCTCAAAACTTACCTGGTCTAGAACCTTTTTTCCATGATGGCTTAGGCTGACTTGGTCAACATGAATGAGTGCTTCTGACATAGGGCTAAAAATTACTAAAGTAATGTTATTTTACAACTTAAGCGACGGGTAAAAATTGGTAAAATTGGGCGCATGTCACATAAGCTTATACTACTAGACGGTTCGGCGTTTTTATTCCGCGCTTACTTTTCCACCTTAAAACAAAACTTGAGCAACCAAGAGGGCTTCCCAACGGGTGCTATGTTTGGCGTGGTGAATGCCGTTAAACGTTTGCAAAGACAATACCCTGAGGCCAAGTTGATTGCTATTTTTGATGCCAAGGGTAAGAACTTTCGTCATGAAATCTACCCAGAATATAAGGCACATAGGAAACCGGCAGACGAGGAATTGGTGATACAAATCGAACCTCTGTATGAAATCATTCGCGCCATGGGTTTTCATTTTATGTGTGTTCCTGGTGTGGAGGCTGATGATGTCATTGCAACGTTGAGTCGGTGTGCTGATCAGAACAATATAAAAACCATTATTGCTAGTGGCGACAAAGATTTAATGCAGCTTGTGAGTGATAACATCTCCCAGCTAGATATGACGGGAAGCACTTATAATCGTGATGGCGTGATTGAGAAAATGGGGGTTACACCCGAGAAAATTCTTGATTTATTAGCGCTCACTGGCGACAGTGCGGATAACATTCCAGGGGTGCCGAGTGTTGGGCCAAAAACAGCCATCAAATGGCTTCAGTCTTATCAAGATATTGAAGGTATTAAAAAGCATGCGCATGAAATTAAAGGTAAAGTGGGTGAAAAGCTGCGAGATAATTTTGACCTTTTAGACTTGTCGCACCGACTAGTGAGTTTGAAATTTGATGTGGATTTACCTTGTAATATTCTGGACAATGAGCCCGGACAAGATGGCACAAAATTAGCCGAGCTATACCAGCGCTATGGATTTTCTATGTGGCATAAGCAGCTTGGTGAGGTGTCCATCTCTTCTGTTAATGAAACTATTGAGCAGCCTCTTGAGGTCTCTAAACCCGCACAAAGTCTACTAGAAGGATATTCACAAACCACAGTTTTAGATCAAGTGGTATTTGAAAAGATGCTTGAACGCCTTGGACATTGCTCAAACTTCGTGCTTGATTTAGAGACCGACTCATTGGACTACATGAATGCAAAAATTGTAGGCTGGGTATTCTTAATTGAACGTGATAGTTTTTATATTCCGGTTGCACACGACTATTTAGATGCACCAAAACAGCTTGATTTTTCGAGCGTAATACAGGCGCTTAAACCTATCTTGGAGAATGCAGCTATTGGAAAAGTGGGGCAAAACCTTAAATATGATGCACATGTTTTAGCCAATTATAAAATTGATCTAAACGGCATTACCGACGACACTATGGTGAAGTCATATGTGCTTAACTCAGTGGCGACACGCCATAACATGGACGATCTATCTGAGCATTATCTTAATCATCAAACCATTACATTTTCTGAGGTTGCCGGTAAGGGCAAGAAGCAAATTACCTTTAACCAAGTCTCACTTGAAGTTGCCAGCCCTTATGCTTGCGAAGATGTGATTGTAACTGATTTGTTAAATCAGGTGCTGGACGAGCAAATTGCCCAATATCCTAAATTGGTCAAGCTATATCAGCGTATTGAGCTGCCGATGGTGAGGGTTTTGCTAAATATTGAGCGCAATGGTGTTGAGCTAGATGCCAATTCATTGGGCATGCAACAAATAGAGGTTAAATCGCAGATGGAAAGTCTTCAAGCGCAAGCTTATGAGCTGGCAGGCGAAGAGTTTAATTTAGAATCACCTAAACAAATTCAGCAAATTTTATTTTCTGAGGACGGTCTGGGCTTGGTACCGAAGAAAAAAACTCCAAAAGGGGCGCCATCTACAAATGAAGAGGCGTTAAAGCTGTTGGATCACCCTTTGGTTGATTTGATTTTGAGCTATCGAACACTGACCAAGCTTAATTCAACTTATTTAGAGGCATTGCCTAAGCAAATTGACCTGCACACTAAGCGTTTGCATACTTCTTATCATCAGGCAGTTACGGCGACAGGGCGCTTGTCTTCATCAAACCCAAATCTGCAAAATATTCCAATTCGATCTGAGCTTGGTGCGCGTATTCGTGGGGCTTTTATTGCTAGCAAAGATCGGGTGATTATTGCTGCAGATTATTCGCAAATTGAGCTTAGAATTATGGCGCATATCTCCCAAGATGCCAATTTACTCAATGCCTTTAAGAATGATCAAGATGTGCATAGTGCAACCGCCTCCACCATGTTTCAGGTGGCCATTGATGAGGTGACCAAAGAGCAGAGACGTCGAGCAAAGGCGATTAATTTTGGCTTGATTTATGGCATGAGTGCTTTTGGCCTAGCTAAGCAAATTGATGTGTCACGTACAGAGGCTAAAGAGTATATTGACGCCTATTTTGAGAATTATCCAGGTGTGGCTCAATATATGGAAGATACTCGAGAGTCTGCCAAAATCCAGGGTTATGTTGAAACAGTGATGGGCAGAAGGCTTTACTTGCCACAAATTAATGCTAAAAATAAAATGTTACAACAGCATGCACTTAGAACAGCTATTAATGCACCTATGCAAGGGTCAAGTGCTGATATTATCAAGAAAGCCATGCTTGATGTGCACGACTGGATTGGCTCAAATAATGACAACATTAAAATGATTATGCAAGTCCACGATGAGTTGGTTTTCGAAGTGAAAGCCGATCGAGTAGATGAGTTTACTCATAAAATACAAGACTTAATGGAGAATGCTTACTTGCTTGACATTCCACTGAAGGTGGACGTGGGCACGGGCAGCTCTTGGCAAGAAGCGCACTAATTAAAAAAAGATAAATAAACAGGTTTGATATGAAACAACAATTACAGCAACTATTAACCCAAGCATTGCAATCATTGATTGATGAGGGTGTTTTAGAAAGTGCGCCAAGTGAGATTCGACTGGATCATTCTAAAGATAAAACTCAGGGAGATTTTGCTTCAAATATTGCCATGGTATTGTCCAAACAAGCCAAGTGTGCGCCGAAGGTTTTGGCTGAAAAAATTGTCGATAAGCTTGTTAACGCCAGTGAAATTGACAAGGTTGAGATTGCTGGACCTGGATTTATTAATTTCTTTATGTCTCAAGGTTCAAATAACCAGGTGCTAGATGATATTTTTACCCAGGGCGATGATTTTGGCCTGTCTAAAGTCGGCCATGGCCAGCGCATTTTATTGGAATTTGTTTCCGCTAATCCGACTGGCCCGTTGCATGTAGGTCATGGTCGGGGTGCAGCTTACGGTGCCACGGTGTCAAACTTGTTGCGCGCTGTTGGATTTAGTGTGGATAACGAATATTACGTGAATGATGCTGGACGACAAATGGACATCTTGGCAACCTCGGTTTATTTGCGTTTTTGTCAGGTTGAGGTGTTTCCTGACAATGGTTACAAAGGCGATTATATTGCCGATATTGCTAAGCAAATTAGTGGTGTAGAAAAGTATGATATTGCCAAAGATGTTTGTAAGGATGAGAAAGATGGTGGCGATAAGGAGAAGCACATTGATGCACTGATTGCCAACTGTAAGAAGATGCTTGGCGAGGACTATCAACATATATTTAGATTGGCGATTGACAGTATTTTGGGCGGAATAAAAGAGGATTTATCTGAGTTCGGTATTGAATATCAGCAGTGGTTTTCAGAACAGTCTTTGGTTGATTCTGGTTTATCTAAAAAAACTGTAGATGCCTTGCAAGAGTCGGGACACATTTATGAAAAAGATGGCGCCTTGTGGTTTAAAACCACAGATTTTGGCGATGACTTAGATCGTGTAGTGGTGCGAGATAATGGCATTCATACGTACTTCGCTTCTGATATCGCCTACCATCTAGAAAAAATTGAGCGCGGCTATGACAAAATTATTAACATTTGGGGTTCGGATCATCACGGCTATATCGCCAGAGTTAAGGCTTCTATTAGCGCACTAGGGCACAACCCTGATAAGTTAGAAATTTTGCTGGTGCAATTTGCTAATTTGTATCGTGGCGGCGAAAAAGTGGCCATGTCAACACGTAGCGGTTCGTTTGTAACATTAGAAGAGTTACGCCATGAAGTGGGTAATGACGCAGCGCGTTTTTTCTATATTTTAAGAAAATCAGAGCAGCACATGGATTTTGATCTTGATTTGGCCAAGTCCAAAACTAATGAAAATCCAGTATTTTATATTCAATACGCCCACGCTCGCATTTGCTCAGTACTTAAGCAAGCACAATCAATGGATGACGCTGATGCCGAACTATCAAAATTAACAAGTGACACCGAGATTGCTTTAATTAAAGAATTAAATCGTTATAAAGATGTCTTACAGGCAAGTGCACTGAATTATGAGCCTCATGTTTTGGCTTATTATTTACGAGATCTGGCCGGTGAATTCCATAGTTATTACAACAATAGTGAGTTTTTGGTGGATGATGCTGTATTGCGATCCACTAGATTGTTGTTAATCAAAGCGGTGAAGCAAGTGCTGACTAACGGGCTGGGTATTTTGGGCGTTAGTGCACCTGACTCTATGTAGGCTGAGATAGGCTTTGAGTATGGATGACCAAGCGCAAAGATCTCAAGCTCTAGATGTCACACGTTCTTTCCTGATTCAGGCGCCAGCAGGCTCGGGAAAAACTGAGTTGCTGACACAGCGTTATTTACAACTCTTGTCTGTTAGCGACTCTCCAGAGAGTGTTTTGGCAATGACCTTTACAAAAAAAGCAGTAAGCGAGCTAAAGGCGAGAGTTATTGGCGCACTTAAATTAGCCTCGGGCGCGCGTCCAGAGCAGGTGCACAAGCAGATAACCTATGATTTGGCGGTGGCTGTGTTAGCGCAATCAAGCGCACATGGCTGGGATTTAATTAACATGCCACAACGACTCAAAATCTCAACTATTGACGGCTTGTCTAATCTCATTACCAATCGATACCCGCAGCCAGGAACTTGGGTCAATAAACAAATTATTACCCAAGTTTGGCAACAAGATGATTTCTATCTGCAAGCAGCCAAGCAAACTTTATTAAGTATAGACTCTAAGGAGTTTGGCACGTGTGTACGTAGCACGCTGTTATATCTTGATAATCATGTGAATCGTTTTTATCAGTTAGTTACCTCTATGCTGAAAAAACGTGATCAGTGGTTAAACAAGCTCTATTTGCAAAATACGCTAAATATTAAAAATTTAGAAAATTCTGCAGCAGCTATTATTGATCGCCATTTAGAGCAGTTATCAACACAGATCAAGCCATATTTTGACGCTCAGTTTTTCGCAGCATTGAGTGATAACACGCAAGCAGAAGTGGCTGGCATTGACCAGCTGCCAGCTGCGAGTGTTAATGACTTAACCCAATGGAAAAATCTGGCCAATGTGTGTCTTACTGCTACAGGCGACTGGCGTAAAAAACTCACCAAGGCTAATGGCTTTCCGCCAGAGCTAAAAGCTCAAAAGCAAACAGTGCTCGATACACTGGCTGAGCTGGCAGGCAAGCCAACCTTGCAAGCACTACTGCGTGATGTTAATAAGTTGCCAGATGTAAATTTTGATGACATGCAAATTCAAGCACTGGATGATATTGCCCAAGTCTTAAAAATTGCAGTTGCCCAATTGAACATTTTGTTTAATGAACAGCAAGCGACTGACTTTATTCAGGTGGCACTTGATGCTGATCAGGCGCTAAGTGAACATGAAACAAGTGATATCGCTTTATTTTTAGATTACAAGATTCAGCACCTATTGATTGATGAATTTCAGGATACTTCCAGTACGCAGTTTGCACTGATTGAAAAGTTGATTGTAAATTGGCAGGCAGATGATGGCAAAACCTTGTTTTTGGTGGGCGACCCCATGCAATCGATTTATCTATTTAGACAATCTCAAGTGGGATTGTTTTTGCAAGTGCGCGCCCAAGGTATTGCCAACATTAAGCCAGAATTTTTACAACTAACGACTAATTTTCGCTCATCAAGGGCGGTGGTTGAGGCTAATAATGAGATTTTCTCCAAAATATTTCCTCAACAACAAGATGCGTATTTAGGCGCTATTTGTTACTCGCCATCCATTGCTGCTAATCAGAATAATGACCAGGCAATTCAGATGTATCCTTGTGCTTATCAAGAAGATGAGCGCGAGGCGCAAATTGTCCTGGACATTGTTCAAAAAAATCCTGATAAACGGATTGCAATTTTGGTTAGAAGTCGATCTCATCTAAAATATATTGTGCCCAATTTAAAGCAGGCGGGGGTTGAGTTTGAGTCGCTTAAAACCACACCACTTAAAGAAGAATTGTTCACTAAGGATTTGTTAATTCTTACACGTTCTTTACTACACTTGGGCGACAAAACAGCCTGGCTTAGCTTGTTACGAGCACCTTGGTGCGGACTACTTTTGCAAGATTTGCTGGTGTTATCTCAACATGATGAGCAAATTGTCTTGGATCTCATTGGAAGTCAAGAGGTATTAAAAAACATGAGTGCAGATGGCGTAAAGCGTGCACAGCACGTTGCTGATGCTTTGAATCAGGTTGTTTATCAGCGAGCAAGATTTAGCTTTGTGCAGATGCTTGAATTTGCGCTTTATCAGTTAATGCCAAAGCTGAGTTTGTCGGTTAAAGAGCTAATGATTAAAGATCAGTTTATGAAAATTATTCATGAGTGTGAGTCGCAACAAAAACTTAATATGGCCACCATTAGCCAAATGTTAGCAGAGCTGTATGCGCCTAGTTCTAGTGCTCGTGTTCAGCTGATGACCATTCATGAGTCTAAAGGCCTGGAGTTTGATTGGGTTATTATGCCTGGATTAGGAAAATCTTCAAAGAGCAATCAATCACCGATTATTCATCTGCAAGAATCTGCTGACCAATCTTTACTATTGGCACCAATGAAATCTTATGAACAGTCCAAGGAAAGTGCAACGTACGACTACCTAAAGCATGTTGAATCTCAGCAAAATAAAAACGAAACCCTGCGCCTGCTGTACGTTGCGATGACGCGCGCTAAGCAGGCTGTTCATTTGCTAGGTACTTTGAACAACGCCAATAAGGCGGGCAAAAATACCTTGCTGGCCTTGCTAGCTTCAAAATTTCAGTCGCAGTTTGATCAAGTTAGCCCAACCATTATTGCGGATGAGCAAGTTGCCAAAGAGGCGCCAAAACTGGTGCGTTATACAGATCTTCCAGACTATCAGCAGCTGGAAGATTCAGCCAGTGAGCAGATTGATTTTCAGCTGAGTGCTGAGCTACAATTTAAGAGTTTGTTGGGCACACTGCTGCATCAATATTATGAACAAGAGCAGCTCTCACCTGAGCAAGTCAGTATTAAATTGCGCCTAATTGAAGCGGGGTTTGCTCAACAGGATTTAAGTCAGCAGGCAAAATTTATTACACATATGCTTAAAAATACTCAAAGTGATCCGCTGTTTGAGTGGCTTTTCAAAATTCGAGAATCGACTCGAGTTGAAGCTGAATTTGTTGTTGATAATCACAGTATTGTTATTGATCGATTATTTATTGATGACGATATTTTATGGATTATTGATTTCAAGACTGCCACCCTGGCAGAGCATGAGTCTATTGAGCAGTTTATTGAGCGACAAAAGCAAGCGCACAGTAAGCAGCTGCTGTTCTATAAACAAGTTTTATCAGGCGTGTATCCAAATACCATCAACTGCGCTTTGTACTGCCCTAGTGTGCAACAAATTATAGAAATTAATTAGCCGTTCGATTGAAATAAGGCATTAATCATGGCGACTGAATCGCAGCCAGCATTAATAGCTTGCTGTTGATTGTTAAAATCTATCCCGCCAATGCCAACGATAGGAATGTTAAGCGTTTGTTTGGCTTGCGTGACAATATCAAGTGAGCAAACAGGTGCGCCAGGTTTGGTGCTTGAAATGAATAGTGCACCAAAGGCCACGTAGCTTGCACCTTGCCGCTCGGCTGATTGAGCAAGTTTAAGATCGTTATAACAACTCACGCCAATGATGGCATTCTCACCTAGATGTTGTCTAGCAGTTGCAATCGATGCATCCTCTTTTCCAAGATGAACGCCATCCGCGTTAACTTTTTGCGCTAGGTTGATATCATCATTGATGATAAATAAAGTATTATGCTCTGAACACAGTTGACGTAATTGCTGAGCTTCGTTGAGTTTGACTTCTGTATTGTTAGTTTTATGACGATATTGAAGAATACCAATAGAGTGTTGAGTAATGACTTGCTCAATAAGCTTTATGTCAAGTATTTGGTTAGGTGTAATGGCGTAAATACCACGAATTTTTTCAACTGAATTTGACATAATGAATTTTCAATTAAGACATAACTTATTAATTACGACTTTTATTATAGTGATTATTGCCACCATGTGGCTTTTGATGAGAGGCCTGTCATATTCATTTGATATACTGCAATCTAAAAAACCAGAGCCCTTGACAGATAACGAGCTAGTGTCAAAAGAGGTTTCCTATGTTGAAAAAATTGATCATTTTGCTTTGCAAGAGTTTGATGCTCATCAGCGTTTGTCGCATTTTGTTGAGGCAGATCAGTATTATAACTTTAAGAATAATCCAGCCCTTTTAATTAACCCTAGAGTGGTTACTTATGACCAGCAAGGGGAGGAAAACTACATACTAACCTCCAAACGTGCCAATTACTTGGAAACAGGAGAGGTTAAATTCAAGGGCCAGGTTGATGTATCGTCCAGTAATGGCGTTAGCCATAAAATGAACACGCAGGAATTACTGGTTAATACTAAAACAGATGACTTGGTGAGCGATAAAAAAGTGACTTATCTGGGTGAAAATGCCAAAATTTTATCTCAAGGTATGCATATGCAAACCAAGGCTGACAAAATGAAGCTAACCGGTGATACAGTGATCCATCAAGACAGCGGACAAAAAATGCTAACTAAAGACTTATATATTGATCAGTCTAATAATCAAAAACATTATTATGCAGATAATAAAACCACCTACTTATCTACGGAAAATAAGATTTATGCCCAGGGTTTGGACATGCTAGGCGATGTAACTCAACTGTTTGGCCAGGTTAATATTTTGCAAAATTCAGGATCAAGAATTGATACCAAGGATCTCACGGTTAATCAGTCGAATGGTGAGCAGTTGTATACGACAGATAATGGCATTCACTATCAGTCAAATGTGGCCGATATTCGTGCCAAGGGTATGCGTTATGATGCAGGTCGGCAAAAAATTAAATTTACAGGTGGCGTGGTAGGGCAATATGATTAATAGACTTTGCTTTATTATTTTTCTAATACCAACTATGGTGATAGCCTTAGCAGATGATGCTACGCAACCAATCAAAGTTAAAGCGCAAACCGTACTCATTGATGAAAAACAAGGGCTTAGCGTTTATACAGGCAAAGCTAGCGTAGTTCAAGGCTCGCTAATTTTGAGTGCAGAAAAAATACAGTTATTTAGCAACCAGACGGAGGTCACTAAAGTAATTGCCAAAGGCGACAAAAAACAACGCGCACACTATCAACAAAGTCAGCCAAGCCAATCACGATTTATTGAGGCAACAGCAGATAACATTACCTACCTCATTCAAAAAGAGTTAGTGCACTTAAGAGGTCATGCTCACCTTGTTCAAGGTTTTGATTCATTTAGTGGCGGTACATTAGATTACGACATTAAAAATGATAAGGTGATTGCCAATAAGTCCAAAGATGGCGCACAAAGAGTTCGATTTAAAATCAAACTTTAGCTTATATATCATTAGGGATATATAAACGTATCTCTATATCGAGCATGCTTAAAAAAGCACAATAGGTATAATTTTCTATCTTTAAACATAAAATAGGATTGTACTATGTCAAAATTAGTCCCACCACATGGTAGTGACACGCTGAATGCATTAGCATTATCGGGCGATGCGTTATCAGCAGAATTATCAAGAGCCGAGTCTTTACCGAAGATCACGTGTTCATCTAGAGAAGAAGGCGATGTAGTAATGCTTGGTATTGGTGGTTTCAATCCATTAGAAGGTTTCATGGGTAAGGCAGACTGGCAAGGTGTTTGCGACAATATGACAATGGCTAACGGTTTGTTTTGGCCAATTCCAGTCACCTTATCAACTGACGACGAAGATGTTAAAGCAGGCGATGAAGTTGCATTGGTTAGTAGTAAGTCTGGTGATATTCTCGCAACGATGACAGTTACTGAGAAGTACACAATTGATAAAGATCACGAGTGCGAAACAGTATTTAAAACTACTGAAGATGCACACCCAGGTGTGGTGATGGTTAAGGCGCAAGGACAGTACAATCTTGCTGGACCTATCAAGGTTTTATCAGACGGTGGTTTCCCGGCTAAGTTTGGTGACTTATACATGACACCTGCTGAGACTCGTGCTTACTTTGATGAGAAAGGCTGGAAAACAGTTGCAGCATTCCAAACACGTAACCCAATGCACCGTTCACACGAGTACTTAGCGAAAATCGCTGTAGAGATTTGTGATGGCGTAATGATTCACTCAGTATTAGGCGGCCTTAAAGCAGGTGACATTCCTGCCGATGTTCGTTCAGAGGCAATTTCAGTATTAATTGAAAACTACTTTGTGGATAATACAATCTTACAATCTGGCTACCCATTAGATATGCGTTATGCAGGTCCTCGTGAGGCACTATTGCACGCATTATTTAGACAAAACTACGGCTGTTCACACCTAATTGTAGGTCGTGATCATGCAGGTGTTGATGATTACTACGGTCCATTCGACGCACATAATATCTTTGATGAAATTGCTGAAGATGCACTAGTAACACAACCACTGAAAATTGATTGGACATTCTGGTGTCATGAGTGTGGTGGTATGTCTTCAATGAAGACGTGCCCACACGAAGCTAAAGATCGTGTTCTTTTATCAGGTACAAAGGTTCGTAAGATGCTTTCAGATGGCGAAGACCTTCCACAAGAATTCTCACGTCCTGAAGTGGCTAAAGTATTGCAAGCTTACTACGCAACGATCAAGGAAGAAGATAAAGTGGAAGTTAAGTTAAGCGGACACTCAGCGAAGTAATACAAATACCAGGCAAAAGGCTCTTAGCAAATAAGAGCCTTTTGTTTGAAACCAAACTTTTAAATAAGTATAATAGTTGGATTTTGACGAAAACGTAACGAACGTTGAGATAGAAAAAGACTGTAAAAAAGCGCTAATTGAAAGATTAGCATAAACAGAAGTAATTGATTAACCTAAGGAGGATTTAACCATGATCAATTTCGATACAACCCCGATTGCCACATTAGTTGAAAGCATCGGATACGAAAGTATGCAAACATATGTAATCATCATGATTGCATTAGTAGTACTTATGACAATTGCTGACTTGATCCATAAAGGAAGTACAACGTATTTCTTTAATGCAGCAGCAAAAGCAGAAGCACAACTAGCAGCAGGTGATGCACCGTGTTCAGTTGGTAAAGAAGATACAAGACTTACTCAGCTTAGTGCTGGTGACAAGGCTGGCATCTTAGTTAGCACAGTAGTGACAGATATCGCAACAGCTGGTGAGTTCCATAACCCTGTTCGTCGTTTGGTTCACATTTTGACAATGTACGGTTTCATCCTATTCAATGCAGCGACTGCAATGATTATTTTTGGTGAAGAGTCTACTGCTACACTGGCAATGGTGTGGAATCTTGGTGCAATCATGTTGTTTATCGGCTCTTTCTGGTTCTGGTTCTCATTCAAAGTTGACGGTCAAGCTGAAGGTGTTGCTTGGAATAGCGTTACACTTAGAAAAGACATGTTCTCATTATCTTTAATGGCAACATCGTTAACTGCTTTAGGTTGGTCAATCTACGGTGGCGGCACAGGTGTTTGGTTCGCGTTAGTGATCCTTTCTACAGCATCATTATTTGGTGGCGTTTACTGGTCTAAATTCTCACACATGTTCTTCAAACCTGCGGCAGCTTACAACAAGCGCATTATTCAGGCTAACGGTACTAACGAGAACTTACCACACGAAACTAGATCTGGTGGAAAGACTGCTGCGGATGATGAATTCCAGAAAAATAGACACTCAATGGAGCTTCTTGTAGATGCACCAGCGAACATGGGTCTAGGTATTAAGCGCGAAGCGCCTAAGCACTACTAATATTAATTAATTAAGAGAGGAAATAATATGCCAACTTTTGTATATATGACTCGTTGTGATGGTTGTGGACATTGTGTAGATATCTGCCCATCTGACATTATGCACATTGACGATAAATATCGTCGTGCTTATAACATTGAACCTAATATGTGTTGGGAGTGTTACTCATGTGTAAAAGCATGTCCACACCAAGCTATTGACGTACGTGGTTATGCAGACTTTGCACCACTTGGTCACAGTGTACGTACTATTCGTGATGAAGAGAAAGGTACGATCGCATGGAGAGTTAAATTCCGTGACGGCCGTGTTAAGAACTTCTTATCACCGATCACTACACAACCATGGGGAACTAAAATCCAAGACTTTAGAGACTTGGAAGAGCCTAGTGCTGAAATGCGTAACTCTGAGTTACTAGCATTTGAACCTAAGTACATCCGTATGGATGACGGTGGTTTACACACATTAGAATCTAACAAACTATCATTAAAAGCTGGAGGAGAATACCATGAAAGCCTATAAAACTATTGTAGAAGACAACATTGATATTCTTGTTGTTGGTGCTGGCTTAGGTGGTACTGGTGCCGCTTATGAAGCTAGATACTGGGGTCGTAACAAGAAAATCGTAATCGCTGAGAAAGCAAACATCAACCGTTCAGGTGCTGTTGCTCAAGGTTTATACGCGATTAACTGTTACATGGGTACTCGTTTCGGCGAAAACAACCCTGAGGATCACGTACGTTATGCACGTATTGACTTAATGGGTATGGTTCGTGAAGATTTATTATTCGACATGGCTAGACACGTTGACTCTGCAGTTCATAAATTCGAAGAATGGGGTTTACCTTTAATGAAAGATCCTAAGCGTGAAAATGCTGAAGGTCTTGCTAAAGGCGCATACATGCGTGAAGGTAAGTGGCAGATCATGATTCATGGTGAATCATACAAGCCTATCGTTGCTGAAGCTGCTACTAAGCAAGCTGACAAAGTGTACAACCGTATTATGGTTACTCACTTGTTAATGGACGATGCACAAGATAACCGTGTTGCAGGTTGTGTTGGTTTTAACGTACGTACTGGTAACTACCACGTCTTTAAATCTAAGGCAACTATTGTTGGTGCTGGTGGTGCTTCTAACATCTTTAAACCTCGTTCAGTAGGTGAAGGTGCAGGTCGTGTTTGGTACGCTCCGTGGTCTTCTGGTTCTGCTTATGGTCTATTGATCGAAGCTGGTGCGAAGATGACGCAAATGGAAAACCGTATCGTTCTTGCACGTTTCAAAGATGGTTATGGTCCTGTTGGCGCATACTTCCTACACTTACACACTTACACTCAAAATGGTTACGGTGAAGAGTATGAATCAAACTGGTTCCCTGCATTAGAGGAAATGGTTGGCAAGCGCTACTTGAACACTGAAGCGTCTCACGTTTCTGCTCGTCCAATTCCGACTTGTCTACGTACTTCTGCAATTATTTCTGAAATGAATGCTGGTCGTGGTCCAATTCACATGGTAACAATGGAAGCATTCCAAGACCCTCATTTAGAAGAAGTTGGTTGGGAAAACTTCCTAGGTATGACTGTTGGTCAAGCTGTTTTATGGGCTGCAACTGATATCGATCCTAAGTTTATTAACCCTGAGTTAACGACTTCTGAGCCGTATGTTATGGGTTCACACGCAACTGCTTGTGGCGCATGGTGTTCAGGTCCTGAGGATCTATCTCCTGAAGAGTACTTCTGGGGCTACAACCGTATGACTTCTGTTGAAGGTTTATTTGGTGCAGGTGATGCAGTTGGTGGTACACCACATGCATTCTCATCAGGTTCATTTACTGAAGGTCGTCTTGCTGCTAAAGCTGCTTGTCAATATCTTGATGACGGCAAAGGTGAAGGTATTGTTGTTTCTGATAAGCAAATTGCTGATCGTAAAGAAGAAATTTACCGTCCACTTGAGACTTACAGAATTGGCCGTAATGAAATCGTTGCTGGTACAGTTTCTCCAAGCTATATTCTTCCGATGCCTGGTTTACAGCGTCTACAGAAGATTATGGATGAGTACTGTGGTGGTGTAACAGTTTCTTACATGACTAATGACAAGCTTCTAAACATGGGTATGCAGAAAATGTCTATCATGGAAGAAGATCTAGAGAAGTTAGGTGCTGAAGACATTCACCAGTTAATGCGTGCATGGGAGCTTAAACACCGTCATCGTACTTCTGAGTGTGTGTTCCAGCATACATTCTTCCGTAAGGAAACTAGATGGCCTGGTTACTATTACCGTGGTGATGCGATGAAACTTGATGACGAAAACTGGCATGTATTGACAGTTTCTCATCGTGATCGTGTTACAGGTGAGTACACAATGGCTAAAGCGCCTTGTTACCATTTGGTAAACGACGAAGAGTAAAAAATAAATAGAGATTTAGTTTAAATTTCTGTTTTGATAAAAAGACCAACCTATTGCAGCTTGGTCTTTTTTATCTATTGTAGGTTTTGATAAAAAGACTTACAATAGATAAAAAAGTAAATTTATTACCCCTTAAAAGGGTGCAAAAAAAGTGGAACAATTAGTATGAATATTATAGATAAGACAGACGAAGAGATTTTGGCCATCGCCCACCCAATGTGGGATGATCTAATAAAATTTTCTAACAATGCGAACTATGGCGCTTTTACACGCAACTTCTCAGAAGATTTTTTGCGTGGTGCAAATGAAGTTGAAATGGGTAAGCAATTTGCTCGTAGTGAACTAACCAAAGGCTTGGAAAAAGGCGCTGACTACCTAGGCATGATTCGTCGTGGTGAGCATGTGACTGTTTTATACAGACAAACCAATAATGGCAAGCTTAACAGTAAAAAAGAAGGTGAATACCTCGGTCGTTTGGTTTTAGGCTATGAAGGCGACGTTGTTAAGATTTTTGGCGCAACCATTTTTTAAAGATTATGGCAGATTTTATTGAAGAGTCCAAATACGTTGAGTTAATCTACAAAGTAGTTGATCGTAAAACTGGCAACGTATTTTCAAATATTGAATACCCTGTTGGCTATGTACATGGTGCAAATGATGTCCTTGGCAAGGATGTTCTAAATGAACTCGAAGGTCGAGAGCAAGGCGACATTATTGAGATTAAGATCGATGTAGAGAAGCTTTATGGGCCTCGTGATGAAGCGCTAGTTTTTATTGATAAAATTGAAAATGTGCCACAAGAATACCGAAAAATTGGTACTAAAGTGGTGATGGAAAACAAGGATGGTCAACCAAAAGACTTTCTGGTAACTAAAGTTGACGATGAGACAGTGACCATTGATGGAAACAATCCTTTGTGTGGGCGTGATGTGAATTTCTTGCTTGAAATTACCCTAGTGCGTGATGCTACTATTGAAGAGATGGAAGCAGGTGGTACAACTGATTCCGAGCCTAGTCTTGAAGACATCCTAACCCAAGGATAGTGATATGAGTATTGAATTTAACGAATCAGAATTAACTACGATTCAAAATAATTTGAATAATCGCTGGCGTAAAGAACAGAAAGAAGTTCATTTGGCCGACATTGAGATCACTAAAGAGGGTGAGGAGCAGCCTACTTTATTTCCAGCAGCTGTTTGGGAAGATCCAAACTCAACTTTTATTATTATTAAGCTTGATAATTTTAAGTACAAGAGCTTCTTCTACTACTTAAAAGATAAGCGTTTTGATACAGGCCAAGATGAGTACACTGACTTACATGAGTGTACAGACAAGCTGCTTAAGGCACAGGCCGACTTTGTCTTGACTAAGAATACCAAAGGCTTAAATGTACAAATTCATAAAGGTACTGGTATTTAAGCTGGCTAACTAAATATAAGAAAAAGGCGTGCTGTTGCACGCCTTTTTTATAGCTTAAATTTTATACAAAAAAAAGGAGCGCATATGCGCTCCTTTTTTTGATCAATCGATTATTACAGTAGTGGAATAATCATGATTGCAACGATGTTGATAATCTTGATCAGTGGGTTAATTGCAGGACCTGCCGTATCTTTATACGGGTCACCTACAGTATCACCAGTTACTGCTGCCTTATGGGCATCTGAACCTTTACCACCAAAATTACCATCTTCAATGTACTTCTTGGCATTGTCCCAAGCACCACCACCGGTAGTCATTGAGATTGCCACGAAGATACCTGTCGCAATAGATCCGATCAACAATCCACCTAATGCCTCAGCACCTAATAGTAAGCCTACAGCTACCGGGAATAAGATTGGAAGAATTGAAGGTAAAATCATTTCTTTAATGGCCGACTTGGTTAGCATATCAACTGCTTTAGAGTAGTCAGGCTTTTGCGTGTAATCCATAATGCCTGGCATTTCTTTGAACTGACGGCGTACTTCATTCACAATACCACCCGCTGCACGGCCAACTGCTTCCATTGCCATTGCGCCAAATAGGTATGGCACTAAGCCACCTAAGAATAGACCAATAATTACCTTATGGTTAGATAAGTCAAATGCAATATCCTTAAACTGTGCTAATTGACCAAGCTCATGCGTAAAATCAGCAAACAATACTAAGGCTGCAAGACCAGCAGAACCAATAGCATAACCTTTTGTTACCGCTTTAGTGGTGTTACCCACTGCATCTAAAGGATCAGTAATATTACGAATTTCTTCAGGAAGCTCTGCCATTTCAGCAATACCACCTGCATTATCCGTAATCGGACCATATGCATCTAACGCTACAATTACACCCGTCATAGATAGCATGGCAGTTGCTGCAATAGCAATACCGTACAGGCCTGCTAAGTCAAATGATGCCCAAATACTTGCACAGACTGCTAATACTGGTAACGCAGTAGATTTCATTGATAAGCCAATGCCAGCAATAACATTTGTACCATCACCAGTTAGCGATGCTCTAGCAACGTGCTGTACAGGTGGGCGTTCAGTTGAAGTGTAATATTCCGTAACAACAACCATAACACCTGTCAGTGCCAAGCCAATTAATGAAGCATAGAATAAATCCATACCCATGTTCATGTCAGCTGTAACAAAGTAGAATGCTGCTGCTGCTAAACCTGCAGAAACAATCAAACCTTTGTATAGTGCACCCATAATAGAGCCACCATCAGATACTTTTACGAAGAACGTGCCAACAATCGATGCAATAATTGAAACAGCACCTAGTGCTAGTGGGTACAAAATAGCATCGTTACCCATGCCTAGTACACCGGCAAGCATCATTGTTGCAACAATTGTTACCGCGTAAGTCTCAAATAAGTCTGCTGCCATACCTGCGCAGTCGCCAACGTTATCACCCACGTTATCAGCAATTACCGCTGGATTACGTGGATCGTCTTCTGGAATACCAGCTTCAACTTTACCAACGATATCAGCACCAACATCAGCACCCTTAGTAAAGATACCGCCACCTAAACGTGCAAAGATAGAGATTAATGAGCCACCGAATGCAAGACCGATCAATGCATGTAATGCATCAGCCTGCACAACACCGTAAGACAGTAGTCCTGCGTAGAATCCGGCAACACCTAAGAGTGCCAATCCAACAACTAACATACCTGTTACAGCGCCACCTTTAAAGGCAACTTGGAAAGCAGCATTGACACCATTTTTAGCCGCTTCAGCAGTACGTGAATTTGATTTAACAGAGACATTCATGCCGATGTAGCCTGTTGCACCAGATAGAACAGCACCAATTAAAAAGCCAAGACCTACAGTAACGCCTAGGAAGTAAGTAATAACCACTAATAAAACAACGCCAACCATGGCGATGGTTGTGTATTGACGATTTAAGTAGGCTTTTGCACCTTCTGCAATTGCGTCTGATATTTCTTTCATTTTGTCTGAACCTGGGGATTGTTTATAAATCCAGCTCATGGTGTATAGGCCGTAAATTACAGCTAGAATTGAGGCTCCGATAGCCATTTGAAGTACATCCATTATCTCTTTCTCCTTTTGAAGGTCTGGTTGTAAAAAAGCGTTTGTATTAAATATACAAACGCACCGTATTTTTTTTCAACTAATGATTATAGAGAATAATTTTCATGATATGAATTAATAGTTAATTTTTTTACTATTAATTGATGTAGGTTAAGCTTTTAGTCTTTCTCCCAATAATCAGTCTTGATGCCACAGCCTAGATCTGCCTCTACCAACCTGGATCGTAGCTTTAGTAGTTTGTTGATTAGCTCAGGCTCGGCTTTCTCATAGGCTTGTGCGTCAGGCACTCGATTAACAACAACACCCAGTAACTCGGTAATTGCATTACCAATCGAGTTTTGAGAGATGGTAACAATCAGCTTGCCTTCGTCATTGCGATAGATAAGTTGTTTAAAAGCAGGTTGCCAACGAATAGAAGAAGCATACTTTGCATCTTTAATACATTTGTCACGGACTTTTTTAGCTGCCGATAAAAAACAGGTATTAAATAAAAGTGTATTTTCAATTAATTCTGGGAAATAAGCTTCCTTAGGTACAGCAGAATTTCGACAAGACACTTGAGCAAAGAAGGTTCTATAGAAATCAAGAAATCCTTTCAAAACTAAATCGTACTCATCCCAAAATTTCACATTTTTAAGACTATCAATGCCGCCAGTAACTTCCCAACTTGGTAAACCCTGAGGGTAGCCAGTCAGAGATAGGCCGGATGATTCCCCAGTGACCGGCTTCAGAATTTCAAAATTAAGTTTCGATTGGAATTCAGCATAAACATCTTCCATATAATTAGCGAAAAGCGAATGTTGACCGCCATCGGTTAAGTTGGGGTTTTTTGGATCTGACAGTTCAGCATTTTCCAATTGTTTTTTGTCAAACACGATAAAGTGGTTGTGCAACATGCGAATGCTCGGCACGCCTGGTGAAGTAATCGGCCAGGTTGAATCTAGAGAGGCTTCACCTGCTAAGACTAAATGCGTGCCAGCATCTGGAAATTCTTCAAGCATGAAACTCATGATAATTTGATTCATGCGGTTCCAAACATTTTTGACGTTGTTAGGTACTTGAGTTCGTCTAACAGGCCTGCCCAGCGGATTTAGTACACTTTTTGAGGTGTTATAAATAATGGAGCAATCAAATAGATTTGAGTGTCCAAGTGCCTTTCGGTAGAGTAGCAGATCTTCACTATTAGTTAATAGGCCGTTGTTTTGTGCCAAGTCTTTTAAATTTTCAGATGAGTTGAAAAACTCATTTGGCTTCATACCCTCTGGTACATCTAAAGGAATAGGTCTGAAAGGGACGTTTATTTGTCTTGGGCCAATTGTCATAGTTGTAAGGTTTTGTTAAGTAAATTATAAAAAAGGGCTTATGTCTTTAATGACATAAGCCCCCAGTTTGTAGAAAAAGTAAGCGTTTAGCCTAGTTGAGCATAAACACGATCTCTTACTTCATCAAGCGATCCAACACCAACAGCGGCGCCATATTTAGGGGCTGCATTGTCACTACCCATCCACGCTTGATAGTAGTCTACCAAGGGTTGAGTTTGCTCATGATAAACATCTAGACGTGAACGCACGGTATCTTCATTGTCATCGGCACGTTGCACCAACTCTTCGCCAGTGATATCATCAATGCCCTCAACCTTTGGCGGGTTGTAAACAACATGATAAGTTCGACCTGAAGCTAGATGCGCACGACGACCCGACATTCGGGCAACGATATCCTCATCAGGCACCTGGATTTCAACAACGTAATCAATCTTGACGCCGTCAGTTTTTAGCGCTTCTGCTTGTGCAATAGTACGTGGAAAGCCATCAAATAAAAAACCATTTTCACAGTCATTTTCTTGAATCCTTTCTTTGACTAAGCCAATGATAATATCATCAGACACCAAGCCACCCGCGTCCATTACTTTTTTTGCTTCAACGCCTAGAGGTGTGCCCGCTTTAACTGCGCCACGCAACATATCACCTGTTGAAATCTGGGGAATGTCATATTTTTCACAGATATTAGTTGCTTGAGTGCCTTTGCCTGCGCCCGGAGGGCCTAATAAAATTACGTTCATGTTTATCTCGCTTTTTACTTGAGTGAACTAAACTTCGAAAGTTGGAAGCTTTCTCTCAACCATTTCTTTTTTCATGACCACATAGTCAGGAAGGCCATTCTTGTATGGAGGGTAGTTTTCACCTTCGATTAATGGCTGTAAGTACTCGCGACATGCATCAGTAATACCAAAACCATCCTCAGAGATGTAATCCATAGGCATCATCTTCTCAACGTTAGCAATATCTTTTAATTCACCTACGCCCATTTCCCAAGTATACGGGTTGTTTGATGTACGAATAATTGCTGGCATAACTGAGTTTTTGCCCTGCATAGCAAGCTCAACTGCAGCTTCACCTAATGCGTACGCTTGTTCCACATCAGATTCTGACGCTAAATGGCGCGCAGCACGTTGTAAGTAGTCAGCAACAGCCCAGTGGAACTTATGGCCTAATGCATCTTTAATTAGTTGAGCTACAACTGGAGCAGCACCACCTAATTGTGCATGACCAAAGTCGTCACGAGTACCTTGCTCAGCTAAGAATCTGCCATCTGGCCATTGCGTACCTTCAGATACAACAACTGTACAGTAGCCAAATTTCTTAACGTTAGCGTCAACTTTAGCTAGGAACTTCTCTTCATCAAATTTAACTTCAGGGAATAAGATAACCACTGGAATTGAATCATCTAATAAACCACCTGCAGCAGCGATCCAACCAGCATGACGACCCATAACCTCAAGTACGAAAATTTTAGTTGAAGTGGCACACATTGAAGCTACGTCAAAACTAGCTTCCATTGTGGATACTGCAATGTACTTAGCAACTGAACCAAAACCTGGGCAGTTGTCTGTTACTGGTAAATCGTTGTCAACCGTCTTAGGTACGTGAATTGCTTGAATCGGGTACCCCATAGACTCAGATAACTGAGAAACTTTTAAACAAGTATCAGCTGAATCGCCACCACCGTTATAGAAGAAGTAACCAATATCATGAGCTTTAAATACTTCGATTAGTCTTTCGTATTCTGCTTTGTTAGCTTCTAAAGATTTCATTTTGTAGCGACAAGAGCCAAAACCACCTGAAGGTGTATGCTTAAGTGCTGCAATATCAGCATCTGACTCTTTAGATGTGTCAATTAAGTTTTCCATTAAGGCACCAATAATGCCATTTTGACCAGCATAAACTTTGCCGATTTTCTCTGGATATTTGCGAGCTGTTTCAATTACGCCGCATGCAGAAGAGTTAATTACTGCAGTTACACCGCCTGATTGTGCATAAAAAGCATTTTTCATTGTCGTTCCTGTTTACTTATAAAAGCCATCAATTATACATTGCATATAGTGAAATACTTGATTTTTTACTAAGGACATTGTTGATAACTAGTTAAAATTATAAGGTTTTAACTGCCAGTTTTGCTCGGACTCAATGGTTAGTAGTAGGCATTTAGGGCCACCATGATTGCGTATTTCCCCTGCAGCGCCCGGATTAACAACCCACGGGGATGAGTCTTGCTCTATTAGTTGTTTGTGCGTATGTCCATAGACAATCATTTTGGCATTGGGGTAAGCCTCTCTTAACAAAGGGTGCGAAGGCTGGCGACCCAGTGTATGCCCATGATTAACCACCAATGTGCCACCGGGTAATTCAATAAATTCGGTAGTTTTTAATTGAGTTAAATGAGTGTCGTTATTGCCTTGTACAGCAACAGTTCTCTGTTTAGGCTTTAGTAATAATAAAGTTTTCTCATCGATAATATCCCCCGCATGCACAATAATATCGCATTGATTAACCAGAGTGACAATGCCCGGATGAATAGATCCGTGTGTATCTGAAAGAATGCCAATTTTTAAAGGGAGGTTCATGCGTCAGATTATACGTTATCTTGTTTTTATATAAAATCAAGTGATGATATTTTGTTTTATTTTTGGTATAAAAATAAGCAGTTTTGACACTTATTAATAGGCATAATATTGCCATTCATAAAATGAATAAACTTGAGGAGAGAAGGTGAGGTTGAGAGTTACTTACCTTTTTTAGTGCTAACAATAGGAGATTAGTATGGCAGTATTGTTTTCAGACGAATGGATGAATCAATTAAAAGATGAGTGGAACGCATCTGATGAGGTGAGTGGTAAGTTGGCAGAGATTGATTTCTCTTCAACTATTGCTTGTGGCTTTAAAGGCGATGGCACACCAACGGGTATTTTTGTCGTTGAAAGTGGCAAATGCGTTAAAGCAGGTGACTACAATGGGGAGAGTGTTGATTGGGATATGCGTGCCGATAAGAAAAATTGGATGAAATGGTTGGATAAGCCATTAGGCATGGCATCAATGGGCATGGCAGTTACAATGGGTAAGTTAAAGTTCGAAGCAGGTGACTTTGGTGCGATGATCAAAGATCCGAGAATGGCAACTCCTTTTGTAAAAAGTTTTGCATTAATGGGTGCGATTGGTGGTGAGTAATCACTAACCAGTTGTTATCAATTAAAACCCGTCAATAGACGGGTTTTTTTATGAGTGATGCTTTAGAGGCGTTGCTTGCTCAAAAGTTTCAATATTAATAAACCCTTTGACAGTCTTTGTTTCAATTTTGGAGCTGGGCTTGCTAATGGCTACAACGGTGCCGATGCCAAATTTTTTGGCAGAATTTAGCACGCTAATAGAGTCATCAAAGAAAATACTCTTGCTTTTATCAAGGCCAACAGCTTGCTCTAGTTGTTGCCAAAAGCCTTGCTCTTCTTTAGCGATGTTGTAATCATGTGAAGAGATGATGGCGTCAAAATAGCTTTCTAAGTTAGTAACTCGCATTTTAAGCTGCAAGGTTTTTCGATGTGCATTAGTAACTAAATAAATACGCTTGTTGTGTTGTTTCGCCTGAGTTAAAAAATCCAGTACAAAAGGATGAATTTGAATTAAATGAGAAACATCCTCTTTAAGTTTGGCAATATCTAATTTAAATATTTTTTGCCAATAATCCAAACAATACCAGTGCAGATTACCCTGCTCTGCTTCCAGCATTGGATAAATTTTATCTTTAGATTGCTGGTGGGTAAGATTGTGCTTGTTGGCATACACCAAAGGCAGATATTCCATCCAAAAATGCAAATCAAAATTAAGGTCTAATAAGGTGCCATCCATATCCAACAGAATGGTATCAATCTCAGACCAGTTAATGGAGGAAGGCCTTGCCTTCCTCCGTGAATTATCCCCTGCGCCAGCTGGTGCCATTTGCACTATCCTCTAAAACAATACCCAGTTCAGTGAGTTCATCGCGTATTTGATCCGATAAAGCAAAGTCTTTGTTGGTCTTAGCTTCGTTGCGCTGTTTAATTTTCTTATCAATATCTTCATCAGACAGAGCGACACCCTGTTTTAGAAAGGTATCTGCTTGCATTTGTAAGATGCCAATATAGCCACCTAATTTTACTAGAAGTTGAGCCAAGGCATTGGCTTGGTCAATATCTTTGCTACGCTCAGAATTAATTAATTTTGCTAATTCAAATAGTATGCTAAGAGCAATTGGCGTATTGAAATCATCATCTAGTGCTTCGTTGAAACGTGTTTCAAAATCAAAGCGCTGAGAGACTTCATTCAGTGCTGCATCACTCGCGTGCAATCCTCGAATCGCTGTGTATAGACGAGTAAGAGAAGACTTGGCATTGTTAAGGTTGGCATCTGAAAAGTTGAGTGGCGAGCGATAATGCGAGCTCATAATGAAGTAGCGCAGAGTTTCGCCATCGAAGCTTTCCAAAACGCCACGAATGGTGAAAAAATTATTCAGCGATTTGCTCATTTTTTCATCATTAATATTGACAAAACCAACATGCATCCAAGTATTAACAAATGTGCAATTGTTAGCGCCTTCAGATTGAGCAATTTCATTTTCATGATGCGGGAAGGATAAATCCATTCCGCCTCCGTGAATATCAAAATGTTTGCCTAGGTGATGTGTAGACATAGCCGAACATTCGATATGCCAACCTGGGCGGCCATCTCCCCAAGGGGATGTCCAGCTAGGCTCGCTAGGCTTGGCCATTTTCCAAAGAACAAAATCTAGTGGGTCTTTTTTGTCAGAATCTATATCAACTCTTGCACCTGCTTCTAAATCATCTAGATTTTTGCCGCTGAGTTGTCCGTATCCTGAAAACTTGCGTACCGAATAATACACGTCGCCATTTTTTGCCTGATAGGCAATGCCTTTTTCTATTAGAGTTTTAATCATGTAAAACATCTGATCCATGGCGTCAGTTGCACGTGGCTCAATGTCAGGCGGCAGTATGCCAAGTGCACGCTCATCTTCATGCATAGCATCAATAAAACGGTTCGTCAGACTATAAATGTCTTCACCATTCTCAATCGCCCTAGCGATAATTTTGTCATCAATATCGGTAATATTTCGCACATAAGTAACACTGGGAAACTGGCGCCTAAGGTGGCGAGTAATAACATCAAACATCACCAAAACACGAGCATGCCCCATATGACAATAATCATAGACCGTCATGCCACAGACATACATGCCTATTTTTTCAGGATCGATAGGGTGGAAAACTTCTTTTTGTTTACTGAGTGTATTGTAGATTTTAAGCATGTTGATATTTTACGTGAGTATTTGCTTGCATTTCAGCTTGTCATCGCTAAACCCTTATTTTTTATAAGATATACAAGGTTTCATCGTTGTATAATCAACGGGTTTTATAGATTATTTATTGGAGAGAAGTATGAGCGTTTTAGTAACACAACAAGCACCCGATTTCACGGCAGCAGCAGTATTAGCAGATGGCACAATTGTTGATGAATTTACATTATCTAGCCTGAAAGGCAAAAAAATCATGGTGTTCTTTTATCCACTAGATTTTACTTTTGTTTGCCCTTCAGAAATTCTAGCACACCACCACCGTGTAGCGCAATTTGCTGAGAAAGGCGTTGAAGTAGTTGGCATTTCAGTTGATTCACAGTTCACTCACAACGCTTGGCGTAACACACAGCCAGCAGATGGTGGCCTAGGTCCTATTGATTTCCCATTGGTAGCGGATACAGATCATTCTATTATGGAAGCTTACGGCATTGTGCACCCGGCAGGCATTGCGCTGCGCGCTTCATTCTTAATTGATGAAGAGTTTACTGTGCGCCATCAAGTGGTTAACGACTTGCCATTAGGTCGTAATGTTGATGAAATGTTACGTATGGTCGATGCGCTTGATTTCCACACAACCTATGGTGAAGTTTGCCCTGCAGGTTGGAACAAGGGTGACGAAGGCATGAAAGATACACCAGCAGGTGTGGCTGAATACTTGGCAAAAAACGCTGATGATCTATAGCGTTTAGCCAGTTCGGCAAAAAAGGGAGTGACTTACTCCCTTTTTTTACGTATTTAACAAAAGGAAATAATAATGAAAAAATTTAAATGTATAGTTTGTGGATGGGTTTACGACGAGGAAAAAGGCTCTCCAAAAGAAGGAATTGAGCCTGGTACAAAATGGAGTGATGTACCTGAAGATTGGGTTTGTCCTGATTGTGGCGTGACCAAGGATCAATTTGAGATGGTTGAAATCTAGTAAAATAGCATTTTTTAAGATTTAAATAAAAGGAAGAATCATGTCAAAAGTATTGGTGTTGCCGGGTGATGGCATTGGTCAGGAGATTGTTGAACAGGCGCTTAAAGTAATTAACCATTTAAACGCAAATAATAATCTGAACATGGAGTTAGTGCACGGTCTCATTGGCGGCACGGCTTATGATGAAACTGGCTCGCCACTGCCGCAAGCAACATTAGACGCTGCTCAACAGTGTGATTCTATTTTATTAGGTGCTGTTGGTGGTTATCAATGGGAAGCATTAGAGCGTGATCTTCGTCCTGAGCGTGGCCTATTAGGTTTGCGTGCAGAGATGGATTTATTCTCAAATCTTCGCCCCGCTATTTTGTATCCACAACTAGCCAGCGCTTCAACTTTGAAAGAAGAAATTGTTTCAGGCCTAGATTTGATGATTGTGCGTGAATTAGTGTCTGGCATCTACTTTGGCCAGCCACGCGGTATCGAAGTTCGTGATGGTGAGCGCTTTGGTTTTAACAGTGCAACCTATTCAGAATCTGAAATCCGTCGTATTGGCCATTCAGCTTTCAAAATTGCCCAAAAACGTGGATCACGTGTTTGCTCAGTAGACAAAGCCAACGTACTGGAGGTTTGTGAACTTTGGCGTGACGTCATGGAAGAGGTGGCTAAAGACTACCCAGATGTTGAACTTTCTCACATGTATGTGGACAACGCAGCCATGCAACTCGTTAGAGCGCCAAAGCAATTTGACGTTATGGTAACGTCAAATTTATTTGGTGACGTATTGTCTGATTGTGCAGCGATGCTTACAGGTTCTATTGGTATGTTGCCAAGTGCATCTCTTAATAAAGATGGCTTTGGTATGTACGAGCCAATTCACGGCTCTGCACCAGATATTGCTGGCCAAGATATTGCCAACCCACTAGCCACAATTTTGTCAGTTTCAATGATGCTACGCTACTCACTTGACCAAGTTGAGTTGGCTGACAAAATCGATGGTGCGGTAAACACAGTGCTAGATCAGGGCTACCGCACAGCAGACATTGCAGCTGAAGGCGACAACGTTGTCGGCACAAGCAAAATCGGTGATTTAGTCGTTGAAGCGCTTCAAGGATAAGCATGAAAATTGTCGTTTACTCAACTCACACTTGCCCTATTTGCGTAAAAACCAAAGAGCTATTAGATAAGTGGAACCTGCCTTTTGAGCAAAAATACATTGATGATGATCGCGCGCATATGGCTGAGTTTTCTAAAGTAACGAATGGCGCTAGAATGGTTCCACAGTTAACTATCGATGGTAAGCACATTGGTGGGTTTAGTGACTTAACCGAACTTCATATGGATGGCTTTTTCGACTAGATAAGGCTACTTTTCACCAAACTCTTTGTTGTCAAAAAAATAAGGGTACTTTTCACCAAAGGCTTTGTTGTCGAAATTCTCAAAAGCAGTCACTTATTAAATATAAGCTCCTGCCTTTTCAAATTCCTTACGCCTCGACTTTGACAAAAATTACCGCCTATTTAGATTTTAGCTTGTGGCTTGCTCTACCGCATAACTAGCATGTATCAATGTTGTATCATACAACGGTATAGAGGTGTGTTTTTGCTGAACTAACAATGCAATTTCTGTACAACCTAGAATAACTGCCTCGGCGCCACTTTCATAAAGTGAGTTTATAATTTCAAGATATATATCTCTTGAATCATTAGATATGGTCCCCACACATAATTCTGAGTAAATTATTTTATGTATTGTGTCCATATCTTTATCACTGGGAATTACAACATCAATATTAAATTTATCAATCAATCTACTCTTATAAAAATCTTGCTCCATTGTAAATCTAGTTCCCAATAATCCCACCTTTTTTATTCCATCTTTAGCCAAGGTTTCCGCTGTAGCATCTGCAATATGAAGAATGGGTATGGAAATATTTTTCTCGATTTCTGGGGCAACTTTATGCATTGTATTAGTGCAAATAAGTAAAAAATCTGCACCACCAGATTCAACTGACTGTGCCGCTCTTGATAATATATTTGCAGTTTCATTCCAGTTGTCTTGGTGTTGTAGCTTTTCAATTTCATCAAAGTCAACACTATACATACATATTTTTGCAGAGTGCAATCCGCCAAGTTTATTCTTAATACCTTCATTGATAAACTTGTAATAACTAGCTGTTGATTCCCAGCTCATTCCACCTATCATTCCAATTGTTTTCATTTACATATATTCTGTTAATAATTAATATCGTGTAAGTGTACTTTATAATTAATGGGGACGTTACCCATTAATCTCCTTGTTGCTAGCTTTAGTTTTAGC